>DIVP01000044.1 GCA_002422465.1 Peptococcaceae bacterium UBA6129 | reverse complement strand
TTCCTCAGGTACACCGTTGGGATTATTCCTAAAATCTATCAGGATAACAGCATCGATATTTTTTAAATCATCCTCTAGCTTACCCGTATAAAAAGTCCCCATCCCCATGAGGTTAATAGCGGGCTCAGCATTATTGTCACACCAGATGGTCTCGGCGCCGGCCAGCTTTAGATTTTCCTCAAAGAATGCCGGCATTTTTTTATTTTCATCCTTAAAAAGCAAGATTTTTTTCCCGGTCAGCCGCCCGCTGATTACTGAAGACAAGGTCTCCTGCGCATAACGTTCATAGCTGTCTAAAGTATTTTCCATAGCCAAATATTCTTCATGCTCAAGCCTGACTTGTTCCGCCAGGTTATCATAATCCTCTTCGAGCCGCTCAACAAGCCGTTCGCGTTCGTCGAGGATATTATCTGTCAATCTGTCACCGACAAGCAAGCTTCCGATTACTATGCCAATGCCCAACGCTAAAAATACGGCGGCTAAAGAAGCGGTGTGATATCTCGAATCAATAATCATGATCCTTCCCTCCTATTAGATTCTTAATAGTAATCTAAATTTCAGGATAAGCAGCCGCCCTAATTGTGATAAAAGAGATGATGCGGTAATAATTATCACAAGCGGAAATACCGCAGCCATGACAAGCTGGAAAACCGGTCTCAATCCAAGCGGCTTTCCGTACAGCTTGCTGACGCCCTTGGCGTCAACGAGAATACTTCCCACCTTTAAACGTGTTAATAGCGTACTGGCCATGCCTTTTCTGCCCTTTTCCAAAAAATCAATCATATTGGAATGTGTTCCAACTGCAACTATCAACTCCGCACCCGCATGATAAGCCAGCAGCATGGCTGCATCCTCACTTGTACCGGGCACGGAAAATATTTTCGCCTCTAATTCCAATTTTCGAGTTCGTTCCAGACCTGGTGCAGCTCCATCAGTATATGCATGTACGAGGATTTCCGCGCCGCAGGAAAGAGCATCATCGCTGATGCTGTCCATATCTCCAATAATCAAATCCGGCTTATAACCGTATTCCACGAGGATATCAGCGCCCCCGTCAACACCGATTAAAACCGGCCGCATCTCACTAATATAGGATTTTACCGCTTTTAGATCCTCGCAATAACTCTTGCCGCGCACTACTATTAAAGCCTGTTTTCCGGCAAACGACGTATCCAGCTGAGGTATCTTTAAATCGCCGAGAATAATATCGCGTTCATGGTGCGCATAAAACAAGGTGTTATCTAAAAAGCTTTCGAGGCTTTGCTGCATGTTAGTTTTACTGCTGTCCATCGCAGCAAGTACTGCTTCTTTTGTTTGTCGCACACCCTTAGCATATAATAATTCGCCGCAATAGACACCCTCGCCCCTGATCTCGATAAGCTGCCCCTCTGTTAAGGTCATCACACTTGAATTGACACTATCAAGTAATGGGATATCATTTTCAAGCAGAGTTAACGGCCCTAGGTTGGGATATTTCCCGCTAATCGAAGGCTGACAATTAATGACTGCCTTTACTCTGGCTCTGACCAGGGATAATGCTGCCAGTTCATCAAGATCGAGATGGTTTATTACTGCGATTTCGTGGGGTTGAATCCGTTTTGCGAGGTTCTTTGTTTTATAATCGATCCTTACTCTTCCTGTTATTACCATTTCAATCCCCATGCTGCTTTTTACTTTTAGTATGTTCCTGCCGATAAGAAAATTTGCTTCCGGCATCCTGGTAATAGTTGCAATTAATGCATAAGTTTACAAGCACAGGGCCGTTTTAGCGCTTTGTTTAATCCGGGGAATAAACCATAATAGTTCTTCGATCTGATGGCTTTGTCTAATCCCGGTCTTGCACCAGATCGCAAAATGCTCGCAATTGTTTAAAAATAAATTGTATTCTCCTTCACCTATTTTATTCTTAGCACGCTTGATTGTATCTTCCGGCGAAAATACTTTTACTTTACTAAATATTTCCTCAGCCTCTCTATATTTAATTGGCGCTGATTTGTGGGGCTGTCTATACTCACAATCCAAAATGAAAAAAGTTGACGCCCCGCCTAAAAATTCCTCGATGTCGGTTTCCTGAACTGTTAGCTTTATTTCACTATTTTTCATATGATAATGAATTACTTTACCCTCACCAATATAGACGCCATAATGTTCATATAAAATCCTGCTTACACCAATTACGTCCCCCGGTTCAACCTTACTGTCCACACTGAACATTTCCATGAACTGGTTATGCACTTTTTTAGCCCATTGGAGTAATGTCATCGCGTTTTCACCCCGTTTTCAATAGCCCCTGCGCAATCGGCAGAGAATAGATTTCTACTTTAACATATGAAGTATGGCTGTACGATGACATTAAAAAAAAGAGACACCCCTATTTTCTAGAGATGTCTGTCAAAGGAGGTTATTTATATTGGCCTGTTATTGAGCTGTCCAGCCGCCATCTACGGTAATAGTAGAACCGGTGACATAGTTGGAAGCGTTTGAAGCCAAATAAACGACTGCGCCGGCAATATCTTCAACAGCGCCAAGTCTGCGCATCGGAGTCTTGCCTATTATGTAGTTATACACTTTTTCATCCGAAAATTCTTTTTCGTTGATTGGGGTTTTCACATAACCGGGAGCAACAGAGTTAACCTGGATATTATACTTGGTCCATTCGAGGGCCAGCCCTCTTGTTAACTGAATAACCCCACCCTTGCTGGCCAGATACGGTAAGACGTTTTTATCGCCGACGAGACCAAACATCGAGGCAATATTAATGATTTTACCGGATTTTTGCTTGATCATTTCACGGCCAACAGCCTGGGCCATCAGGAAAACACCTTTGAGGTTAACATTGACAACCCTGTCCCAATCCTCTATGGTCAGTGTTTCTGCGGGCTTGGTCACGGCGGTTCCGGCATTATTGACGAGAATGTCAATTTTACCGAATTTAGCAATAGCTTTATCAACCAGTCCCTGAATTCCTTCTGGTTTTGATACGTCTGTTGGAGCAGATAGTGTTTGTACCCCCAATGCTGCGATTTCTTTGGCCACCTGGTCACATTCTGCAGGAGTCCTGCTGACTATAACAATATTAGCGCCTGCATTAGCCAAAGCAACAGCCATACCATGACCTAAACCTTTGGTAGAGCCGGTAACGATAGCTACCTTGCCCGTCAAATCAAAGGGATTTTTACTCATTCCCCATCCTCCTAACATTATTCATCATGTTTTAGGTTTTAACGACCTTTAAATTCCGGCTTGCGTTTCCCCAAAAATGCTGCCATGCCCTCTTTTTGATCTTCGGTTGCAAAGCAAAGTCCGAGCAAGCTTGCTTCATAAGCAATAGCCGTATTGACATCGGACTGCAAGCCTTTGTTGACAGCAGCCTTGGCATAGCGAATCGCCAGCGGAGATTTTGCAGCGATATTTTTTGCTAATTCCTTGGCTGCTTCCAGTACATCACCTTCGACAACTTTATCGACTAGGCCGATGCGGAGAGCCTCAGCAGCGGGAATAACGCCTCCGGTTAAAATAAGCTCCATAGCTTTGCCTTTACCAACGAGACGCGGCAGGCGCTGGGTTCCGCCGAAGCCCGGGATAATCCCAAGTCCAACTTCAGGCTGCCCAAATTTGGCCTTTTCGGAAGCCAGACGAATATCACAGGCCATAGCCAGTTCACAGCCACCGCCGAGCGCAAAGCCATTAATTGCAGCAATAACAGGTCTGGCAAGCCCTTCAATCTTTTCAAAAACCGCCTGCCCCGTAGTACCAAATATAAAGCCTGCTTCAGCATTCTTCGACTGCATTTCGGCAATATCAGCGCCGGCTACAAACGCTTTTCCACCGGCACCTGTAATTATGACAACCCTTACTTCATCATCAGCCTTGACAGCATCAACGACTTTTCCAAGCTCGACAACAGTCTCCGTGTTCAAAGCGTTTAATGCTTCCGGCCTGTTAATGGAAATGATAGCAATGCCTTCACTTTTTTCAAGCAATACGTTTGCCACTAACTATTACCTCCTTCACAAAACATGAGTATTAATACCTTATGGCTAATCCTAGTATTTGAAGAAGCCCTTGCCGGTCTTACGGCCTAAGAAGCCGGCGCGTACCATTTTCCTAAGCAGCGGGCAGGGACGATATTTGCCATCGCCAAACTCGGCGTAGAGAACTTCCATAACAGCCAGAC
>DIVP01000047.1 GCA_002422465.1 Peptococcaceae bacterium UBA6129 | reverse complement strand
CTTTTACCGTATCCGCAGATGTATTCGTCTTTTTCTTTGTCATAGCCCCAGTTTTGTACTTTGCTAAGATCTTGTTTCCATTTCTTGCTGGCTTCTTTGTGGAAGGTGTTGTATTTTACGTAATTGTTCAGGTCTTCTTTTTGCAGGTATTCGTAATTCTCTTCGCTGCCATATCCGGCATCGGCTATCACGTTCTTTGGCAGTTCCCCCATATTTTTCCATACGCGGAAGGTAATCTTTTTCTATCAGCTTTTTGGCCTTTTTAAGCTCTTTATCATCGGGGCTTTTCCGTAATCTCTCGTTGATTCTTTCAGCTGCTTCCCGGATTGCCTGGGAGTCAATCTCTTTGTCGCCTCCCAGCTCTTCTAGGTCATTATCGCCGTATGCTTCGTTCTCTTCTTTGTTCATCTTGTCAATTCCTTGGAGGAGTTCTTCGCATTTTTTTCGCAGGTTTTCTTTGTATCGCTTGGGGCTTTTTCCCCATACCCAGCTATATTTATTGGCATTGGCTTCGATCTTGGTCCCGTCAAGAAAATAGTTTTCGAGCTTGATATACTCTTCTCGGTGCAGGAGGTCCACAACCTCCGCGAAGATATCGATTATCACGTCTTTCATCCGTTCGCTTCGGAATCTGTTGATGGTTATATAATCAGGCTTTGCGCCTCCGGATAACCACATGAACATGATGTTTTCCCGGCATTCTTTGGCGATCATCCTACATGTATATATTTTCTGAGTGTAAGCATAGATGACTATTTTAAGCATCATCACCGGGTGGCAGCAGGCTAAGCTGATGTTGCTGGTATGGTATGAAGGATGGTTTCTCTTTCATACGACGGCCTCATTTCATGCCTTATTATTGAATATTTGTTACTATATGTATTTTACCATATTTTCTTGTCTTTTTATAGCGGAAAAACGCGTAAATCCCTTGATTTTACGCGTTTTTTTGTAGCTTTTATTCGGTTGTTTTAGGGGCTTTTGACACAGCCCCCGGACTGGTTAAGAGGCTGTTATTTTGCCCAAGGTGAAGGGATGTCCTGTGCGTAGACAACTTTGGAGCGGGTAGATCCACTATTCGATGGTCTTGACGATGAACTGCCGGGTGTGCTGAGGATTCTTGCTCCCCATGAAACCTGGTTAACTGTGCCTGATATGACTGAATTGGGGCTTGTGGGAATAGAATCCCATTTTTTAATTCCGGTCTTAAAAATTGGGGTCCGTTTATCCGCTGCTTTTATTATCAATACACCGACCTGTTCTTGTATGGCATTACGTATATGTACGTCGTAGGTCCATTTACCCAACACAGTTAAGTCCCGCGTTCCTTTATGGCCCACATTATTTGCAATGGAAAATAATTGTTGCTCGGCATACATTACTTTAGTTTTCGAAAATTTATATTTATACATATTATCGATTTTTGCAAAGCCCATGGATTTAGATGCACCAAAGGCTCCCATCCCGCCGGATACCATAATTCCGTCTACAATATCACCGGATTTGTAGGCAGCAATACTGGCAAGCGCGGCAGTTCCCGCGACATCTACCTTATCCCAGAACGTCAGTCCGCCGGATTTGAGCTTGCCGCCTGTGGCAATAATAGCCGGATAGGCAATCTGGGCTTCAGCCCTGTCGGCCATTGATCTTTTCTGGTACCAGTAGTTATATGACAAATAAGAATCTTCGTTCACAAACACATTATTCCACCATTCGGCGGCATTGTACCAGAACGATCCCGGTTCTCCCTGCAGGTTTGGGTCGATGGGCGGGGCAACGGATTGACCGGCGCCTGGCGTGGTTATATACTCATATGTTTCGGTAGCCCTTGGCACAATGCTTTGGCCTGTCTCTACAATCGTCTCATAGTTTTCCTCAGGTTCACCGATAGTTTCAGTAATAGCGTTGTAATGATCAGACGCATGTTGGCTTTCCCCTTCGATGGCATTCGAAATAGGATTGTTATCAAGCGCCTGGCCCAATTCTGCCCAGAAATAACCGGAAGGGTCAATACGGTTGATGGGTTCATTTCCGCAATAGGCATACCTATTAGCTCCCCCGGTCGGGTCCGCGCTGACAAACCGTCCCAAAGCCGGGTCGTAATAGCGGGCGTTGAAGTAGTACAGCCCGGTTTCAGTATCTTCTTCCTGACCGGTGAACTTATGATTATCTACTTCATTCTCGATTGAACCGGTCGGGTCGTCTAACCCGTAGGGCTGGTAGTACTGCCTGGTTACAACATTCCCGCTGCCGTCGGTAATGATACCGGCGCCGCCCAGATGGTCCTTCAGGATAAAGTAGAGACTGCCGTCGACCTTCTTCTTGACGGATACACCCGCCGCATCGATATAGCAGGTCCTGCTGCCGGACTGGTCTTCTTCAAAGATACTGCCCACATAGATGCTCCAGTTTGATCCGCTTGTCTTTTTCACGCGTTCGCCGTCGGCATCGTAAGTGAAGCTGGTGGTAACCCCGCCTTTAACGATCGAGGTCGGTTTGTTATCATAGCTCCAGGTGTAGGTGCGGCCCGCTCCGCTCGTCATATTGCCGTTGGCGTCATAGGTATAGGTGTTGGTTCCTTCGCTCGTAACCGCATGCTTGTGAGCCGCATTCCCATAGGCATAGGTCCGGCCTTCAAAGCTGGTAATGTTGTTAATGTTATTGTAGGCATAGGATTTGCTGTAAGCTTGAGTGCCGCCGCCCAATGTCGTACCGGTGCCGCGCCTGGCCTGGGTCAGACGGTAGAGATCATCATAAACATAGGTCCAGTTATAGCTGTTGGCGTTATCTACAATACCGGTCACCATCCCGGCGTTATTATATGTGTAGGTTAGTTTCTGCACCGAGGTACCGCCGCTGTTGACGGCGTTGACTCCGGTCACCCGGAGATTGTTGGGATCATAGGTATAGTTAAGCGTGACGTTGTTGCCGACAGTTTTGGCTGTCACGAGGCCGCACTCGTTAAAGGTCTGGGACTTCAGGTACTGGTCGCCCCCGGCCACGGAGCCAATCTTGGATACCATCCCGTTATTGGTGTTGTAGGTATAATAGACTCTGCTGCCATCGGGGTAAGTGGTATAAGTGACCCGGTCCAGATTATCGTAAGCGTTCTCGATAGTATAGGGGACTCCGTCAATGTTTTTCTCGACCTTTATCTGGCGTCCCAGTGCATCATAATAGTATTTGGAGCTGGTTTTTTGTACAGTTCCTGTATAACTTGCCGTATCCATCTGATAATGCTTTAGTATTTCCTCATGCGACAGGGCGACGCTATAAATTGCCGCTTTGTCCGCCTTTCCGGCAAATGCGCCGTAACTACCGCTGCCGATTTTAATCGGCGCATAGGAGTACGGCCTGGACGATTTTAAGCCGGTTCTTACCAGCACACCATTCACATAAATCTTCGGGGTCTGGTTTTCGTAGACCACCGCCACATGGGTCCAGTTATTCCCCAGATTGCCCTGATAGACCGCCAGTGCAGGCATATAACCGTTACCGTGCTCATACACGGAAACGCCGTTGGTGCCCACGGAAACGCCGACACCGCCGTTATCGCCTTCATGGTTGGCGCCGAACAAGTACTTCTGTCCGGAGGTTCCGGTGATGGCGCCGGCATTTTCCTGATCGATTTCATGGGTCGTGGACGGTTTCACCCAGGCTTCCAGCGTGAAACTATTGGCGGGTTTCCCAGCGCTGTAATTGAACGCAGCGTAGTCATCGACGCCGTCGAAGCTCAATCCGTTACCGCCGAAACCGGTAGTCCTGGTTGCTCCGGAGATGGTGGCGTTGTTGCCGCAGCCGCTCGAATCGGTCAGAGTGGAACCGGAGGTTTCGTTCATCTCGAATCTGGCTGCTGCAGGGATGCCTCTAAGGTAATGGGCGCTAATTGAACTTTCCGATAAGGCGCTGTTATATACAGCCACTTTGTCCGCTAATCCGGCAAATGCGCCGTAACTGCCGCTGCCGATTTTAATCGGCGCATAGGAATTCGGCCGAGACGATTTTAAGCCGGTTCTTACCAGCACACCGTTCACGTAAATCTTCGGTGTCTGGTTTTCGCAGACCACCGCCACATGGGTCCAGTTGTTCCCCAGGTTGCCCTGGTAGACCGCCAGCGCCGGCATGTAATTGTCGCCGTGCTCATATACGGAAACGCCGTTGGTGCCCACGGAAACGCCCACGCCGCCATTGGCGCTTTCATGGTTGGCGCCGAACAGGTATTTTTGTCCCGATACCCCGCCTAAAGCGCTGACGTCTTCGACATCGATCTCATGGGTCGCGGAAGGTTTCACCCACGCTTCCAGGGTGAAATTATTAGCGGGTTTCCCGGCGCTGTAACCAAACGAGGCATAATCATCGACACCGTCAAAGCTTAAGCCTCCGCCGCTATAGCCGGCAGTCCGGGCTGCTCCGGAGATAGTGGCGGTATTTCCGTAACCGCTCGTATCGGTTAGGGTAGAACCTGATCCTTCGTTCATCTCATACGTTGCTACTGTCCGCGAGGACGCGCCGAGCTTGATCATCATCGGACAAGAAATCTCAATATACGCATCGGCCTGGCAATTAATGAAGTTAAAGCTTAAGGAATCGGAGTCCGAAGGAGTTCCTGTCGAGATAAACCATTCCAACAGGTGCCACTGTCCGTCGGCAGGTACCGTCAGGGCTTCACTCCAGTGCCGGTCGGTTTCCGAGTTATCGGCCGTATAAGCCAAAACATCGTAAGCGGCGTTGGGAGCCTTGGCCCACAGGCTTACCTTATATTCTGTACCGTCCTCCTGGGGTGCGTAGTTACCGTAAGAAAACCAGTAACCATAGCCAGTGTTGACGTTTTTAAATCGGGCTACATTGAATGCCGTTCCGGCCGGGCCGTCTGTCCGGTAGCTGATATCCGTTTCATAGGTTTTAGTCCAACTGGCTGCGCTCAGGTCTGTATTTTGCACAATATTGAGGACACTATTCGAACCGCACACTTCTTCTTTAACTAGCCGTCCTACGCTGTTTGAGCCTGTATCATAGGTATATTGGGTATAGGTCGCATCCGGATTTGTTTTTCTGGTCAGCCGCCCGAGCGCGTCATACTGCATGGTGATGGTTTGTCCTTTGGCGTCAGTCTGGCTGATTAATTTGCCCAGCTTGTCATACTGGTAGGTCCAGCTCCCCATGTCCATGTCCTGCGTAGCATTTTTGCGTCCGAGATTGTCATAAGTAATGGTGTTTTGGTTTCCCTGAGCGTCGATAGTCTTCACCGGCCGTCCCAGAGCGTCATATTCGTAGTTGGTGGAAGCGTATGGCGTCAGGTTGGGATTTGAACCGGTGAACGTCCAGGTAGTCACATTCCGCCCATAAGCGTCTGCGGTGTACTGTACGTATTTACCTGTCTGGTCGATGGAGGCCGTAACATATTTGTTGTAGACATTCGTGATATACGTTCCGTCCGGGTAGTCGGTCCTGATCACCCTTCCGACTGCATCATAAGTAAAGCTGGTGCCTTTTGCTTTGATAGGATTGGAGATAAACGCTCCGGTACTGGCAGCCTTATACCCCAGGTATTGGGCGGACACCAGTCCACGGTTGTTGTAATCTACCGGACCGCTGAGCATCATTTTGCCTGCTTCCTCGGACGGAGCCTGGGTCTGGATTACCTGCCCCCAACCGTCGCTATATGTGTAAGTATTTAAGATGGCCGTCTGGTTGGGTTCTATCCTCGTTGAGGCGATCACCTTATTGGGGTTGGTTGAGCTTTGCCAAAAACCATAGGTATAGCTGAATTCGGGGTAGGTCTCACTGAAATTCTCCCGCCAGCTCTTCGCGAGCCGTCCGAACGCATCGTACTGGTACCTAGTAAAATGTCCATTAACATCCTTGTTGCTCTTGACCTGTCCGTACAATCCGAAACCGGAGAATCCCGTATCGTCTCCGCCGTTGACCCAGTAGTAATAAGTATAGGCGGTCTGTCCCAGTGCGTTGGTGACACTGATCGGGAAGTTGTGATAGAAACCGTCGTAAGCCGTAGTGGCAATATTACCTAAAGAATCCATAACCTGGGTGATATTGCCGTATTGATCATAAGTGTAGTCGACAGTGGGATTGCCGGAATAAGCCCGGGCGCCGAACATGATGGCCGTTATCCTCTTGCGCAGGTATTTCTTATAACCGTCATAATTTGCTGTGCCGTTGTAAGTATCGGAATAATATAACCAGTTTTCCGCCACCACCGTAGCATCATCGCTCTTTTTCGTATAGTTATGTTTGGGTACGCCGATGATCCAGTTGGTGGTGTCATTGATATATTCTGTATAGTCGTAGACTTCATCACCGCTTACGCTGACATCGCCCATCTGGCTGACTTTAGTGGGATTGGCGAAACTATCATATGCGTAAAGGGTCCGGGTTTGTTTGTAGTCGGTAAAACCGTCATAGAGGTATTGGTCGGCCTGTGTCAGTTTGACTAAATATACGTTTGTATAGGGATTTGTCACGTTGTAGGTGTTGACGGTTTTACTAAAAAAGGCGTTGGCGGCATTCTTGACATGGTTTTCGGAAACCAGACCTTGTTTTGCCGCATCCTGATAGTAATAGGTCTGGATATAGTTGCCCGCCGCATCGATACTTTTCACCCAGTCATGGCCCCGGAATTCACTGTCCTGCCAGGAAGGGGTTCCATAAGCATAAGTGGTGGTTACGTAATTACTCCTGCCATCAGAGGCAGTTTCGCTGGTTACGCGTTTCCGGGTTTTATTATTTAAAGTGTAGTTTTCATAAACGAAACTCTTGGTCCCACCGGTTCCGTTATTGATATAATTCAGATGGTGGCCGGAGTAGCCGAAGGTTGCTGTCGGCATCGCTGTTGTCCCATCGGCGCCGTATATAGTGACTGAATAAAGGTTGTAGTCGGTGGTGTTGCCGCCGCTGTAATTCAGGACGTATTTTTTCTGCAGGGTCCCGTTGACTTTGATCTGCACTTCCTTATACCGCAGGTAATTTCTTATTTCCTCAATATATGGCAGATCGGGAGAACTGGGATAATAGTAATAGTCACATTGAAGCTGCGTGGGATTGTCCTCGATTGTGAACTCCACGGTCAGGGGGTAACCCATCGTGACCCCGCCCCGCTTGGTATATTCGACTTTTTTAAGTCCTGAGACTACTTCCGATTTCGTGTTATATACAAAGCCCCAGATATCTGTCCAGGTTCGGCACTCATCCAGCCATTCATAATACTCAAAATACATCTGGCTGCCGTAAATATCCTCAACCAAATCCACATCCCACTGGTAGTCGCGTTCCTCTGAACCTCTGCCGGTGTAATAATACATAAAATGCCGCGCGTCAGCATTGTAGCCCAGCCGGTAGTACGTCCCGTCCTTGGTCTTCATCCACCAGTAGGTGCCTTCTTGTTTTATCTGGCTAAATCCTTCAATTCGCGTGTGGTAATAGCCGTCACTGCCCAGGTACAGGCGTTCCTGGGTTCCGTTAATCAGCAGGTAATACTCGACCGGGTCAATGAAACTGGTCTGAATTTTGATGATTGAGATAGGCCCGCTTACATTCCAGCCGTTGCCCATGCGGACCCGCTCAGAATCGACCGTGGGTTGTCCTTCGTCCACTCCCACGCTGCTGTAAGTTAAGCTGAGGCCGGGGGTCATTCCGCCGGGTCCAACCGGGGCATCAATCGGGATCGAATAACTCACCCCCCCGGTATACGTTGATACCTGCGATCCGCTCACCCCCGAAGGCAGCGACGGAAACCAGTCACTGGCCAGGGCCAGGCCTGGCATCAGCAGGACCAAAGCGACGAGGATTGAAATAAGGAGTCCTCGTCTGAGACTAAACCATTTCATACTCATACACCTCTTTCAATTAAATTAATAGATGGGGTATAAGCATAATTGTACAAGACGATTATCACGCAAATATCACGCAAATTAAAAAATATAAAAAATGAGAAAACCGACAGCCTATTGGCTGTTACGGTTTTCCCCGAAGGTTCGCATTCGAGGGCACATGGATATAAAACGCAACCCCCCCGGCTTCGTTTTCTATCCAAATCTTGCCATGATGTGCTTCAACTATTTTCTTCACAATAGCCAGACCTAGACCGTATTGTCCGTCTATACCCGTTTGGTAATCATTAAACAATGTCTTCAGTACGAGGGGTTCTATAGTTGGTCCATCATTCCAGATGCGTAAAACGATGGTGCTATCCAGAGCATCCGTATTTACAGATAAACTGATACAGTGGTGGGCATAACGCAACTGATTGTCAAGCAGATTATCGATGACGGTATTCCACTGTTGCCGGTCGCCTAGAATGAAGACTGGTGAAATCCTTTTTTCCCAGACTAAATCCGGTCGCCGCCAGCAAAACCGCTCTATACCAGCTTCCACTATTTCACCCAAGCTTAATGTCTCCATTGTCTCACTATTGTGGGTAATTAAATAGTTAAGTTTATTCAAGTAAAGCATATTATGAAGCCTTTTTTCCATTTGGTCGGCCTCGCTGTTTATCATGTCGATACTTCCATTTAGTGAACCGGTTGGATAAACACCATCCCGCATAGACTGAGCATAGCCACGAATAACCATCGCAGATGTCTTCAGCTCGTGTGAAACATACTTCATAAGATTGGAATCGTTTTTATCCAGCGCAGCTATTTTGTGCAGGCAGAGCACCATAAAACCGATTGTCGCTGTGGTTCCAAACAGACAGACCAGGACATAGCCCCATGTTGAAGTAAACCTTGGTAAATTGATTCGGCCAATCTCCGAGAAAAAGGTTAATCCCCAAATAAATAAGGAAACTCCGGTGATATATGTACATAATTTGCTATATACAGAATGGCGGAACAGCAGCATTCCTGCCCAGACCAGACCCAGGCCTTCGCACACATAGGCCAGAATAAATCCTGCACTAAACGGAATACATATTAAAATAATAAAGAGTACTACGAGACAAACGAGGTACCCGACTATGACCCAAATTGGCAGGGGCTTGTCGATATGAAGATATATTCCCCATAACATCAGAAAAGTGCCGAGTTCAACTGCGCACCAATCTATGTACTGTAAAATCGGAGGCATACTTGTCCAGATGATACTAATATCAAGACAGTATTCGCATACATAAATAAATCCTGCCAGGCCCCACAATAACAAGGAGCGTTGATGATACTGCAGATATAAACAAAGATAAGCAAGTACAAGGAAAATACATATAGAAAAAGACAAGACAAGAAAATACGTATCCATTACTTCGCCACCTAGAAAGTTTACTTAATAATTTCTACAAAATTTTAAGCAATCCTCCAGTTCATAGCTGAAATTTCAAAAAAATATAGTAAATTATAATAGACTTATTGCGATTTTATATTCGTGTGCAATATAATGAAAAGTAGTACAATTAATCTTTATTTTCATTCTTTCTGGAATTGAATCATTAGGGAAAGGGGATATTCTAATGGTTTATGAGATTTATCTGGTTGAAGACGATATACCGCTAAACAAGCTACTGACAGCATATCTCCAAAAAGAAGAGTGGCGGGTAAAATCTTTTTTCAATGGCGAAAAGGCACGCCAGGAGATTAATAACCGTCCACATCTTTGGATTTTAGATATACTGTTGCCAGGTTATAACGGTTATCAGCTCTTGCGGAGAATAAAAGAGGATTCGCCTGAAGTTCCGGTTATTTTCATATCCTCCCGGGACAAGGATTTTGACCGCATTCAAGGGTTGGAGATTGGTGGAGAGGATTATATAAGCAAACCTTTCTTGCCTAGAGAATTGGTACTTCGGACAAGCAAGCTTCTTGCCCGGGTCTATCAAGTCCGAACAGTTTTGAACGATAATCCCTTTGTACTGATTCCACCATATACAATTAACCGGCAGAACCGGGAAGTGTTCAATGGGAACCAGCCATTGGTTTTGACAGCCAGGGAGTTTAATTTTCTGCTCTACTTTATTGACAATAGCGGCCAGATAATAACCAGAGATCAGATTATTCAACATGTCTGGGGCGCTGAGGACTGTACCAATCGCGTAGTAGATAACATGGTATATAAAATACGCAAAAAGATGCCCGAACTGTCTTTAAAGGCTAACTACGGCTATGGATATATCCTGGCTGAAAAATAATGTTGAGTAAATAAATCATAACTGGATTTGTACCGCCCGAAGTTATACAATAATTACAACCTAATCCTTAAAAATGAACGGGGCTTCGATAAACAATGACTACGCAGACACTTTACCGCGATTATTCTACTCATCTACAGGAGCTATATGGCGAAAAGATCTACAAGCTGCCGGTCAACCTGCCGGGCACCTGTCCTAATCGTGACGGTACGCTCGGGACAGGCGGCTGCATCTTTTGCGATGAAGAAGGGGCTGGGTTCGAAAGCCTCCCTAATTATCTATCAGTCGAACAACAACTCAGCGAAAACAAAGCCTTCTTTACAAAACGCTTCAATGTCAGAAAGTTTATTGCCTATTTCCAGTCCTTTACGAACACATATGTGCCGCTAGAGGATTTTAAAAAAAACATTATTGCCGCCAGCAAGGAGAAAGACCTGGTCGGCATTTCTATCTCCACGCGCCCGGACTGTATCCCCGAGGCGTATCTGGAATTTTTACAGGAGATAGCAACGGAACGGAACCTGGATATCACTATTGAACTGGGCTTGCAGACTGTCAACTACCATACGCTCGTCAAAATCAACCGAGGCCATACGCTGGCCGAATTTATCGATGCGGCATTAAGGATTAAAAGGTACGGGTTTACGTGCTGCGCTCATGTCATCCTCAATCTCCCGGGGGATGATGAGCTTGATGTCATAGAAAACGCCAAAATACTATCGGCTCTGACAATCGATTATGTGAAACTCCATTCGCTCTATATTGTGAAAAATACGGTCCTTGGGCAGATGTACGAAAAAGGAGAGGTCAGTCTCATCAGCCTTGATGAATATATCAAGAGGGTTATTATGTTTCTTGAATATTTATCTCCGGATACGGTAATCCAGCGTCTCGTTGGGAAAGGACCTCAGGGTAATCTGCTTTTTTGCAACTGGGATACGAGCTGGTGGAAGATTAAGGGTATGATTGAAGATAGGATGAAGGAGCAAGGCTCCTATCAGGGGCAAAGGTATAAATATCTGTATGGTGAAGGTATGAGAAATTCAACTCCATCTGAATAGTTACACGATATATCATCAAATAGAACGGATTAAAAGAGGAGTTAGCTTTTGCCCGGCGAATTAAGTAAATAAATTTCAAAGACTTCCGTGACTTCCGTCAAGGCTAAATGCGAGTGCGAAAACGATGTTTTCTTTCCTGTAGTGCGACGAAAGGGGAGGTTAAAAATGCTGGATNNGATTCTTGGCGAGATCAGTTGGTATACATTATGGTACCCTACGAGCTCGATGTACCTGTTGAAGTGCCTTCGGATTTTACTTATCCCATTTTTCTCGGCGCTTTTGAGAAAAGACTTGCCGGTGATGATTTTTGGAAAAGTATTGCCGGGGCAATGGTTTATGTGATAGGTCATCAGCCCAGCCATGCCGGAACACCGGCATATGTGCAATGGGTGAATAAATACGACCGGAACATTGTTAAAGAGTTGATTTATGATGGTACTGAACAATCCTCCAGCGGAAATCTGGAAACGGCGATCTGGGTCTTTCAGGCTGCGGTTCTCCTCGACCCGCAAATTTCGGATGCACATTTTAACCTAGGGCTGAGTTACTATCAATTAGCGCTGTCTTTGCTCAAGGATGAACGCAAAGAAGAGGGCGCAAGCTGTCTGCAAAAGGCAGCTCAATATTTGGAGAACGCGGTAGAATTAGATCCAAAATTAAGACTGGCTTACTATAATCTGGGGTATGTTTATGAACATATGGGTAGGACCGATGAAAGCAGAAGGAATATGCAAAAGGGTATTCTTTCAAGAACCCCAGAGCTTGTTTATCCTGGATGCGAGGAACAGGGAAGTACCAACAGACAAAAAAACCCGGAAATATAACCAGAACCCCAAAAGGCTCAGGCGTTGCCTGGCCTTTTGGATATAACAGGAGGGAAAATGGCTGATAAAGGATATGTACATGTATATACAGGCAATGGTAAAGGAAAAACCACGGCAGCAATAGGCTTGACGATACGGGCTCTTGGGGCTGGGAAAAAGGTCATGTTTCTGCAGTTCATGAAGTCGAAGGTGTACAGTGAGCATAAAATTTTGCCGGGCATATCCCCGAATCTGACCCTCGAAACTATTGGCAAGCCCTTTTTTATTGTTAAAGAGGGCAGCCTGACGGAGGAGGAGTTGGCCAAATGGCGTCATAAAGCGGTAGTATTTCCGCCCGGACATCCCCCGCGTGAGTATGTCGACCTGATAGCAAAAGGAATGAACCGGGCCAGAGAGGCGCTGACCGGCGGCGAGTTCGACCTCGTTGTTTTGGATGAGCTTAATGTTGCCCTGAGCTTTGATTTAGTTACCTGGGAACAGGTTAGTGAGCTTATCGACAGCAAGGCGCCTGGTGTTGAACTTGTCATAACCGGACGCGGCGCTCCGTCAGAACTCATCGAGAAAGCAGATCTTGTCACAGAAATGCGCGAGGTAAAGCACTACTACGCACAAGGGGTGGAAGCCAGGAAGGGCATAGAGAATTAAGAAGCTATTATATAGAATTAAGGAAGTGCCCAGGATGAGTGATAAAGTAATTATTACGATTGCCCCCACAGGCAATGTTCCGACAAAAGAAATGAACCCTCATTTGCCTGTGACCGTACAGGAGATTGCTGATCAGATATACGAGTGCTGGCAGGAAGGGGCTGCCGTAGCACATATTCATGCACGCGATAAAGAAGGCAAACCGACCTCTGATGTTCAGGTTTACCGGGAAATCCTCGCAAAGCTGAAAGAAAAAAGCGATTGTGATATCATTACGCAGCTGTCGACCGGAGGCCGCGCTGGAAATTCATATCAGGAAAGAGGCCAGATGATCTGTCTCAAACCGGAGATGGCCAGTCTATCTACAGGATCATCGAATTTTCCAAGCAAGGCAAATCTTAATGACCCCGTGACAATAGAGTACCTTGCGGGTGAGATGCGAAAATACGGATGCAAGCCGGAAATCGAGGTCTTTGATACGGCGATGCTCGCCAACGCCCTGCAGCTTGTCAAAAAGGGAGTCCTTGACTGGCCGTTGCAGGTAAACCTGGTTTTAGGTGTGCCTGGTTCATTGCCGGCCAGTTACAAGAATCTCTTTTTTCTTTATGAAAGCCTTCCGCAAGGAGCAACCTGGACGATATCCGCTATCGGGAAAGACCATGTTTCTTTATCTACTATGGCGCTGGCTCTTGGCGGTAATGTCCGTGTGGGTATGGAGGATAACATTTTCTATGACAAAGGTGTATTGGCTACGAATGTTGAGCTGGTAAAACGGATAAAAAAAATAGCGCTGGCTATGGGTAAAGAAATAGCAACGCCTCAGGAAGCCCGCGAGATATTAGGTTTAAGGAAATAAGTATTAAGAAATCAGATAATGCTTTGCTTTTCTCTTTTTCTAAGAATGATCATCAATAATATTCCGCAAAGAAAGCCGCCTATATGGGCCCACCACGCAGTTGTATTACCCATTATGCCGAGGCTTGAGACACCGTTGATGACTTGGAGGATAAACCAAAACAGGATGAAATAAATAGCAGGGATATCGCGAATAAAGAAAAAGAATAATACAAAGAAAAGCGAGGTAACCCTGGCCTTCGGAAACGTTATGATGTAGGCCCCCAATAAACCGGCGATAGCTCCGCTGGCCCCAACGAGTGGAATCGGAGAAACAGGATCGATGAAGACATGAGTTAAATTACCGGCAATTCCACTCAAAAGATAAAAGATCAGAAAGCGCACAGGTCCAAGTTTATCCTCGATGTTGTCTCCAAAAATCCAGAGGTACAGCATGTTAAAGAGGACATGAAACCAGCTGCCGTGCAGGAACGTAGAGGTAATTAGCGGCGGATGCAGTATGCCAAACAAAGAATAAGCTTTGAGATTTGCTGTCAAATAGGCCGGAATAAGAGCATAATTGGAAATGATTGATGTCAGCTCTGCTTGCGAACTGATGGACTGGCGAAAAAAAATATATAGGTTAAGGACAATTAATGCTATCGTTATTATGGGAAAATGACGTGAGCGGGTACTGTCTCGCAGTGGAATCATGCGATCACCTCTTCTTATCAGTTTAGCATAATAATTAGGGTAAAAGCAAAAGGTGGCTGTCTTTATCGTTAAACGCAAAGAAAAACGCAGCAGCGCTGCGATTTCTCTTATTATCTACCTTGCCGTTCCTGTTTATACGTGTATATCCACTCGCCCACGAGCTGATTATTAATGTTGTCGTTCGGAACGGAATATTTCTGCACCGTCCAGATCCAACTGTCCATTAACAGTTCCCCCTTTATGTTATTAATAAGCAAATTATGTCCACGATATTATATGAGAAACGATGACATTTTGTTAATAAACGACGATGTTGCTAGTTCAAAAAGAATTTTATAACAGCAGCAAAAATTGTCAAAATAGATTGATAAATTCAAAAGAATATATTAAAATATACATCAGAGCATAGCTATAATCCAAGCCTAGATAACGTGAAATTATAAAGCGATTATAGAAAGCAGTATTATTTGTATACAAATGGAAGTTATCTTTTATGCTGGGTAGTTTACTAATAGTAAAAGGGTGATAAGTAATGAAAATAGGTAAAAAGCCGTGGGTCTTAATTATTTTAGTCCTTTGTGGGGTAGTGTTATTGACAGGCTGTACCGGAAGAGCTACGCCGGTCCAAGTAGTTATCAACGGACAGGAGCTTCAAAGTGATCCTTTACCCCAAAAGACAAAAGGACAGGTGCTGGTGCCTCTCAAGGAGCTTGCCCAAGCTTTGGGGGTTGAAGTGGTCTTTGACGAAGCTTTAGGGAAAGTGTTAATTACAACTCCAACAGACAAGCTTAGCACAAAAGGGGAGTTTTATCTGCAGGGGCTTCACGAATCAAGAACACAAGGGCCAGATATAAAAAGGAACTTTATCAGCGCCACCGACTTGGTGGAAATACTCGATGACGACAAGGATAAAGACTTAAGCGATTACCGGGCCGGCCATAATGGCGGAGATGAGCTGGCTAACGACCCTCTCATCGTAGATGTACGAACAAAAGATGAATATGATGCAGAGCATATTCCAGGTGCTATCTGGTTTGCCGGCGCTGCGGATATGGGCAGAGAAGAGTATCTGCAAGAGTTACAAACACAGTTGGGCATACATACCGGGCGTGGCGGCAAAAAAGAAATAGTTATATATTGCTATACCGGACATCAGTCCAGTCTGGTTGCAGGAGTACTCGGCGCTCAAGGAATAAACGCCAGGAGCCTTCTGTATGGCTTTGACCTGGCTTGGAGCGGATCAAAGAAGGTACCCACCGCACTAAAGGGGCCTATGGAAGGGAACAGTCCGGCCTGTACCAGCCCCGGTGGAGGGTGAGGGGATTCTAAGAAATGATTCCCCGGTGGGGAATCGGATAAATTAAAAAGAATAATAAACAAATAAAAGTATATAAAAATTTTATATATATAATATTCGAGATATTAAGAAGTATTGTGATAAAATAAGAATAGTATAACAAAACTAAATTCTTAACTGCCATTTTTGTCAAAAGGAGGACAAACAAATTGAGCCAGGTGATGCAAACAAAGACTAAAGGATGGGGGAGCAAAATCGGGCAGCCGCTTAAGCGCATCTTGCGTTGGCTGGTATGGGCCACACTCCTGCTTATCTTTATACGTGGGGCAGCTATGATCGTCATGCCACAGGATGCCGTGAATACCGCCGGTATCCCGGTTGTTATAGCAGAACCTGATGGTCTGAGGGTTTTCCCACTGCTTTTTACGTATGAATATCTGGATTGGCAACCTGAAAATCTTTCTGATTATGCACAAAGGATTAAACCTTATCTGGCGTCTGCTCTGGACAGCCAGGCCGGATGGATAGCCACCGGTGAGAGCCGTGGACAAGCCGTTTTAAATGCCTGGGTTTACGGGCTGCGGTCTTTGAGTGATTCGCACTGGCTTGTGACTGTCGCGGCGCGTGTGCAGGTGAATCAGGCAGCTGCGGCAACGGCGAAAAAGACTACTACGCAAATAGAGAGTGCTACTGAACAAGCCTCAGGACCACAGGTACGAACAATGTTTCTGGCCATACCGGTAGCATATAGCGGCGGCGGCTGGGTTGTCAGCGATTACCCCACATTGCTGCCTGTTCCGGAAGCAGGCAGCTTAAATGAGAATACGTCAAGAGGTCAATCCGTTTCCGATGATGGGGAAAGGGTCCAAAAACTTCTGACGGGATTCTTCAAAGTGTACACGACGGAGGGGCAAGGTGATGCTACTTATTACCTTTTGCCGGGATGCCCGACGCCGGGGAAATTGAACCAGTTTACGTTCAGCTCACTTGAGGACCTTAAACTTTATAAAGACGCTGCAGGTACAACTGCTTGGACTAAAGTGATTTTGCAGGATGGTCTTTCCGGCTCCGGGCTCATACTGCGGTATACCTTCAGACTCGTAGAGCAGGATGGCCGCTGGTATATAAAAGAGATAATGGAACAAGGAGTGTAAAGAAATGAGAAACATAAGAAGTATTAGGAATCTACTATTCATATCCCTGTTGATCATGCTGCTCGTTAATGCCCCGGCATTAGCGGCCGGAGCTGAGGGTAGCGGGGTTAATCCTGGGGTGAGAATAGGTCAATGGATTCAGTATAATGTGGCGGCTCTTTTTGCGCCTTTAATCGGTCTGGTAGCCCTCTATTACCTGCTGCGGAGGCAATTCACGAAATTCCTGGCTTTCGCATGTTTTGCCGTTCTGGTAGCTCTGTTTATTTTTGCCGGCAATGACTTTAAAGACGCCGCTGTTTCTTTGGGGCGCTGGATTATAGGGCGCTGACATATGGAAAGAATACGTATTCATACATACAGACAGGTATGGTGTCAGGAGCATATGATTTACCAGATTGAAGGATTACGGCTGCCCTTTCCGTTGAGCTTGCGTCAGGGCGGTACCTTTGCCGTACTTGTTCTTTGCATGGCTGTGCTGAGCAAGATACCGGGGATTGAGCAAGTTCCCGCGGCATTTCGTTACATATTAGTACCAGGCGCAGCAACCTGGTTTTTAACGAGGCAGAAGCTTGACGGCAAGCCGCCTCTAAAGTGGCTGGCCTCGTGGCTGGCATATTTTTTTAGCGTTAAACACCTAAACCGGTTTCAAACCTATGAGCGAAGTGGAAAATACCGCTTTCGGGAACAAGTAGCCGGCCGGAGGAGAGGATGAGTGTAAATGCAATTCCCGATTACCTATTTTGAACGCAATCTGATTATTGATAGAGACCGTCAGGCCTGGGCTGTTTATAACCTAAAGCCCTGGCACTATGAGCATTTGGGTCTGAATGTACGCTTAGGCATGCTCTGGCGGCTTTCCCGACTATTCTGGGAAATGCAGGATACTCAGGGACAGTTGCTCATGATTCCCCGGGCGATGCGCGCGTCTGATTACCTGAGCGAAGTGCAGCATCAAAGCAACAACCCTCTGTCCCATATAGCTGAGAAATACTGCGGACAGATGGGTACAGGCATGTCTTCGTCAAGCGAAGGAGTAGGCTATGAATACTATCTGGTTTTACTTTTGCCAAGGGCGGAGGCCGGGCTGGGCGGCATGCGCAGTTACCTGAACAGTTTTTGGCAGGAGCCCATGCGCTGGACGGATGAGTTCATGGGCATGAAAGCACCGTATCTGTTAGATTACGAATTTGAAGAATATTTGGTGCGAGAGGAAGCCCTCTTCGAAAGGCTAAACCATGTCTGCAAAGCGGCGAGGGTCGATGAGCAACAAATTACCTGGCTTATCCGCCGTTCTTTCTGGCGTGGTATTGAGGAGCCTCCGGCCAGGGCAGGCTGGCGGCCGGATGCGCTGGCAGTAAAACGCACCGACGGCGTAGTCGAGTTGCAGCCTTTGCAGTCTGAATTGGCTACGCTGACAGAGGGAGAAATGAATCTGAACAATCCGCGGCGGGTTGCGCTGACGCAAATCACGGAAGCGGGAGAAGTAACCGGATATACCAGTTTTGCCTATGTTTCCGAACTGCCGGATGAGATGAGCTTCCCCGGTTGTGAATGGCTTTTCGGGCTGCAGGACCTTCCT
This sequence comes from Peptococcaceae bacterium UBA6129, assembly GCA_002422465.1. Lineage (GTDB taxonomy): Bacteria > Bacillota > Peptococcia > DRI-13 > UBA6129 > UBA6129. The sequence goes on along the minus strand of DIVP01000047.1, from coordinate 11,172 downwards.
TTCCCGGTAGAGGTCTGTCTCCGCTGGGAGGCGCTTCCTTATGAACAGGCCTTAGCTATGGTAAGACGCAAACACCTGGAAATAGGCGATCAAGGCGAGCATACGCGGAAATCCGGCGAAGAAACGCCGATTGCGCTATTGATGGCGCAGGAGCAGGTCACGCAACTTGAGCATGACCTGAAGGAAAGGCGGTTTCCCACAATTTTAAGCAGTGTCGGTACAGCAGTGTCCGCGCGGGATCCGAAAGAGCTTCTTGAGAGGGTCCGTCGGCTCCGTTCGCATTTCAGCGCTTTTCAGATTGGGCTAGAAGTCCCTGCCGGCGATCAGCTCACGGCTTTTGTGGAGTACTTGCCCGGTGGGAAAAGGCGGCTGAAGGATTATATTCATCGCGTGCCGCCAGAGGTGCTGGCTGCTTCGATGTTTCTGGGAACCCATGCCCTTGGCGACAAGTCCGGTCCATATATTGGCTGGACAGGCGTCTTGCGTCGCCCGGTTTATCTTGATCCATCGCTGCCGCCGCAATTAAACCGTTCTGCGTCCATAGCATTTTTAGGTTCTTTAGGCGGTGGCAAGAGCTTTGCCGCTAATCTGCTGACTTATTTGTCCGTGGTTTTTAGCGGGGCACAGGCATTGGTGCTTGATCCCAAAGGTGAGCGCGGGCATTGGCTGCGTGATCTGCCTGAGCTGGAGGGATATCTCCGCGTCATAACGCTAGGCCCTGGTGATGAAGATACCGGCAGGCTCGACCCATTTATTCTGAGCAAAGGGTTGGACGATGAGGGGATGAAGGAGACGGGCAATCTCGCCGTCTCTCTCCTGAGTTTCTTAGGCAATATTCCGATGGGCGACCCACGGTTTCTTGCGCTTATGGCGGCCGTGGAGGATGTGGCCCGTAATCCCGAACCGGCGCTGAACAATGTTGTCGACAGGCTCGAAGCGCTCGGAGAGCAGGACCGTACAGTGGCTGAACTGGCCAGGTATTACCGGGCCTTAAGCAGAAGGGCATATGCCAACCTAATCTTCGGGAATGGACAGGAGGAAGGACTTGATTTAAGGGACCGCTTGAACGTACTGCAATTGCAGCAGTTAATCATGCCTCCTAGCGGCAAACCACGTCAGGAGTATAGTCTCGAGGAGTTGCTTTCGGTAGCGCTCATGCATGCTGTTACAGCCTTTGCAACCCAGTTCACGCGGCGCAACCGTGGGACCTTTAAGATAGTACTCCTTGATGAAGCCTGGGCTTTATTGGCCAGCAGTCAGGGGCGTTCACTCGTGACGCACCTCTTGCGTACCGGGCGCGCCTTGAATAATGCCGTTTATCTGATCAGTCAGAACGTCGCAGATTTGTTGGATGAGACCCTGCGCAATAATGTCGGCATGAAAATGGTTTTTCGCTCGCAGGACCAGACAGAAATCTTAAAAGAACTGCAATTTTTGAATCTCGAGGCAGATGATGAGAATATGACTACGATACGCCAGCTTGAGACAGGACAGGCGCTCTTCCAGGATATTGAAGGAAGGGCGGGAGTTATTACGCTGAATCCCATTTTCCCGCATTTGACAAAGGCCTTTGACACTCGTCCCGTCAATGGGAAAAAGGAGGCTGTGTCATGAGACGGGGCAAAATAAGACGAATAGCCATCTTATTAGCCATGATTGTACTTACTCTTGGGCTTTTCAGCTCGACGGCCCTGGCCGGAGTCTTTGACCTGATTCCGCCGCGCCCTGCTGAGGCGGGCGCTTATACAGAAACGCCGGTTTATGAACGCTTTGATCTAAGCGCCTATGTTTTTGATTACAAGGACAGTTATGCTGGTCCGCAGGACAAGCAGTTCATGTCTTTTACCAATACGCTGCTTCTCATTAAAACCTGGCTCGTGAAGCTTTCGATACGGGTGATGGAATATGCGGCAAATGGTGATTTAATTGGACCGTTAACGCAAACAGCAACGGAAGCTATGAGCGCTTTGGAACAGTGGATCTGGGAGATAGATGGCGCCCCGCTCGTTGTTGCGGCGCTGGCTTTTACGGCGTTATGGAGTCTTATTGCCGTCCTTGCCAGGCGCTTGACCCGTTCTATTCAGATTATGGCGGGAACAGCTCTGGTGCTTGTGGCTTCCTATGCCTTGCTGGCAGTTATTCCCACAGCTTTACCTGACATCCGGGAGATTAGCCGTGCGGCCTCTCAACAGAGCATTGAGGTAGTGGCTAACGCAACGCAGGCCGGGAGCGGACAGGATTTAATCATCAAAGCGGGAAGCGCGGCATGGGATACCCTGGTTTATCAGCCCTGGCTCGACGGAGAATTTAATGATCGTACGGCAGCAGCGGAATACACCTCCTCCGGCTTGGTCGGCGGTGGAATCCTCGCGATGAATCTTGATGAACGCCCCAAAATCTATACAGACAGACTTCCGGCTGTCGGCGGGGCAATTCACCCGCATTTTCAGCCCTGGAGACCTGAGTTTATAGAGTGGCGTATGCTCCTGGCTTTGTTTACGCTGTTCGCCGGGGCGGTTTATGCTGTTTCCTTGTTGCTTTTATCAGGGGGTATCATCTTTTACCAGCTGGTTTTGCTCGTAGCTGTTGCACTTTTGCCGCTTTGGCTGTTAGTAGCGCTATGGTGGCCGCAGGGAAGCATCCGTATAATCAAGCGAATTCTGGCGGTTGGTTTGGGCGCTCTGTTCAAACAGGCAGCTTTGGCTATAATCCTGGCGGTTGTTTTAGCCTTGACATTGGCGATGAAGACCGTACTGCCCGGGACTGGGTGGGTGTTGCAGGCATTGCTTGCGGCGCTTCTCGCCTTTGCGGCGTATCGTTACCGCTTTGCCTGGCTGAAGGGCCTGACCGTTCCTTTTACTGTGGTGTCGGAAAAAAGCAGGGCAGGCGTCAAACAAGAAGAATATGGGGAACGCCCGGTTTTAGTTCCGGTCACATACACCGAAGATAGGCGAACGGAGGAGGATAGCAGAGAAAGTATGGCCTCTCCTACATTACAGCTTCCACGTTGGAGTGATGAGGGCAGAGAGGCTGCGATGAGTCCTAACCGTCCAGTTTGGGCTTCTGCCGCAGGACCTGCTGAGTTTCGCCGGGAAATGATAGCCCTGCGCCAGCGTTAGTGAGATTGAGGCATCGTAAGAGTGAGGATAAATATCACCCTTTTTTGAGATCAATGATGTCAGACAACGGAATATGAATGATATTACCGGCCTTTTCCCGGCATTTGAGGGAGAGGCCTTTTTGCTTTATTTCTTTTTTTGAGAATGTCTCAAAGAAGAAAAGCTATGTAGTCTAAGCTTACAACATGAACGCATGTTCGACGAGAAAAAGAGCCGCATTTAGAATGGATAGAACAGGAAATATAGAACAATAGTAGAATATATAATAAAAATGTGAAAAATAGATAGATAAAATATAATGCGGAAAGAAATAATGTGTTTTATCTAAAAATAAGATCAAGCTCTACCTGCAGTCCTTCGAAAAAGAAAGACCTGATGGTTTCCGCTTTTCTATAGGTGGCGCTCGCGTTGATGTCCTTATCTGCCAAGAGGTAAACGGTGACCTCCTTGTTGAGCGGGTTGACAATCCAATATTCTCTGACGCCGCACGACATGTAAAGGTCGAGTTTTTTCACCAGGTCTTTACTGCGCGTTCCTTCTGACAGGATTTCGACAACAAGGGCCGGTGTGCCCATGTAATAGTCTTTTTCGTTCAGCTTTTCTTCAAGGTCGCAGATAATCATAATGTCGGGCTGGACGACGTTGATATCTTCAGCATGCCGCTTCAGAGTTATGTCATAAGGGGCAACGAACGGACGGCATTTTTTACCCTTAAACCAGTTGAAAAAAAAGCCAAAAAGCTCGGTCAGGGCCGTTTGGTGCTTGGTTTTAGGCGACGAGAGCAGGTAAATCTCACCGTCAATGTACTCGTATCTTTCCTCGGTATTGTGCGAGAGGGCAAGAAATTCCTCGTAAGAGGCCTTCCAGCCACCGTAATCGCCTTTGGTTAAAATTTCCCTTACCAGATCCGGCGGCGCTGTGGCATCGGCGGATGGGCCTGCGCCTTTTCTAGCCGACAATACGGCTATCTCCGTACCGTTCCTCGTAATGACGATATCCTCTTTGGCCGCAAGCATCAGGTATTTGCCAAAGTTATTCTGCAGTTCTGTGGAATTGACTTTCATGGGATACACCTCCATTTATGGATCATTGAGAAGAGCACAAGCGTATAGTTATATTAGCTAAACTAGCTAATATAACTATACGCTGATTGAAGGAGGTGTGTCAAGAGATAAAAAGGTTGAATGGGGGAGAATGGGGGAGAAAAATATGTCTGATGTTTCCCAGGTTGAACGACAGTTGCATATTTTAGCGTTGTTATCCGAAAATAGTCAAGGCTTTACGGCTGAAGAAATTTTGCACAGCCTCAGAAAAATCGGAGTCGATGTAAGCGGCAAGACTGTTAGAAGGGATATTGATTATATCTCAAAGAATTTTTTTGTTTACGAAGAAGAGAAGGACGGGAATACTGTCTATCTTGCGAAAAAGTATAGCGCTCAACATGTTGCTTTTTCTATCTCCGAGTTGTTATCGCTGTATTTTGCCAGGGAAGTTCTAAATTCCTACAGGAGGTTAGACGTAGGGGAAACAGCAACAAAAATTATCGAGAGAATAATTGCTTCTATGCCTAAAATAAGCAAACTTTACCTGGACACCCTGAAAGATTCAATGAAAGTGAACGTGACCGGGATTAATAGTGAAGATTATTTAGATCCTCAACACCTGATAATACTTAAAGAGGCGATAGAGGAAGCCAAGTGCGTAAAGCTTGAATATTATTCTTTTAATAATGACGAAATGACCAACCGTGTGCTGGAGCCTTACTTGATGGAAATCAATGAAGGCTGCTGGCATGTTGTTGGTCATTGCCGTTTGAGAAATAGCACAAGGGATCTGCGGGTTTCCAGAATTAAATCTATAATACTAACAAATGAAACATTCAAGAGACCAAAAAATTTCTACGAAAACTATAAAAAAAGTAAGTTCGATAAGTTATCCGGAGAAGAAAGAGTAAGCCTAAGATTGAGATTTACCGGCTATGCTGCCAGGCTTATTGATGAATATGAGTATGAAAAAGCCGACCGGATTATTAAAGAAAATGATTATCTGATATTTGAAAGAAAAGTGGCACTATCGCCGGAAATTATTAAATGGATACTTAGTTATGGCGCCGAGGTAAAAGTTTTGGAGCCGGAGGGTTTGAGGGAAGAAGTAATAAAACAGGTCAAGAAAATGGGAGAGGTTTATGAAGTGACGTAGGATGTCCGAGGGGGATGATATACTGAAGCTATAGGGAATTACGGGTTATGCGGCATTCCAATATTTAAGCAAATAACTAGGATAAAAAGGTAAAGTGGCTGGTCGGCCACTCATAAAAATTTCTCTAGGTATTCCTTCATGTCAAGAATGTTTCTGAATTTCAAGGAGGTTGCGATTACTTTTGCAGTGCCGGTTGCTACCGGGTCTTTGTCCTTATGATAGTCAAATTTACATGTACGCCATATGCCGTCTCTGCCAATACCAAGGTATATGTTTGAACCTTTTTCCGGTTTCATATTTAAATGAGCAAGGAGCCTTTTTATATCACCCTGACAGAATCGAATAGGCATTAGTAACCAATCGCTTTCTTGATTTTTTCTCTGTCGCCATTACATCTAAGCAGTTTTAATAAAAATAATTGTTTTGTATCAGGCTCGACTTTCGAGAATATATCAATTTTTTCAATGTAGATGGCAAGAAACTGAATAATACTATCAAGCAAATCTTCAATAGCTGCATCAGCGGTATTACCTTCACCGTACAGGTCAATTTCATTTAAAACCACAGTATATGTTGCAAGCTCTTCGTCCAGTTCAACTGAAGGATTGAAAGATAAATTGTCTAAGAGTTTGTCAAGATAAGATGTTTTAATGTGCGATACTTTTTCTTCTTCGTTGTTTGCATTGAAAGTTATCACTTCAATCCCTTTAAGCGCAATATTATTAAGTTCGGAGTAACGTTTCTTTGTATCTCTTATATTGTATTGGGGCATTGAAATAGACATTTTCTTCCCCCTCTCGCTGATTTCCATAATTGCCTCACCTCCTGATTATATTATACATAGTTACCGTAGTCAAGGTGACTATGGGGACTACGGTAACTACGAGATATTATATGCAAATAACGAAGGATAAATACATTAACAACGCGAGTAGATATAGGTCCAAAAGATTTACGCTAGAATCTCCAGCGGATGTCTTTGAGAAAAGTCGCGCCCCGTGCGGGCGCGTGGATTCAAACAAGCTTGGGAAAAAGAGCTGATTGTATATCCTGTTGTCTGCCGCCGCTGTAGAATACCCCTGATTCCAGAAGAAAGCTGCCGCGCAAAAGACTGTTTTCGCCAAAACGGTTCTTAATATCATCTATGGCGGTGTAAAGTTGTGCCTCCTTATCAAAGAGGGCAAGCTGCGTGGATTTGGTTTTTACAAGGTTGCTCAGCGCAATTCCAAGCAAGCGGACCGGGTTTTCGGGTGGCCAGTGCTGCCGGAAAAGTTTGCGGGCCAGGGTATAGACTACCTGCGGATAAGAGGTAGGTTCCTGGATGGTCCGGGAGCGCGCAATTCCGCTAAAATCATTTCCTCGAATATAAAGCGAGACGGTTTTCCCGGCATAATTTCCCTGTCTGGCCCTGCGGCAGACGGCTTCAGCAAGTTCCAAAAGGATTACGTCAATGTCTTGCTGGGTCGTATAGTCTTTGGGCAGGGTAACTTGGTGGCCGATGCTTTTGACGTGGTCGAGGGAATGCGGGTTTACCGGGCTATCATCGCGGCCGTGCGCAAATTCATAGAGGTGTGCGCCTACAATGCCAAAACGTTGCGAGAGCAAATGAACAGGGCTTTGCGCCAGGTCGCCGATAGTCCGGATCCCCATATTTTTCAGGTGCTTTTCCATCTGGCGGCCTACCCCGTAAAGCTCTCCGACAGGCAGCGGCCAGAAAAGCCTCGAAACATCGGCAGCGTTGATAATGGTCAGGCCGTCCGGCTTTTGCAACTCGGCGGCCATTTTAGCGATAACCTTAGAGGGGCCGATACCAACGGAGCAGAGGACGCCCACCTCTTCTTTGATGCGTTTTTTGATTGACCGGGCAATCTCAAGAGGTGTACCCAAGAGTGTTTCGGTGCCGGTTAATTCCACGAAGGCTTCATCAATACTGAACGGCTCTACGAGCGGGCTGAAATCCTGCAGGATCATGAGAATGCGCGTCGAAAAATCCAGATAGGCCGCGTAATTGGGTGGCCGCAAGATAGCCTCGGGGCAGAAGGCTCGCGCTTCCCAGACGGCCATGCCGGTTTTCACACCTTTTCTTTTTGCCTCGTAGCTCGAGGCGAGGATAATGCCGCGCCGTTTCTTAATATCACCGGCAATCAGCAGAGGTTTGCCCTGTAAATCTGGTTCGAGGGCTTGCGTGACGCTTGCGAAAAAGGCGTTCATATCGGCTAACAGAATAGTACGCATCGGTACAGCTCCCTTGAAGAACATCGTGGTAAGATCAGTATATAACCACGAACATATGTTCGTCAAGAGCGGTCTGTCTGCCAGTTTATGTCAATTCCTCATTAAGACGGTTTTTGATAATAAAGCCCAGCCGGGTTTTACCGGTTATGGGGGCGCCTTTGTCGGTATAGATGACCCAGTGGATATAGAGGTCCGGGTTGAGCCTGCTGTTTTGGGCATCAAGAAGGGGTAGAAAATTAGTGTCGAGGGAGGCTTGGAAGCCGGGGAAAATGTATTGGTTCGGCGAGGACTGCCGGACATATTCACGGTACCAGAGCTTATTCAGATAAAGCTTCCTGCCGCTGCGAAAATCGGTGTCTTTAATGATGATTTCCGGGAGCTGGATGCGGACTGCGAAATGCCTGACAAAGGCCTCACCATTGTTTTTAAGGACAAACTTCAGGCTGTATTTTGTACCGGCAGTATTTTTCGGTATTGTGAAGATGAGGCGAAGAGAGGGCTTGTTCAGGCGGTTCATGACATCGCGTACTTCATAATCCTCCATAGGCTCGGATTTGAAGTTTTTGCGCTTGTAATAACGGTTGTACCCCGACATATGAGCCGTTGTACTTTGCGGGATAACTACGGCATAGATGTATTTTTCGTTGGGGCAGCTTGATTGGGTTGATGAGAAGGTCGTTGATTTTCGGGCTGATGTTGGATTCGATGATATTCTCGAGCCATTCCTTGCCGTAAGGGTCATTAGCGTCGCGGCCTTCGTCAAGCTTAAGCACGATATCCGGACCGGTTTTTATTTCGCTTACTCCATAGATGATAACGCCTCCTGCGGAATTAGCAAAGCTCGAAACATCCTTGCCGATCTCGTCCTTACTGCCTGGAACAAGGGCTTCGAGACTCTTGAATTCCAGGGTTTTATATTCTGTGGAATTGGTATTGATTATTTTTTCAATATCCCTGATTGTCCAGAAACGCGCTTTTTCAAACTGCAATTTCGCGACCTCCTTATCGGTCATAAAATACTATGTTAAGCCAGCTACCCTAATATTATCTTTTGTCAGATAAATTTCCTAGACTATCAAAGGACAAAAACTCAATATATCGAAAAAAGACGAAAAAAATTTTGAAACAGGTACATTCAAAAGAATGTAGAAATAATACCGGGGGCAGGAATAATACTATAATTAAATTAGCCGACCAGGGGTAAAAAATTAAGACAGGAGAAAATGAATATGAAATTAGCGCGTTTTAAGGTAAATGATAACACATACTATGGTCAAATCCTGAACAACCGGGTATGTGTGCTTGCTGGTAATGTTTTTCATAAATTTAATGTGACGGATACGGCTTATGACCTTGATGATGTGAAACTGCTGGCTCCGGTACTCCCCGGCAAGGTTATTTGCATCGGACTAAACTATGCCTTGCATATCGGGGAATACGACAAAAACTTGCAAATACCCGAAGAACCTATCCTATTCATGGTATCTCCGACCGCCGTTGTCGGGCCGCAGGAACCAATCGTTCTGGCTTATCCGGAACATGAGATTCATTATGAAGCGGAACTGACCATTGTTATAGGCAAGGAGGGTAGAGATATTCCTATAGCAAACGCCGCCGATCATATCTTGGGTTATACGTGCGGGAACGATGTGTCGGACAGGACGATCCAGAAAAAGGATGGGCAGTGGAGCAGGGCTAAGTCCTTTCATACGTACAAACCCCTCGGCCCTTACATTGTCACGGATCTTGACTCAAATAACTGCCAAGTTCAATGCCGTGTCAATGATGAGTTGCGCCAGAACGGCCATACCAGGGATATTATCAGAAACGCTTATTATCTGGTCAGCTTTATCTCCCAGGTTATGACGCTTTATCCTGGTGACGTCATTATGACCGGGACTCCTGCCGGGGTAGGACCGCTAGCGGCTGGGGATATCTGCGAGATTGAGGTCGAAGGCATCGGGGTATTAAGAAATCCGGTTAAATAACTGAGATTTAGGGTGTTATTTAATTTAACCTGTCGGCATATTAACTTATTAGAAACGATAGTTTAACAGGATGCAATTTGCCGACAGGAGGCTATATAATATGTTGGTAGTTGTGATGAGGAAGAAGTCACTTTCTATCTTGGCAGGGGTGCTGCTTATTTTTTCTCTGATTGCTGGTATATATTTCAGCAAAACAGAGAAAAATTTTTTTCTGCAGGGGTATAGTGTCAGGGACACCGCTGCATATGGTGAGCCGCTTCCGTGGGAGGTGGCCAAAGAACTGTATCCGCGTTTCGCTGTGGCGGATATTATCGATGTTGAGAGCGGCAAAAGGTTGCAAGTACAAAGACGCGGGGGGACATATCATGCGGATGTTCAGCCCCTCACAGCCAAAGATACGCAGGTTTTGAAGGAAATCTACCACGGGAAGTGGAGCTGGAAACGCCGGGCTGTCATTGTTGAAATAGGATTAAACAGGATCGCAGCATCTGTCAATGGGATGCCGCACGGAGCCGGGAATATTCAGGATAACAATTTTGACGGACATTTTTGCCTGCACTTTCTTTACAGCAGGGTGCATGCCAGCAACAAAATTGACCCCGCCCATCAACTGATGGTCTGGAAGGCGGCCGGCCGACCGGAGGAACCTTTTCTCAAGGCCGGTCCTTCAGAAGTTATTAACCTGGTGCTTACAGCTTTGAATCAGAATGATACCGGTTTGGCGGCCTTAGGCCTTTATTCGGCTAAGAGCGAGGACCTTTGGTTAGCCTGCCAGGCGCTCTTCGGACGTATACCGGAATTCTCAGTAAGGAGTATCGTGGAAGAAAAGCAGGAGAATGATAAGGCAAATGATCGGGGAGATAATGACAATGATGCTGACAAAGAGGATGGAAGCGGGGGTCAAATGCAGGATATTACCGTGCAAAGACAATTTATTTTGGAGCTGTCCCTTTTATATCCCGGCGAAACGGTAAAACAGGAAAGAAAAGCCAGGTTAACGGTCATCCAAGACCCCATAGGGGAGAGATGGTTCGTTGAGGGAAGCGGATTGAAAAAAATTATTGAAGAAGGATAGGAAATAGTTTACATACATAATGGGAAAAATAACCTAAAAACCATATTGGAGTGAAAGCTTTTGGCTTATCAGGATTTGCCGGATTTTCTTCACTGCCTTGCGGACAAAGGCTGGCTGAAAAGAATTGATGTGGAGGTGGATCCGGTCCTCGAGATCACTGAAATTGCAGACAGAGTGGTCAAGCAAGGCGGCCCGGCCTTGTATATTTCGAACGTCAGGGGTTCGAAATATCCGCTGGTCATCAATATTTTCGGCAGCGCCAAACGGATGGCGCTTGCCCTTGGAGTCGGGAATCTTGATGAGATCGCTGTGCGTCTCCAGGAGTATATGAATTCACCGTCTATGGCTGACGGAAACGTTCTTCACAGGTTGAAAGCCTTGCCAAAAGCAGCGGAGCTTTTGAGGTTTAGACCCAAAACTGTCAAACACGCCCCCTGTCAGGAGGTAGTCGATGCGGACCCTGATTTAAACAGCTTGCCCGTACTGCAGTGTTGGCCGGCTGACGGCGGAAGATTCATCACGCTGCCGCTCGTGTTTACGAAAGACCCCCGGACAG
>DIVP01000123.1 GCA_002422465.1 Peptococcaceae bacterium UBA6129 | reverse complement strand
TGTAGAAGAGGATGTGGCCTTTGGCCCGGAGAATTTGGGTATTGAACCAACCGAGATACGCAAGCTAGTTGACGAGGCTATAGCAGGGGTGGGGCTGGATATGTACAAGACCAGAGCTCCGCACCTTTTGAGTGGCGGGCAGAAACAGCGCGTGGCTATTGCCGGCGTAATTGCGATGCGCCCCAAAATCCTTGTTCTCGACGAGCCAACCGCCATGCTCGATCCTCTTGGCCGTAAAGAGGTCATGCAGACCATTATGCGCCTCAATCGTGAGGAGGGCTTGACCGTCGTGCACATAACCCATTTCATGGAGGAGGCAGTCTTGGCTGATCGCGTCCTCGTAATGGAAGAGGGACGTATCGTCCTCGAAGGCAGTCCGCGTCAGGTGTTCTCGCAAGTTGAGAAGATCAAAGCGCTGCGGCTCGATGTGCCGCAGATGATGCAGCTCCGGAATGGCCTGGCTAAGGAAGGACTCGATTACCTGCCACCGGATATTCTGACAGTCGAAGAAATGGTGGTGGCCTTATGTCGCTAATAACAGCGGGGGTCTACTTTACCTATCAGCCCAATTCTCCTTATGAGACGCATGTTCTTAAGAATATCAATCTTGAAATAAAAGAGGGTGAATTTGTCGGGCTAATAGGGCATACCGGTTCAGGCAAATCCACGCTCATCCAGCATTTTAACGGACTATTGAAACCTTCGGCTGGGAAGGTCTTTGTTGATGGTCAGGACATTACGCAAAAAGGCATGAAATTAAAAGCAATCCGTCAAAAGGTAGGCATGGTCTTTCAGTATCCGGAACACCAGCTTTTTGAAGAGACGGTTTTTAAGGATATTGCCTTTGGACCGCAAAATTTAGGTATGTCCCCTCAATTGATCGAAAAAAGAGTAAAAAATGCTATGCGTCTCGTTGATTTGGATTATGTCAGGTACAGGGACTTGTCACCGTTTGTCTTGAGCGGCGGAGAAAAACGCCGTGCGGCTATCGCCGGGGTTTTAGCCATGAACCCGCAGTACCTTATTCTCGACGAACCGACAGCCGGCCTCGATCCGCGTGGCCGCGAAGAAATCCTTGCTCACATTGTTAAAATACACCGTAATGAAGGAATCACAGTTATCTTAGTATCCCACAACATGGATGATGTAGCCAGGTTGGTGGGGCGTCTCGTTGTTATTAATCAGGGAGAGATAGTCTATGACAATCCGACCCGTCAGGTTTTTGCCGAGTTTGAGAGCTTGCAGAAAATCAGCCTGGATATTCCTACAGTAACGAAACTCATGATCCGCTTGCAGGAAAAAGGCTGGCCGGTGCGCTCCGATATCCTCACGATCGAAGAAGCACAAGAGGAAATCATGAAGGTAGTGAGAGGGGGACGTGCCGATGCTTAAAGATCTCACTATCGGTCAGTATATCCCCGGCAATTCCATAATTCACCGGTTAGATCCGCGCACAAAAATCATTTCGTTATTCTTTTACATGACAGGTTTATTTGTAGCCAATAGTACAGCCGGATATCTTGGAGTTACATTCTTTACGATTGGCGTCATTCTGCTTTCACAGATACGGATAATCATGCTGCTCAAAGGTTTGAAGCCCCTCTGGATAATTATGGTTTTAACGCTTATACTTCACTTCTTTATAACTGAGGGGACGATAATCTGGCATTGGGGTATCTTAAAAATTACTTCGGAGGGGCTGCAGCAGGGAATCTTTATGTTGCTGCGCCTAATTTATCTTGTGACAATAACATCGCTATTAACGCTGACCACTTCGCCGATATCCCTGACAGACGGGATCGAAAGGGTCCTGAAGGCGCTCTATGTCCCTGTGGCGCATGAATTGGCGATGATGATGACAATAGCCCTGCGCTTTATTCCTACGCTGATTGAAGAGACAGAGAAAATAATGAAAGCGCAGATGGCACGGGGCGCCGATTTTGATAGCGGCGGCCTCCTCTCGAGAGCCAAGAGTTTAATCCCGTTACTTGTTCCGCTGTTTTTGAGCTCATTTCGACGTGCCGATGAATTAGCCATGGCTATGGAAGCCAGGTGTTACAGGGGCGGGGAAAACCGGACGCGCATGAAACAACTCGTTATGAAACAAAGGGATTATTGCACTTATGTCGTTGTCCTGATTTTTTTTGGCGCTATGTTAGCAATACGTTTCTGGAAGTGAGTATATTGCGTAATATAATGATGACGCTGGCCTATGACGGCACGAACTATCATGGCTTTCAAAAACAAAACGGGACCGCCTTGAAAACTGTCCAGCAGGAGCTCGAAACAGCCTTGAGCATATTGGCCCAGGAAGAGATTACCGTATATGGCTCCGGCAGAACCGATGCCGGCGTTCATGCCGAGGGTCAGGTTATCAATTTTCACACCAGTTCGAGGATACCCGCCGAAAGACTGCCGCTCGCCGTAAATTCCCTTTTGCCGCGAGATATTGTGGCAATAGACGCCAGGGACGCAGCGGAGGATTTTCATGCCAGGTATAGCGCAAAAAGAAAGACGTACCGTTATACTATCTACAATGCCCCCTACTTCTCGCCGTTTTGGCGTTATTATGCTTACCATGTCCCGGGTAACCTCGCTGCAGAAAAAATGACTAAAGCGGCAGAAAAATTTATTGGTGTTCATGATTTTCATGCTTTTTGTGCCAAAGATACGGCGGTAACGGATTTTACAAGAACAATATTCTCGTGCCGCGCAGAAAAGCAGGGCCCTTTGCTCGTACTCAGAGTAAAAGGCGATGGATTTTTATATAATATGGTTAGAATAATGGCTGGTACTCTTCTCGAAGTCGGGCAGAATAAAAGGGAACCGGATAGTATTGACTATTTGTTGGCAAGCGGTGAACGCAAACAGGCCGGTATGACCTTACCCCCGCAGGGACTCTGCCTCTATGCTGTAGAATACGGGGACCATAAAGCGCAAGTAGTGGATAGACCCGACAGACCCGATTCAATATGAATACCTTGACACGTCAGGTGCCGTGTAATAAAATACTTGCGTGAGCATTTTAATTTAAGTTATTTTGATTCCACTAGCCCCGGGATCATAATATATAAATGAATATTTTTTAGGAGGTAATAATATTGCGTACCTTCATGGCGAAGGCTCAGGATATTAAACGTAAATGGTATATTATCGATGCAGCAGACAAAACTCTGGGTCGTCTGGCAACAGAAGCTGCAATGATCTTGCGCGGCAAGCATAAACCGATTTTTACCCCGCATGTGGATACGGGTGATCATGTCATTGTTATTAACGCTGAAAAAGTACATTTAACCGGCAGAAAACTACAGCAAAAAGAACTGATCACACACTCCGGTTATCCCGGTGGCATCAAGAGGACCAGCTACGAAATTTTAATCAAGAGTAAACCGGAGAAAATCGTTGAAAAGGCGATCAAAGGCATGCTGCCCCATAACAGTCTGGGCGCAGACATGTACCGGAAGCTGAAGGTCTACAGAGGACCGCAGCACCCACATCAGGCTCAGCAACCCGAAGTTTGGGAATTACAACAGAGCAGCGGAAGGGAGGATTAGGATATGGCACAAGTTCAACATGCCGCAACCGGGCGGCGCAAAACCTCCGTAGCCAGGGTCCGCATTGTTCCCGGCGAAGGGAAAGTTGTTATTAACAGCAGGCCGCTATTCGATTATTTTGGCAAGAAGACACTTGAAATGATAGTTAAGCAACCCTTAGTGCTGACTAATACTGAAGGCAGATTTGATGTTATGGCAAAAGTAGAAGGCGGCGGAATCACCGGACAGGCAGGAGCAGTTAGACTCGGTATAGCCCGGGCGCTGTTAAAGGCCGACATCGCAATGAGGCCTGCTCTTAAAAGAGCCGGTTTTCTGACACGTGATCCCCGCATGAAGGAACGTAAGAAATACGGATTAAAGGGCGCGCGTCGTGCACCCCAGTTCTCCAAGAGGTAATCGGATCTTCATATCAGTCAAATCTATAGCAAAAGCAAGAACTCCCTTTGGGAGTTTTTCTTTTTCCCATCATATCCTGCCTACTCCGTTAATATCTTGTTAAAGAGATTGTTCGTAAAGGGGAGTATAGGATGCGGATTCGCCTAAAGGAAAGAAGGATTATCTGGGTAATGCTGGCGGTGGTGATAATGGCTGGAGTTAGTCTTACGAATATTCTACTGGACAGGAATTTTGAAACTCAGGCCATAAAAGCTATGTCCTGGGTAGTGGCAGGACATATTATTGTGATCGATCCCGGGCATGGCGGAGAGGATCCTGGAAAGGTCAGCCCGTCCGGTATATATGAAAAGGATATCAATCTTGCTGTCGCCCAAAAATTGGCTGTTGTCTTGAGCCACGGCGGGGCACAGGTAATTATGACTAGAAACGAGGACAAAGCCTTGAGCAATAACGAAGACACTATAAGGGAGAGAAAAAGCGCCGATCTGGCCGGAAGAATGGAACTTGCCGTAAAGTCGGAGGCTGACTTTTATATCTCACTGCATTGTAATTCTTTTCCGAGCGGGCGCTGGTCGGGCTCACAGACGTTTTATGCCCCGGCGGTAGCAGGAAGTCAGGAGCTTGCTACCTTTATCCAGGATGAATTGGCGGCGAATCTTGGTAATACTAGTCGTAAACCTAAAAAGGACACAACATCCCTGCTATTTAAGAATATAAAAATCCCGATTGTGAATGTCGAGATGGGGTTCCTTTCCAATCCCACCGAAGAGAAATTGATGCAAGAACCTGAGTACCAGGACCAAATAGCTTGGTCGATCTATGCGGGCGTGGTTAAATATTTGGCAAATAATGATAATAACTATAGACATGTGATGAAAAAAACAATAAAATAAATATAAAAGAGAACAAATAGTCCCGCATTTATAACTATTATGAGTCAAAATATATCAAATATAAATAATAGTAGTATCATTAGGGACAAGGGTTTGAATATATTGAGTGGGCACACCTCATAATTAATACATGTATACCAAATGTAGAGCAAGATGGAAAAATAAGAAAAATAATGGAATAATATAGCAGGAATTCTCGACTATTCGTAGAATATTACAAAATGAATAGAGATTCCAGAGAGAATAGGGAGAGACAATGAGAATTCCATTATTAGCATGGGTCTTTCAGGGGATACCTGAAAGTATTGGACTTGCTGCTCTTGTTTTCAGTATGTGCGCAAAAGAATTTGAATGGAAATATGTTATTCGGATTGGGCTGATCCAAGCGGTTTTATGCTATTTTATCCGACTTATGCCGTTTTCACCGTATTCGCATGTTTTCATACTCTTAACTACCCAGGCGGTCTTATTTTCGGTTTTCACAGATATTGATATTAGGGTCACTTATATCTGCTGTGCTATAGCTGTTTTTATTCTGCTTTGTTATGAGGGCGTATTTCTTCACTTATTCGATATGACCGGTGTTCTTACATTAGAAGAGACAGTTTATAACGCGACGAAGAGAATCATTACCGGAATCCCTCAGGTTATGCTGCTCTTTCTCACTGCGGGAGTTATATTATGGAGCAGAAAATATTTATATGAGCGAATGAAAAGTGGTATTTGATTAATGTGCCGTACAATATAGTTTTAAATGGCACAGAGAGTTTGATAGGAAGATTGTAGGTGGTACATTGCAACTCCCTCTTTTAGCTTGGCTGCTACAGGGGATCCCGGAATGCATTGCGAGTACGGCGTTGGTAATGATTATTGGGACAGGTCATCTGCAGTGGAATAAAATTATATTTATTGGTTTGTGTCAGGCCTGTCTAGCTTATTTAGTAAGGCTTTTACCTATTACCTTTGGTGTACATTCGATATTATTGGTGATATCATTGGCCGTTCTAGTCTCAACAATTGGGAAGGTTAGATTAATCAACTCATTAACTAACTCAATATTAGTTATGTTCGTGATTGTATTTTGCGAAGCCTGTAGTCGCTGGTTTATTAACAGAACAGGAATTGTAACCAATGAAGAAATGGTTAAAAGCATATATTGTTGGGTTTTAATGGGCTTGCCTCAGATAATCGTTTTGTTCCTATGGGTGTATTTAATTAATATCAAGATAAAGATTAAAAGTCTGCAAATTCAAGAAAAATAACTGGGAAAAAAGGGATATATAGATTTATATAGAATTAAACTTGATAGGTTAATTACATGACAAGAGGGTGAGATAAATGCAGATACCGTTTTTGGCCTGGTTGCTACAAGGGATACCTGAAAGCATTGCTGTTGCTGTATTCGTTTTTAGTTTAAGTACAAAGGCGTTTTCATGGAACAATGTCTTAAAAGTTGGTATTATTCAAGCGATAGTAATTTATTTGGTAAGGCTGATGCCATTTACACCGGGGGTACACACTCTGGTACTTATTACTTCTTTGGCGTTAGTATCTATGATGATTGGTAAGTTAGAATTTAAAAAGGCTGTAGCGTACAGTGCGATAATTATATCGTTTATTGTGGTTTTTGAGTTTGCTTTTTACAGTTTAATTACTCTATGTGGAGTTATGTCTTTTCAAGAAATGAACAACAATGTATGGACACGAATAGCTGTTTCGTACCCCCAAGTAATTGTAGTCTGTTTGTTGTCACTTTTAGTAAGAAGAAAAGGATTGAACAGAGGATTCGATAAGATATTTCAAAATCAAAAGATGTAAATCTGATATACATCAGATATACATCAGATAATGGGAGGAAATATGGCCTACAGTCCAATTAGTGAGAAAACAAGCGAGTATCTGGCGAAGGAGCTTAATTTCCCCGAGGAGAAAAGAGAGATACTGGCATATGCCGTTGAGAATATAGTACTCACAGTAATCGGTTTTGTAATGGTGATGGCAGTTGGTTTCGTTCTGCAGGCTCCGGTAGAGACGTTTTGTGCGGCAGTGGCGGGCGGCATATTAAGAAAATTCAGCGGGGGCGCCCATGCGGCAACGCGTGTCAGTTGCCTGGTGATTGGTGCGGTTATTTATCCGGGCACAGGCTGGCTCATCAAATTACTTAGCCCGTTTGCGGGGTACGAAGGTATACTTATGGCAATTCTCGGTCTGGCGGCGCTGCTTCTGGTGTACATATATGCGCCTGTGGATTCACCGGCCAAGCCGATAGTATCGCAGGATTTCCGTCGAAGACTGCGGAAGGGGGCAATTATTACTGTCGTCGTTTTCATGGGTCTAGCAATCATGAATGTGAGTCAGACATGGGCTTTGCCGCTTGTCGGCGGGCTGTTCATCCAGTCTATGAGCCTGTTGCCATTGCTGAATAAAGGAGGTGAAAAGAATGCGTAGAACATTGTTAACACTGATCTCCACGCTGCTGTTCCTCATCGCAACGGCAAGCTCTGCGTTTGCATGTTATGTATGGGCTTACCAGCCGGAAACGCCAAAAAGTCTTATTAAATAGCATAAGAGGTGGTTTTTTTCCACCTCACTTTATTTAGGAGAGGGTAGTCTTGAACCGCATAGAAATACTCAGAGATAAAAAGCTTGATGAATATGTCTTTATATCGCAGGTACTCTTTCTTTTATTAGCCGGTATTTTACTGGTCAGGGTTTGGAAACCGGTGGGTCTGGTCGACAATACCCTGTACAAAAACATCATGATTCTTCTGTTTCCGATAATAGGCTTGGTGTTGGTCAGGGGTATTGAGAAAAGCTGGTACAACTATAAAAGGACGAAAGTCGATAACGTAATAAATGCAGTTTATCTTGTCTGCATTGTATTTTTATTGACTTTTGAGAAGGAGAGTTTTTTCAAATTCCTTCTATTGATGCCGGTGGTTGTTTCCTCTCTGCAATACGGGACGAGGATAGGCTACTGCTGGGCGTCTCTGGCCTCTCTGGGGGTTGGCATAATAGATTATGTTCAATCGTCTGCCCAGATGGATGTGGATATTCTCGTAATCGGGATCTTATGGTTGTTTTCCTGGCTGCTCGGGAAGATGACGGAAACAGAGCTCGGGGTCAGGGAAGAATTACATAGACTGGCGGCAGTTGATGGCTTAACAGGAATTTATAATCATCGCAGCTTCCATGATTTTCTCGATGAATATATTATTAAGGCAAAGTTGGGCCAAAAGAGCCTAACCCTAATTATGCTGGATGTGGATTTTTTTAAATACTACAATGATGCCTACGGTCATCAAAAGGGCGATGAGGTATTGCATAAATTGGCTACCCTGATAAACGATGAAGTGAAGGAAGTTGGTTTGTGCGCACGTTATGGCGGAGATGAGTTTGCGGTTTTAATTCCCGAGTGCGACGGCAGGGCGGGGCTGAAAATCGGAGAAAAAATAAGAAATCAGATTGAAGTAGCTGAGTTTGAGGGAGCGAAAATATTGCCGGGGGGACGCTTTACAGTATCGGTTGGAGTGGCGAGTTTTCCCGAGCATTGTGATGATAAAGAACATTTAATACAAAAGGCGGATGAGGCCCTTTATAAGGCTAAACACACGAATGCCAATAAAGTTGAGCTTTATTATTCCGTATTCGATGAGATTGGGCATTCCTTGCAGGACAAAGAGAAGGATCTGCTTAACTCCATGCGGACGCTGTTAATGGTCGTAAACGCTAAAGACAGATACACCTATGGCCATTCGGAAAGGGTTATGCATTACTCCGTAGAGATTGGGAAAAAAATGGCGATGTGGGAGTGGGAGATCCAGAACATCATGATTGGCGCGCTTCTGCACGATATTGGTAAGATAGAGATTTCCCGAGAGATTTTGAACAAACCAGGAAAATTGACGGGCGCCGAATGGAATGCTATACGTCAGCATTCTATTTGGGGAGCGGATATGATTCGCCCGGTGTCTTCAATCAGTGGAGCGGTGGATATTGTTTTATACCATCATGAAAATTATGACGGGACGGGTTACCCATATTCACTCAGCGCTGAAAATATCCCGTTAGGAGCAAGAATATTGCGATTAGCCGACAGTTTTGATGCGATGACGAGTACAAGGCCTTATAAAAAATCAGTATCTATTGACGGGGCTATTCAGGATATCAAGATGCATAAAGGTACATTTTATGATCCTGACGTAGCTGACGCATTTATCGAATACTTGGTTGAAATAAACAATTTTTCAGAAGCCGCCGCGCTATAACATTACGAAAGGATCTACCTCTACCGGGGAATACTAAGGTGGAGGTTTTTTTGTACGAAAAATATGAGGGATGGTGATTGAGATGCTAAAAGTAGCAATGATTTCTCCGCATCCTCCTGTTGTTATTCCTGCTGTTGGAGGCCCGGAATCGGAGAAGGTAGCTGCTACCGCAGAAGCCATGAAGAAATTTGCCTTCGAGATAAAACAAATTAATCCGGAGGTTCTTGTTGCCATAACACCGCATGGACCTGTTTTTAGTGATGCTGTTACTATCACGGCACTCGATAGCCTAGAGGGAGATCTCGAGCGGTTTGGCGCCCCAAACGTGCACGTGAAATACGAACTTGACCAGGAAGTAGCAGACGCTGTTTATAAGCAGTGTCGAAGCAGTAGGGTTGTTTGTTCCTGTATTGACGAGCAAACTCTGAAGAGGTTCAACCTATCTCGTCGTCTCGATCACGGCCTGGTTGTACCACTTTCGTTTATAGCGGACGTGAAATGGACCGGAAAGCTTGTTCCGGTAAATATGGGTCTCTTGCCGTATGAAGAGTTATATAATTTTGGAGTACTGCTCAAACAGGCTCTCGAAGAAACAAAAAAAAGCTGGGCGCTCCTTATCAGCGGAGACATGTCGCATCGTCTGACGCCGGCGGCCCCGGCCGGATACTCGAAAAAGGGGGCGGTTTTTGATGAAGTAATCAGGCAGTGTATTCGCGAGGGCGATATTAAGCGCCTGATTAATCTTGATTCCGAACTCATTAAAGAGGCAGGGGAGTGCGGGATGAGGCCGCTTGTCATGGGATTAGGCGCCTTTGATGGCTATGAAATTTTAGCTGAAGAATTATCGTATGAAGGGCCTTTTGGAGTAGGCTATCTCGTAGCAAAGCTTTGGCCGGGAGAAAAATCCCCCGACAGGGAATTAAGCCAGGTCTTATTTGACGAAAGAGGAGAAAGACTTAAAGAAATTCGTCGTAATGAATCAGAACCGGTTAAATTAGCCCGCGCAAGTATCCGAAAGTATCTGAGGGAGGGGTCGTACCTGAAAATGCCTGTTGAATATGAAAAGCTCTGCGCGTACAAAGCCGGGGCTTTCGTATCATTGAAAAAGCAGGGGGAATTAAGGGGCTGTATCGGTACGATTGAGCCGGCAGCCGAAAACTTAGCGCAAGAAATCATCCGTAATGCTGTCTCGGCGGCTGTGAACGACCCGCGTTTCGACCCTCTCGAACCCCAAGAGCTCGATGAACTCACAATTTCTGTGGATGTGCTAGAAAAGCCCGAACCAGTTTCGGGCATTGAGGATCTTGATCCTGAGGTATACGGGGTTATAGTTACGAGCGGTCATAAAAGAGGTTTGCTCTTGCCAAGCATCGCGGGCGTAGATAGTCCCGGTGAACAGGTGAGAATAGCTATGAGTAAAGCAGGAATCACCGAGAAGGATAAGGTTAGCCTCGAGAGATTTCGTGTAACACGCTATCATTAACCGGAGGGAAATGAAATGCAGCGAGCGCGCTATTGGATTAACAGAAACGAAAAAGAATTTCAGGTCCAATGTCTCCTTTGTCCTCATAACTGCGTCTTGCTTCCTGACGAGATTGGTTTATGCAGGGTCAGACAGAATAGACAAGGCGCTCTCGTCTCCAATAATTACGGTTGTGTTACGTCCATGAACCTGGATCCTATTGAGAAGAAGCCTTTGAAAAGGTTTATGCCTGGTAAGATGATCTTATCGCTCGGTACTTTTGGCTGCAATTTTACCTGCGGGTATTGTCAGAACTGGGCTATTGCACATGCGGAGGCGCCACCTTATGTGGTTATAACGCCGCAAGAGGCTGTTGAAAAAGCGCTGGAATCAGTGCCCTATGGCAATATCGGTCTTGCCTATACGTATTCTGAGCCCCTAATGTGGTACGAATACGTGCTTGAGACGGCCAAGCTGGCCAGAGAGGCTAAACTAAAAAATGTGCTCGTCACAAATGGATATATCAATCCCCGACCTCTCCAAGAGCTACTGCCGTATATAGACGCGGTCAACCTTGATATCAAAGCATTTACGGAAGAGTTTTATAACGACGTATGCAGCGGCAAGTTAAGCCCAGTACTTAAAAGCGCTGAGCTGTTTGCCGAAAGCTGCCATCTGGAGATCACGACACTGCTGGTTCCCTCGCTCAACAGTGGCGTTGCGGAGATAAAAGCTCTGGCAGAATGGATAGCGAGTATTGATAAAAATATCCCGCTGCATCTGACGCGTTACTTCCCGAGATACAAAATGACGCTTCCGCCTACAGATCTGGAAACAATGCAAGCTGCAAAAAGGGCTGCTGCAGAATCATTATCTGATGTTATCCTAGGTAATGTATAAAAAAATTTAATTAATTTCCAATATTTTGTTTGTGAAAAAAAGCAGAATATGATAGCTTTTATATAAGACAGAAAATTGATTAATCATTATCCTAAATATTACATCGGACATTTAGAAAGCAAGGTAGATAAAGATGCGCGCATTAGAAACGGAAGAACTTAAAGAAAGTATGAGAATAGCCAGGACCATTTTTGATGATGACGGACGCGTCCTCTTGAGTTCTGGGACTGTATTGACAAAAAGGTATATCAGGAAACTCTGTGAGTATGGGATACCGTTTATTTATATTGACGACGAGTTTATAGGTCCTATTGAGATAAACGATGTGGTCCAAGACATTGTAAGAATAAAGACTGTCAAGATTTTAAAACAGATTGCCGAGTCGGCTAAAATGAAGAAGGACATCGATATAAAACCGCTCAGCACTATGGTCAGTACGATTTTAGATGACCTGAAAAATGTGCCGAATATGATGATACAGCTCATGGATATCAGAAGCTCCAATATGTATCTTTATAATCACTCTGTCGCAGTATGTGTTTTAAGCATTCTTACCGGGATGGCGCTGGGATTGGATGATTTAAAAATCAAGACCCTTGGTATGGGGGCAATTCTCCATGACATCGGCAAATCTTTGAGTGATGGGGAAGAACATACAATTCATGGGTTTGAGATACTTAGAAATAACAAGATGTTGAATGTGATAGCCGCTCATGTGGCTTACCAGCATCATGAGAGATATGACGGGACGGGTTATCCGCGACAACTATCAGGCGAAGATATCCACCTTTTTGCCGCTATTACCGGGATCGCTGATCATTATGACAGAATGGTTTCTCATCAGAACGCTAAGGAACGTCTTTATCCCTATCAGGCTTTGGAAGTTGTTGTTGCAGAGAGCGGCCGATCGTTCCATCCGGACATTGTGCGGGCTTTTACACAGAATATTGCCCCTTATCCGGTTGGTACGGCAGTCCGGCTCAATACCAAGGTTGTCGGGGTGGTTATCAGCGTACCGAAGAACTACCCTACCCGTCCTGCTATAAAACAAATAACCGATAAGCATGGGGTAGCGTTGAGGGTATTCCCGGTTGTAAATCTGCTGCAAGAGAAGACATTATTCATTAATGAAATTCTCAATGAGAAAGAGCGCCAGAAAATTGCCAGCAGTATGCAAAGGTAGACATATTGCTTGATTGATGAAACGGAACAGAGTCTGAAAAATAATTATAGCGTTGCTGAGGGCTGAAACAAGTCAGATACTCAAGCGCTATTTTTTATTGATAAAACGATTGCATAATTATACAATAAACTGTATAATTATAAAGTAGTCTACATGCTCTCTGTTTAGGTGTATAATAATTAAAGCTAAACGAGGATTGGGGTGTAAGAATGATTAAGGCAAGCATAATAGGAGCTACAGGTTATACGGGTCAGGAACTGGTACGGATTCTCGCACAGCATGCCGCAGTCAGCCTCACAGGACTGGGAACGCAGAATTATGTAGGAGTGCCTTTTGCAACCGTATATCCTCATTTTCGCAGCATTGTAGATATAATCTGCCAAGACAATGATGATCCAAAGCTGGTTGAAGACGCGGATGTAGTCTTTGTGGCTTTGCCTCACGGGCTCAGTGTGGGAATAGTTGAAAAGCTGCTGAAACAACACAAAAAAGTAATTGATCTCGGCGCTGATTTTCGTCTGAAATCCCCCGAGGTGTATAAAAAGTGGTATAAGGTTGCCGGGCCGGATGAAGAACAGCTGGCCAAGGCGGTTTATGGACTACCCGAGATCCACAGGGACGCTATTGAAAAGACTAATCTTATTGCCAACCCCGGATGTTATCCGACGACGGCTATCCTGGCTCTAGCGCCATTGCTGACAGCAAAGCTACTGGATACGGCTAATATCATCATAGATAGCAAATCCGGTGTGAGTGGCGCCGGGCGCAGCTTAAGGGTAGGCTCTCTTTTCGCCGAGGTCGACAATGATTTCAAAGCTTATGGTTTCCCTGCGCACCGGCATACTCCGGAAATAGAGCAGGAGTTAAGTCTGCTGGCCGACGAAGAGATCAAGGTCACATTTACACCGCATCTTGTGCCGATGATCAGAGGGATGTTGAGCACCGTATATGCTGGTCTGAAGAAAAACTATGATACCAAAGAAATCATCGAAATATATCAGGAATTTTACCGGAATGAGCCTTTTATCAGAGTACTGCCGCCTGGGATGTATCCACAAACAAAATGGGTTAACGGCACCAACTTTTGCGATCTGGGTATAAACTGCGAGCAAAGAACAGGACGTTTAACGGTTGTTTCGGTAATAGATAATCTGTTTAAAGGGGCTTCGGGTCAGGCTGTACAGAATATGAACATTATGTGTGGACTGGATGAGACGGCGGGATTAAATAAAATTGCCGTCTTTCCGTAAAGAAGTCTCCCGGTTAAGGTATATCTATATTGAGTCGAAAAGGAGAATTGAACATGAATTTTAAGATAATCCCGGGCGGCGGCATTACCTCTGCGGCCGGTTTCATGGCCGGGGCAGCTCAGGCAGCTATTAAAAAGCCGGGGCGCTTTGATGTGGCCCTTGTTTCGTCAAAAGTACCGGCTGCTGCCGCTGCGGTTTTTACGACAAATAAATATCAGGCCGCTCCTGTACTAATCTCAAAAAAGCATTTGGAAAAACGAAGAATACAGGGATTTGTGGTGAACAGCGGCTGTGCCAATGCTTGTACAGGTGACGGAGGGCTTAGGGATGCGCTCATGATGGCCGAGGCTTCCGCTGCGGTGCTCGGGTGCGGCGCCAATGAGGTGTTGGTGGCTTCCACCGGTGTTATCGGAGTACCCCTGCCGATGGATAAGGTGAAGAAGGGCATTAAAGAAGCCGGAGAAAACCTTCATGCAGATAATGGGCCGCTGGCTGCGCAGGCTATCATGACGACAGATACCTTTGCGAAGGAGCTGGCTGTGCAGTTTGAAATCACCGGCAAGACTATAACAGTCGGGGGTATGGCCAAGGGCTCCGGCATGATTCACCCCAATATGGCCACGATGCTGGGTTTCGTGACAACCGATGCCGCCATATCTGCGGAGTGCCTGCAAAAGGCCTTGTCTTTTGCTAATGAAGATTCCTTCAATATGGTTACTGTCGACGGCGATACGAGTACGAATGACTGTCTGCTGGTGTTGGCCAACGGTCTAGCCGGGAATGCCCCGATAACCGATAAAAATAGTGACAGCTACATATTATTCGAGCAGGCTCTGACATATATATGCACAGAGTTGGCCATACTGGTCGCAAAAGACGGCGAGGGCGCTACGAAGCTCATGGAGGTTAAGGTTTATAATGCCCCGAGTAAAACGGAAGCAGCTCTTGGCGCCAGAGCTATCGCCGGATCTAACCTCGTTAAGGCAGCGCTTTTCGGCGAGGACGCCAACTGGGGTCGGATTATTTGCGCACTGGGCTATTCCGGGGCTGAGTTTGATCCGGGCGTAGTTGATGTCTATCTCGGTGATGTCAAAGTAGCCGAGGCCGGCTGCAGCCTTGGCTTTGATGAAGAAGCGGCTGCCAAAGTGCTGAGCGGGAAAAAGGTAACAATCAATGTCGATTTAAAAACAGGAAAAGCTGAGGCTACAGCTTGGGGCTGTGATCTTACGTATGATTATGTAAAGATTAACGGGTCGTACAGGACTTAATATACTATTTTTCGGGACACATATGAATCCAGCAGAGTGAAAGGAGACCGCGGAGATGTTGTCACCTCTTGAAAAAGCGAATGTCCTAACGGAAGCCCTGCCCTATATCCAATCCTTTTATGGGAAGACAATTGTCATAAAATATGGCGGCCATGCTATGATAAATCCTGAACTGGAGGAGCTGGTCTTAAAAGATATCGTCCTCATGAAGCTTGTTGGGATGAATCCGGTAATTGTACATGGCGGCGGGCCCTTAATTGATGAATGGCTGAAGAAGCTGGATATCCCGGCCAAATTTATTGACGGGCTGCGGGTAACTGATGAAGCGACGATGGAGGTCGTCGAGATGGTGCTGGCCGGGAAAATTAATAAGGGGATAGTCAACCTGATTAATAAATTCGGCGGTAAGGCCATTGGCCTTTGCGGCAAAGACGGCAGGCTGATTGTGGCTGAAAAGAAACAGAGCAAACAGGATCTCGGACTTGTTGGCGATGTTGTTAGTATTAATCCTGGTATCATCCATACCCTGACACAGGAAGGATACATACCTGTCATTGCTCCGATTGGCGTAGGCACGCAACAGGAAACATTAAACATTAATGCTGATTATGTCGCCGGCGCCCTCGGCGGGGCCTTGAAGGCTCATAAACTTGTGCTGCTGACAGATGTAGAGGGAATCTATCTCGGTAAAGGGCCGGAATCGCTGGCTTCCCGCCTGACCGACAGCGAGATTCCGAAGCTCATAGCCCAAGGCGTTATCAACGGCGGCATGATTCCTAAGGTCCAAAGCTGCTTGGCGGCTCTGGAAAAGGGCGTTGAAAATGTACACATAGTTGATGGCCGCAAAGCCCATTCTCTCTTGCTGGAGATTTTCACGCAAAAGGGAATTGGCACAATGGTTGTCAAGGGATAACCTATTAAGACAAGGAGGCTGTTGTGGATGAACAATTCAAATATAGTTAAGATGGGTACGGACCATGTTATGAATACTTATGGCCGTCTGCCCTTTGCGCTCGTACGCGGGCAGGGAAGCTATGTCTGGGATGCGGACGGTAATAAGTACCTTGATATGGTAGCGGGAATAGCTGTTAACAACGTCGGTCATTGTCATGCTAAAGTAGTCGACGCTATCCGGGAACAGGCCGGAATGTTATTACACTGTTCGAACCTCTATTGGATTGAACCTCAGGTGCAGTTAGCCAAGAAAATTGCTGACAACTCCTTTGGCTCAAAGGTCTTTTTCTGCAACAGCGGCGCTGAAGCCAACGAGGGGGCAATTAAGCTGGCCCGGAAAAGATCGTCGAACAAATATGGTCCGGACCGTTTTGAAATTATTACCGCCATTAACTCCTTCCATGGCCGGACACTTACGGCCCTAACCGCGACAGGACAGGTAAAATATCAAAAAGGCTTCGAGCCTCTCACACCGGGGTTTAAATATGTGCCATACAATGATTTGGCTGCGCTTGAGAAAGCAATCGGTCCGCAAACCTGCGCGGTAATGCTTGAGCCGCTCCAGGGTGAAGGCGGGGTCTACCCGGCGACACCTGAATACATGAAGGGTGTGCGTGATTTATGCAACAAACACGACCTGCTCTTCATGCTCGATGAGGTTCAGACCGGACTTGGACGGACAGGAAAATTGTTTGCGTACGAACACTATGGGATAATACCTGATGTTATGACTCTCGCGAAGGGGTTGGGCGGCGGAGTACCGATCGGGGCGCTTGTCGCAGGTGGTGAAACGGCTGAAGTATTCAAGCCGGGAGAACATGCCGCTACGTTTGGCGGCAATCCTCTGTCTACAGCAGCGGCGATTGCGGCGCTTGATGTTATTATTGATGAGAAGCTTTCGCTGCAGGCTGAAGAAAAAGGCCAATATATCAAAGCGAAGATTGCTGCCATGAGCGAGAAGTATCCGGTCATAAAGGGCTATCGAGGAATGGGGCTTCTAGTCGGGATAGAGCTGACCATTGAGGGAAAACCGATTGTCGATGAATGCCTGAAAAATGGTTTGATAATAAATTGTGTGCAGAATTACGTCCTGCGCCTCGTGCCCCCACTGAATATCGCTTATGAAGATATTGATAAATGTTTGGCGCAAATTGAGAATGCAATAGCACAGGCGTAGCAATGAACACACTGTCAGGGAATACTTAAGAGGAAGTGAATGCAATGAATTTAAAAGGACGGGATTTTATCACGCTTGCTGATTTTAGCCAAAGCGAGCTCTGGTATTTGCTGGAGCTGGCGAAGGATCTGAAAACAAAACAAAAGAACGGCATCGCTCATGAATTGCACAGGGGGAAAACACTGGCGATGATCTTTCAAAAATCATCGACCCGCACGAGGGTTTCATTTGAGGTGGCCATGTACCATCTCGGCGGTCTCGGTATGTTTTTGAGCAAGAATGACCTGCAAGTAGGCAGAGGAGAGCCTATTGAAGATACGGCCAGGGTTCTGGCCCGCTATGCCGACGGTATCCTCATCAGAACGTTCAGCCATCAGGAAGTCCTTGATCTGGCGCATTACGCCGATGTCCCGGTTATCAACGGTCTTACGGACGATTATCATCCCACTCAGGTTTTGGCTGATTTACTCACAATTTGGGAATATAAAGGCCGCCTGGACGGGATTAAACTTGCCTATATCGGCGACGGCAACAACGTAGCCCATAGCTTGCTCATAGCCGGAGCCATTATGGATATGGAAGTAGTAGTAGCGTCGCCGGAGGGCTATTCCCCAAATCCGGCTATCGTAGAAAAGGCCAAAAAGCTCGCGAAGGATCCCGGCAAAATCAACGTGGTTACTAATCAGTATGAGGCTGCATCCGGCGCCCACGTATTGTATACCGATGTCTGGGCGAGTATGGGCCAGGAGGATGAAACAATAGAGCGCAAAAAAGCTTTGCTGAGCTACCAGATTAACAGCGAGCTCGTGAAGCTTGCCGGGCCGGACGTCCTGGTTATGCACTGTTTACCGGCGCACCGCGGCGAGGAAATCAGCGCGGAGGTTATCGAAGGCCCACAGTCGGTAGTTTTTGACGAAGCGGAGAACAGGCTTCACGCGCACAAAGCCATCTTGGCCGCAGTATTGTAATAAGGGTGTTCGTTTAAAGCTGTATGTATGATAAATTCAACCTGATATATATGTAGGAGGGAATTACTTTGAAAAAAGTAGTATTGGCATATTCCGGAGGGCTAGATACTTCAATTATCATCCCCTGGCTGAAGGAAAACTACGGTTATGAGGTAATCGCAATGGCTGCCGATCTCGGCCAGGGTGAGGAACTCGAACCGCTAAGGGAAAAAGCTATAAAAACAGGAGCCGGCAAGATCTACATCGAGGACGTCAAGGAGGAATTTGTCCGGGATTATATCTTTCCGACTTTGAGAGCCGGCGCCGTGTATGAAGGCAAATACCTGCTCGGGACATCCTTTGCGCGCCCGCTGATTGCGAAGAAATTAGTTGAAATCGCCAAAAAAGAGGGCGCCGTTGCTGTAGCGCATGGGGCTACCGGAAAGGGCAACGACCAGGTACGCTTTGAGCTTACCGTTAAAGCACTGGCCCCCGAGCTTGAAATTATTGCCCCGTGGCGGCTGTGGAATATAAAATCAAGGGAACAGGCCGTAGACTACGCTCAGGCGCGCAATATCCCGGTCCCAGTGACGAAAGCCCGTCCCTACAGTATGGATAGAAACATCTGGCACTTAAGCCATGAGGGAGCAGACCTTGAAAATCCGGCTAATGAACCGAAAGAGGATGTCCTCGTTATGATAACCCCGCCGGAGAAAGCTCCGGATATACCAACATATGTTGAACTGAATTTCGAAAAGGGGAACCCAACTGCCGTCAACGGCAAGAAAATGGGGCCGGTCGAAATTGTTGAAACGCTTAATCAAATTGCCGGGGCCAACGGTGTGGGCATTATTGATATGGTTGAGAACCGCCTTGTCGGCATGAAATCCCGCGGCGTTTACGAGACCCCCGGCGGTACCGTGCTCGTATTGGCCCATCAGGAGCTGGAGCTGCTAACCCTCGACAGGATGACGCTGCATTACAAGCAGTTGATTGCACAGCGCTATGCCGAGTTAGTCTATGAAGGGGTCTGGTTCCATCCGCTTCGTGAAGCCATCGATGCGTTCGTTGATGTGACACAGCAGACGGTGACCGGTAAAGTAAGAATGAAGCTGTACAAAGGCAACTGTACGCCGGCCGGGATAACCTCGCCATACTCCCTCTATAACGAAGAATTTGTTACGTTTGGTGAGGATAAGGTCTATAATCAAAAGGATGCGGAAGGATTTATTAATCTTTTCGGCTTACCGTTAAAGGTTCGTGCTCTGATGAAGAAAAAGGCCGGACTTGAGTAGAACGAGTTATAACTGCAGTTTTGCAGATTTCACGTAAAATGGAGGTGCCAGGATGAAGTTATGGGGAGGACGTTTCCAAAAAAATACTGATCAGTTGATGGAGGATTTTCATTCCTCAATAGCGTTTGACCAGCGCCTCTATCGTCATGATATCCAAGGAAGCATTGCTCATGCGCAGATGCTCGGTGAAGAGGGAATAATTACCACCGGGGAAGCGCAGCAAATAATAGCGGGGCTGCAGGCGATCCTTGCGGAGATTGAAGCCGGTCAGGTCAGTTTTACTGTTGGGGCAGAGGATATTCATATGAACATTGAAACGCTGCTCATCAATAAAATAGGTGAAGCCGGGAAAAAGCTTCATACCGGCAGAAGCCGTAACGACCAGGTGGCTCTTGACACGAGGTTGTTTGTGAAGGAAGAAATAAAACAGACTCAAAAACTGCTATATGCTCTTCTGACAACTCTCGTAGAGATGGCTGAAAAGCAGGCTGACACAATCATGCCGGGATTTACGCACCTGCAGATAGCGCAGCCTGTGACGTTAGGGCATCACCTGCTGGCCTATGTTGAGATGTTTAAGCGTGATTATGAGCGTCTGGCCGATTGCCTGGTGCGGACCGACGTCTTGCCGTTAGGCGCGGGGGCGTTGGCTGGGACAACCTATCCGTTAAACCGGCTGAGTGTGGCGCAAAAGCTGAACTTTGCACGGGTTTCTGAAAACAGCATGGACAGCGTGTCCGACCGTGACTACATAATTGAGTTGCTCGCGGCCGCTTCGATCATCATGATGCACCTCTCGCGTTTCAGCGAGGAGATCATCCTCTGGGCCAGCCAGCAATTTGCGTTTGTCGAGCTTGACGATGCTTACAGTACCGGTTCCTCAATTATGCCGCAGAAGAAGAACCCTGATGTATCCGAGCTTGTCCGCGGCAAAACCGGTCGGGTTTATGGCGATCTGCTGGGCATATTGACTGTAATGAAGGGACTCCCGCTCGCTTATAACAAGGATATGCAGGAGGATAAGGAAGCACTTTTTGACGGGGTAGATACGGTGCAGAAATGTCTGCTGATATTTACACCAATGCTCGCAACGCTTGTCTTCAAAAAAGAGCAAATGCAGATAGCTGCAGGCAAGGGTTTTTCGAATGCAACCGATCTGGCTGATTATCTTGTGAAAAAAGGCCTGAGCTTCCGGGACGCCCATCACATCGTGGGGAGTCTCGTGAGCTACTGCCTATCAACGGGGAAGTCCTTTGAGGAACTGGATTTGCAGGAGCTGCAAAAAGGGCTGCAGATAGCTGGAAGAGAGGATTCAGGCCTGATAGATATTGACGTATATGAGGCCTTAAAGCTCGATAATGTAGTGGGGCGGCGTCTGACCTACGGTGGGACAGCACCGGATCAGGTTTCGCAGGCTGTGGCCCGCGCCAGGCAGTATCTGGCGGGGCTGGAAAAGTAACAGGTCAATAATCTCTCGTTTGTCCCTGATAAAGAAGAAGCCGGAGGATTTTTTCCTCCGGCCCATTTGACTAAAAAACGCAGAAGCTAATCAATTTCGAAGTTTATGGAAATGGAGAAAACAATGATAATATCTACAGACAAAGAGAAATGCCGCCAGTGTTACGCCTGTGTAAGAAACTGTCCGGTCAAGGCGATAAAAATAGAAAACGGCCTTGCCGAAGTAATTGAAAGCCGCTGCATTGAGTGTGGTAATTGCCTGAAGGTATGTGCCCTTAATGCCAAAAAGGTCATGGATAACCGTGAAGATGTTAAAAAGCTCTTACAGGGCTCAGACCCTGTTTCCCTTATTCTGGCGCCTTCCTTTGCGGCGAGTTTTAATTTAAGCAACCCATTACAGATGGTGGCAGCCATTAAAGCACTGGGCTTTTATGACGTGTGGCCAGCTTCTCTCGGAGCCCAGTTGTTGATTCCAGCTTACCAAGAACTGCTGAATAGGGATAAATTAGTTATTAGTTCGCCCTGCCCCGCGGTGGTTAACATGGTAGAAAAGCATTTTTCTTCGTTACTCCCCTTTTTAGCCCCGCTCGTTTCGCCGATGGTAGCGACGGCGACTTATGTTAGAAGTATCGCTCCAGGGCGGAAAATGGTCTTTGCTGGTCCCTGTATCGCTAAAAAAGGTGAAGCCCAGCTATATAATGATTTAATACAGTACGCGCTGACATTTACTGAATTGCAAGCACTTCTGGATGAGCATTCAGTGGATATTGAAGCCTGTCCGCCGGAGAGCTTAGCGGGACCTCTGCCTTATTACGGGCGATTGATTCCTTTCTCCGGTGGACTGTCAAAGATGGTAAAGGTCGGCCAGGATCTTTTAGAAACAGAATATATGGTAGTTGATGGTCAAACCGATTGTTACCAGATGCTTCATGCCATTGAGAACGGCCAACTAGCAGGTAAATTTATGGATATGCTCATGTGCCGGGGCTGCATCGATGGTCCGGCGCGAGTTGGCAATGAACACTTTTACAATCGAAAAAAAGCGGTGGTTAACTATATTAATAGCACGCCACTGCTGGAAAGATACCAAGGGAGAAGTGCAATTTCACATATATCGGGGATAGCTCTCCGCAGAAAGTATGTGAACCGGCAGATCAACAGGCCCCAGCCGGAGGAAAGTGAGATTCAAAGGATTCTGGCCAGTACAGGAAAGGTATCCGAGAGCGACCTAACGAACTGTGGAGCTTGCGGTTATAGCTCGTGCCGCGAAAAGGCCGTCGCTGTTTACGAAGGTATTGCCGAAATTGAGATGTGCCTGCCCTATTTGGTAGATAAGAAACAAAAGTTTCTTGCACAAATTGATCAGGAAATGGGCCTTATTAAAGACTTGAACCAGGAATGGGACAGCATAGTAGAGTCTTCCTATGATGGGATCTGTGTCACCGACGCCCAAGGTATAATTCTCAAAACCAATCGGGCTTTTGAATACCTCTATGATGTTGACAATGTTGTAGGTGTTTCTGTAGCGGAACTGGAAGAAAAAAGACTGCTCTATCCTTCCGGGTCGATGCTCGTAATCAAGGAGAAAAGACCGGTCACTTTCATACAGCAAATTCATAATGGGCGGAAGCTTTATGTAACCGGCACTCC
The DNA here is from genome assembly GCA_002422465.1 of Peptococcaceae bacterium UBA6129. Classification (GTDB taxonomy): domain Bacteria; phylum Bacillota; class Peptococcia; order DRI-13; family UBA6129; genus UBA6129. The sequence continues at coordinate 28,078 of DIVP01000123.1, read as the reverse complement.
TATTTTCGGAGAAGATGGGAGCCTCTCAAAGATACTGATTAATGCCAGGGATTTTGAAGAGTTGGAAAAGCTGAAGAGCCAGATCAATTATAGTACCACAGAAAGCGAACAAAAAGCAGTAAACTATGGTAACGAAAGTATAATTGCATATAGCTCTGCCATGGCCAATTTACTGGAGGTTTGCAGGAAAATAGCCAGGGTCGATAGTACTGTGCTTCTGACCGGTGAGTCAGGAGTAGGGAAAGAGGTTCTGGCCGGTTATATCCATGATCTGAGCGATAGGAAGAATGGCCCTATTATCAAGGTGAACTGTGGCGCCATACCGGACACTTTAATTGAATCCGAGCTATTCGGCTATGAGGCCGGAGCCTTTACAGGAGCAAGTAAAGAAGGTAAACAGGGTTTATTTGAACTAGCCCATGAGGGAACGCTCTTTCTTGACGAAATAGGCGAGCTGCCATACCTCATGCAGGTAAAGCTGCTCCAGGTTTTGCAGGAGAAATGCCTGGTGCGTATTGGCGGTAGTAAGACCATCAAGGTGGATATCAGGATAATTTCGGCTACTAACCGTAACCTTGAGGAAATGGTAGTGAAAGAGAGGTTCCGACAGGACTTGTATTACCGGCTGAACGTAGTGCCTATTGTTGTTCCGCCGTTGCGCTATCGAAAGGAGGACATTATTCCCCTGGCCAATTATTATTTGGAGAAGTTCAATACAAGATATGACCTGAATAAAAGTTTTGGACGAGAAGTCCTTAGGATAATGCTGAATTACAATTGGCCCGGTAATATCAGGGAGCTGATGAACTTAATAGAGAGACTGGTAGTAACCTGTGAACAGGACATTATATACAAAGAGAATCTCCCGGAATACCTGGTGGAAAAGGGAGCGCTCTATCTGCAGGAGAATCTGGAACTGCCTAATCTAGCCCAGGCCGTTGAAAACCTGGAGCGGGAAATCATGGAGAAGGCATATAAAGCCTACAATAACAGTTATAAAATTGCCGAACTGCTTGGCATTAATCAGTCAACCGTTGTCAGGAAGCTGAAAAAGTATGGGATTACCTAACTTGTTGATGCGAATACGCATTAATAATGCGATAAAGCATCAACGGTGAATAAATCAACGTGAAAACAAGAGGAGAAAACCCTGTGGTTACAGGGTTTTCTTTTTTGTCGGCTCGTAAAAATCTAAGGATCGCTATGGCACAATACTTGCAACTAACAAATATGTTTCCATAGTTGAAAGGAGGGAATTACAACTTTTTTCTTTATGTATGTAAAATAGACCAATTACTAATTTAAGGAGGAAGATTTCATGCACGAACCTGCTCAGGAATGGAAAAAGGATTCCGCCTCATCTATTAAAGAGCTGCTGGGGATATGGTTATTTTTTCTGTATTTAATAGTTTACATTGGATTTATTGTAATTAATGTTGTAAGCCCTAAGTTTATGGGTATTGATGTAGGAAGTCTCAATGTAGCTATCACGTACGGTTTAGGATTAATTGTATTAGCGATAATACTTGCATTTGCCTACAACCATGTTAGTTCACATGCTGAGGAGCTTCTAAATAATGATCAGAGAAGGGATGTAGAAACTGAATGAATTACGTTCCGTCGCCATGGGCTATCGTCATTTTTCTTATCTTTGTCGTCTCGGTATTGATGATATCATATCACTTCGCCAAAAAAACCAAATCGTCTGCAAATTACTTTGCCGCAGGGGGGAATATTCATTGGTCGGTAAACGGAATTGCTTTTGCCGGCGATTATCTGTCGGCGGCATCGTTTCTCGGGATTTGTGGGATGATTGCGGTCTCCGGGTATGACGGATTCCTTTATTCCATAGGTTATCTGGCAGGCTGGATGGTAGCGCTCTTCATTGTGGCAGAGCCGATGAAACGCATGGGGAAATATACTTTTACCGATGCACTGGATGCCAAATTTAATTCTAAAGGAATACAATTGGTAGCCGCCATTAGTACATTAGTCGTTTCGCTCTTTTATTTGATTCCCCAGATGGTGGGGGCAGGATCACTGGTAACTCCGCTGCTTGGACTGCCACACTGGGCGGGAGTTGTAATGGTTGGCACAATAGTCATTATTATCGTAGCTACTGCCGGTATGACTTCTACTACATATGTTCAGTTTTTAAAGGGCGGACTTTTGATTATCTTCTCGATGACGCTGGTTTTTATGGTGTTTTCCCGCGGTATAACAACTTCTCCCGATCAGGGAGGGGATGTTCCGTTTCATAACTACATCACTCTGAAGGTTCTAGATTCCACAAAAGATAAAGTGGTGTTAGAGGATAAATCATATCAAGTTGTAAAAGAACTGCCTGTAAATGGTTCCTTGCGTTTCCTCAAGATTTCCAAAGGGCAAGAGGAATCTATCTGGAAATTGGATGATAAAAAGGGAGTGCTTGAGGAGACCCTTTTTATCACCACACTTGCGAATGGTACAGTGCTATACAATGGAGGCGCTAAGGAAGATAACAGGTTCTACCAAATCGGGCATATGAGTGAACTGGGTGGAGATACCAATACTAAGACAGGCACTTTAAATCTCTTTTCTTTCATTGATACTATCAAAAAAGGCACAGTAATCAGGTGGAACAAGCAGGTTATTGCCGATAACGGGGGAACGCATACTGTTTATTACCAGAACCCAACCCCGGGAAAGGACGTTTTAAGCCCAGGCTTGAAATATAAAATAGACTCGGAAAAAGGAGCTAAAACTACCGACAAAATAGATTTCATCTCACTGATGTTAGCCCTGTTTTTAGGCACGGCGGCGTTACCTCATATACTGATTCGGTACTATACTGTACCCGATCCTGCAAGTGCACGTAAATCAACTATTGTGGCTATTGCGGCCATTGGCTTCTTTTATTGTTTAACTCTCTATCTGGGGTTGGGCGCTATGGTCAGCGGAGTAATCGATATTACCAACGATAACATGGCGGCTCCGCTTTTAGCCAAGTCTTTTGGAGTTACTATTTTTGCAGTCATCTCGGCCATCGCCTTTGCCACCGTGCTTGGCACAGTGAGCGGGCTGATCGTGGCTGCCTCCGGCGCGGTTGCCCATGATTTGATGGATAGGTTCCTGGGTATGAATTTGGGCGATAAGCGAAAAGTGTTTGCTGGGAAGATCGCTGCCGTGGCCGTCGGCATCATTGCTATGATACTGGGGATACTTTTTAAAGGAATGAACGTATCGTTTTTAGTAGGATGGGCTTTCGCTGTGGCAGCATCGGCAAATCTTCCTGCCATAATAATGATTCTGTTCTGGAAGAGGACCACAGCTCAGGGCGTTATAGCCTCAATCATTGTAGGCTTGACGTCTGCTCTGGGATTAATCCTGCTCTCACAAGAAACATTTAATAATTTGTATCATCTCGTGAATGTCACTGCTCCTGTTCCTCTTGCTAATCCGGCTATAATTTCGGTGCCGCTTAGCTTTCTAACGCTGATTCTGGTTTCACTCTATACAGCCAAGAAAAAAACGCTTAATGGTACTATTGTAAGTCAAAGCTAACGTGTTCCCGGTATTTCTCCTTTTCCGGGCTTAATTGAGATGATGGACAATAAAATATGAGTGGAGGTAGTTGAAAGATGGAGAACCCCTTTGAGGCAAGAAAAGACTGTGAGCAGTTACCTTTTTGTAAAAACCTAGAGATTACCACCCAGAATTGTTTTATGGGGGCTTATATTGACAGAAGATGCAAACAATCCGAAATTGCCTACATTGTTCTTCTTTCAAAGATTTTAAAACAAATTCAAGCTAAAAATTAATTTTTAAAATATAGGGGAATGGGTTGTAATCAATTGGGCGGTATCAAATATTTATTTTGATACCGCCCCTTTTTTTTTGCCAAAATATTGATACAGTCCCATCGCGATAAGAAAAAAACCAAAGAATTTTCTCAGGACGCCAGGCTCAAAAATATTAGCCAAAATAGCGCCGAGTACGGCTCCGCCCAAAGCGCCGGCAGTGAGGCAGAAGGCTAGTTTGATCTTTACGTTGCCTTGACGGTAGTGCGTAATCACAGCGACAACTGCAGTCGGAATAAAGGAAGCCAGACAGACGCCCTGCGCTGTATGCTGACTGACATTCATGAAGATAACCAGAGCCGGAACAAGCAATGTTCCGCCGCCGATGGCCATGCCACTGATAATACCTGTAAAGAAGCCGACAATATAGACAAGCATCAGATAATCATCCTTGCCCCGGCTATGATCATAAAAAGACCAAAAATTTGTTTCAGACGGGGAGCAGGGATCTTTTCCATCAACTTAGCGCCAAGATAACCCCCAATAACACTCGCCGAGATTATTCTTAGGGTTAGGTTCCAGTCCATATGGCTGTTCAGGTTATAGATGTATGTACTGACGAGTGCGGTTGGCAGGATGATGGCTAAAGAAGTGCCGTGCGCGGTATGCTGTTCTTCACCGAGCCAGAAAACCATAGCCGGAATAAGGATGGTACCGCCGCCGATGCCGATAAAGCCGTTGATAAAGCCGGTGATAATACCAATAAGCCCGAGACGGCAGGCGCTCTGAAAAGAAAAATTCATAAAAAAAGCCCTCCTTGCTACGCCGTTTATTGTTTGCGTCAAAGAGGTTTTTTATCCTGTTAAAAACCCTATCGTTCTTAAAGCGCTTAGCGCTTATCCGCTAAGTTTATTGGGACATACATCTGAAGAAATATGAAGATACTTGATGGAGAATAGGAAATTATATAGAATATACTTAATACTATACCAATTAGAAAAAGGGAGATAATAAAATGTCAATATTAAAATAATATTTGATAGGAGCTAGAATATGTTCAAAAAAAGGGTCTGTTTCATAGGCAATACACCTGCAACATGCAGCTTTATTCGTCGGGAAATCCTGAGATTTCTGGATGCCTACATTGAAGCCGAGACTTGGTGCCTGCAAGAGTCGGCTATCCCTCCTGACATAAGTGGGATTGAAATATTTATTGTGGCCAATCGTACGGCTATGAGCGTTGCAAGGCCGTATATCCCTGAGAACAAACGAGTTCTGCTTGCCGCCCGAACAGTTAGCATTGAAAACCTTGATAAACTGATTAGACTTGAACCTGGGTCCAGAGCTATTATTGTTGGAAGCTCTGAAGAAACGTCAACCGTATTCATTCAGATTATCCAAAGCCTGGGCTTTCGCTATTTTAATCTGACCCCTTATTATCCGGGTTGCCCCGAACCCCCGTATGATATAGATATCGCAATAACCTCAGGACTGGCGAATATGGTGCCAAGTAGAATCCACAATATTATCGACCTAGGTGGCAAAGGACTGGATCTCTCTACATTTGCGGAGTTGTTGGAATACCTGGAAGTGCCGCGGACAGTATTGAATGATATCTCCCATAATTATATTGAAGCTATCATAAATATGACTATAAGAAGCGAAAGAATGGCCCAAAACAACGCGGAGCTAAAACGAAACATGGAAGCTATTGTTAATACTGTGCATGAAGCAATTCTCGCTGTTAACGAAGATAATCAAATTATCCTGTTTAACCCGGCTGCAGAGCGTCTCTTGGAGATTGGCGATGCAGTTGGCAAAAAAATGAATGATATTTTGCCATCGGTAGACTTTACTCCCTGCTTTGTGGCGGGAGATAGCATCATTAATGAAATTATCACCATTAATGAAATAAGCTATATTATAACGGCGAACCCTATTTGGGATGAAAAAAGAACAGTCAGTGGGGTTGTGGCCAATTTACGCCAGATCAGCGATGTACAGGAACTCGAAAGCAAAGTGCGCAGAGCTCTGAAATATAAGGGTAATGTAGCAAAACGGACTTTTAAAGATGTCATAGGCAAATCACAAGAACTTAGTGCTATGATAAACAGGGCTAAGAAATTTGCCCGTACTGATCTAACAATCCTGCTCCAGGGCGAAAGCGGCTCTGGTAAGGAACTGATTGCGCAGGCCATACACAATCATTCTCAGGTTGGGACCGGGCCGTTTGTAGCGCTTAATTTTGCAGCGTTACCCGAAAACCTGGTGGAAAGTGAGCTTTTCGGATATGAGGAAGGAGCCTTTACCGGAGCGAAAAAGGGAGGTAAACCCGGTCTTTTTGAAATTGCTCATAAAGGTACAATCTTTTTGGACGAAATAGGTGATGCCCCCATTGAGGTTCAGAAAAAACTGCTTCGTGTTCTGGAGGAGCGGGAAGTTCGGCGGGTAGGAGGTAATATCACTACCCCCGTAAATGTACGGGTTATAACAGCGACAAATCAGGATTTGGAGCTGCTTGTTGAAACGGGTAAATTCCGCAAGGATCTTTTTTACCGCTTATGCACGTTGCCCATCTTAATCCCGCCTTTAAGAGCAAGGGCAGATGATATTGAAGACTTGATAAACTATTTTGTCAAGAAAAACTACAACAGCAAGCTGATTATTGACGATTATCTGCGGGATTATTTATATCGTTACAACTGGCCCGGCAACATCAGAGAGCTTGAAAACGTAGTCAACTTTTTATTTACTACTGCCGGCCCTCATAAAGTAGCAACTGTTGCCAATCTCCCGGATTACCTCGCGAGGAAAGCAGTAGCGATACCAAGTAGTCCCCTAGCTGATTCTGAGACGAGCTTACAAGAGACCTCACATATTCGTAAAATTCCCAATAGTTATGAGATACTGCGGAGTGAATTCAGCGCTGAAGGGGCGTTGGAAGTAATTATAATAATGCTTAAGGAAATGTATGACGCTGCCGTCTTAAACAAGAAATTAGGGAGGACGGCACTGCTTAAAAAACTCCAGAGCTATGACCAGACTGTAGCCGATCATAAGATTAGACGTTGGCTGAAAGTTTTGGGCAATATGGGTTTTGTTGAAGCAGGGGTGACAAGGCAGGGGAGCAGATTAACCATAAAAGGCGAGGATTTTCTTAATTATATTCAGAAAATTAACTAGGCAAATTAAATGCAGAAACGAGATGTTTAGGATATTGGCTTGCAATAGGCCAGAATTGGTTAAGATTATTGGTATTATTAGGTCAAATGATTTCTGCGGCTGTTTGAACAGCCGCTTTTTATTTTGTAAAAATGCTTACTCCTACAAGCTTTTCATATCTGGTTTAGCGGAGCCGTGTCAGAGATGAGTTCAGAATATAGGGTAGAAGGTGTTATTAAAAACTGGCATAAAACTTGCAGTTCTATTTTAAATAGCAAATATTTTGTGTACTGATTTTTTAACGAATATAAAAAGGACATTTTGATAGGAGGTGTTTTCACCCGGAGTATAACAGATGGGTTCTAAAGCCTTTCGTAGTCGTAAAAAAAAATAGGGAGGTATTTAACGGTGAAAATGAACAAGCGCCTTATCTTATGCGGGTTATTGATTATTTCAATGTTGATGCTATCTGCTTGCGGTGCGAGTAAGCCTGCCGAGAAAGTCTACCCTAGTGAGCCTATTAAAATAGTGATACATACGAGCGCCGGTGGGCCAACTGATTTAATGGGCCGCACCGTAGCCCAGATTATGGAACCCATAGTCGGGGTTTCCTGTGTTGTAGAAAACCGTCCCGGCGGCAGCGGAGCAACACAAATGGCTTATATTGCTCAGGCTGCTCCCGATGGTTATACACTGGGATGTATGACACCTTCCCAACTGGGATTGTTAAACGGCAACCTTAAGGACCAATTTAAACTGACCGATTTTACCTGGCTCTCTCTTGGACAAATAGACCCCTATATTGTTGTTGTAAATGCGAAAAGTCAATTCAAGACTCTTCAGGAACTCGTTGATTATGCAAAAGCCAACCCAGGCAAAATCAACGTCGGAGGATATGGTTCGGCAGGAGCCGGACACAATATAGCCTGGAACATTCTTGCAGATAAAGCCGGTATCAAAGTGAACTGGACACCGTATGAAAGCACCGGCGATGCTGTTACGGCAATACTGGGAAACCATGTTGATGCTGCCAACTCCAATCCCGGGCAGGTGGCCCAATTTGTCGAAACAAAAGAGCTTAGGGTTCTTGGTGTAATGGCAAATACAAGGCTGGCTGAGTGGCCGGATGTTCCTACATATAAAGAAGCCGGATTTGACGTAGACACAAGTTGGGCTCAATTCAGAGGCTTCTATGGACCCAAAGGGATGCCGGAGGATGTAGTTAAGAAGCTTAATGAAGCCCTGACCAAGGTTTATGCAACAGATAAGTACAAAGAATATCTATCAACTTCACAGATGATGCCCGGTGGCATGGCAGCTAAAGAATACGCGGAATTTATCAACAAGCAGGACACGATTACTAAGGACTGGTACAAAAAACTCGGTATCAGCAAATAATGGACCAGAGACCGGCATCCTTAGGATAGAGCTTGGGGTGCCGGTTTTTTGAAGGGGGGATAACTCAGTGAAAATGGCTTTAGCAGAGCTGATTTCCGGAATTGTTTTTTTGATCATCGCTATAGTATTTTTTACTATGACTTTGAAACTGCCACCTCCTATGAACCAGTCTGATTTGGGGCCGGCAACGTTCCCATATATTATTATTTTCCTTATGGCTATCTTAGCGTGTGTTCTCATCTATAGAGGAGTAAAGGAAAGGGAAAATACAAAACAACCCGTCATAAAAATAAAGAGACAAAACAGTGTGTTGTTAGTTATTCTAGGTGTCTTTATTTATATTAACTTAATGCCAATAATTGGTTACTATATTTCTACGCTGATATCACTCCCGGTTATTTTATGGTTTGCCGGAGAAAAAAAGCCAATTAAGATTGCTTTATTAAGCGGGGGATTTCTGCTTTTTGCAAAAGTTGTCTTTGATATGCTCTTAGGAGTACCTTTGCCATGAAGGGGGTAGGCATATATGTTTGAGCAATTAGCGTTGGGCTTCTCAACTATTTTTCAGCCAGACAATCTAATAATGATTTTTCTCGGAACAATAGTCGGATATTTTATCGGTGCTATGCCAGGGTTAACACCGAGTATAGGAATCGCTCTTTTGATACCATTTACTTTTACTATGGAATCTGTACCTGCTATGGTAATGCTCGTTTGCTTATATATTGCCGCTGAATATGGCGGGGGTATAACCGCTATTTTGATTAATGCACCGGGAACTCCGGCGGCAGCTGCCACAGCCCTTGATGGCTATCCGATGGCCAAACGGGGTGAGGCGGGAAAGGCTCTGACCATCTCTATTATTGCTTCCGGTTGGGGTTCTCTTATCAGTTCAATCTTGCTGGTTTTTACTGCTATACCTATAGCAAAAGCAGCCTTAAATTTTGGGCCAGCCGAATATTTTGCCCTGGCCGTCTTTGGCTTAAGCCTGATTACCAGTTTGAGTGAGGGTTCTTTGGTAAAAGGCATTTTGGGTATGTGTTTTGGTTTGCTCCTCATTACCATAGGAATGGACCCTGTTAATGGTGTACCAAGATTTGCATTTACGAATAGTCTGTTTGGGGGAGTCCCTTTTCTCCCAGCTTTGATAGGGTTGTTTGCGTTTTCCGAAGTATTGTTTATGATTGAGAATGCAGATGATGAGCCTGCTGAAGTCCAAAAAATTAAAGGGATTGGGATACCCTTTAGTATCTTAAAGAAGATGAAGTTGACTCTAATAAGAGGACCAATAATTGGCTATGCTGTTGGTGTAATTCCCGGCGCCGGCGCCACTATCGCTTCCTGGATAAGTTATAACGAGGCCAAACGGGCTTCCAAGGAACCGGAGACTTTTGGGACAGGTAATCCGGAAGGTATTGCAGCGTCAGAATCAGCCAATAACGGAGCCGTTCCCGGAGCATTGGCGCCGCTTTTAGCCCTCGGTATTCCCGGTTCTGCAAGTGCGGCAATTCTGATTGGCGCGTTAACAATACAAGGTTTACAGCCCGGCCCTTTGCTCTTTGTGAAGCATCCGGAGATACCTTACTCAATCTTTGCAGCCCTTATTTTCGCCGCTCCGATGATGACCATATTAGGACTTTTTGGCGCACGGGTATTTGTAAAGGTTACATTAATACCGACAAGAATCCTAGCCGTTGTAGTAGCAGCCATAACAGTGTTAGGTTCTTATGCCTACAGCAATGATATGTACTCTGTTTGGGTAATGTTTTTAGGCGGAGTAGTAGGATATGTTTTCCGTAAGGTGAAAATACCTAATACGCCTGTTGTTTTAGCCATGGTCTTGGGTTTTATGATGGAGGTTAACTTGCGGAGAGCGCTTATTACATCTGGTGGAACTCCGGAACTTCTCTTCTCCCGGCCGATTGCACTGATTCTACTGATAGTGTCAGTAATCACCCTGATTGTTCCGGTAATTAAGGAATATAAAACAAATAAAAGAAAAGCAGTAGCGTAGTTTTTAGTCAGCACATTTGGACCTCCGTCTAAATATAAACAAAATGAAGAAGTCCGGGGAAATTATCCCGGACTTCTTCATATACAAAGCTGTTATAGTCTTACTTGATTATGCCAATTTCCTTGAGACTTTTAATCTCTTCTTCGCTGCAGCTAAACTCTCTGAGTATTTCTTCCGAATGCTGCCCGAGGATGGGGGCCGGTCTTTCGATACTGCATTTTGTATCAGAATATTTGATAGGCACACCGGGATATTTGACGGTACCTAGCTTGGCGTGGTTTGGTACGTCCACAATCATTTCTCTGGCGAGAATATGAGGATCTTTGACTATATCAGCAATATTATTCAACGGACCGCAAGCAACTCCGCCTTCAACAAAGAGGGGAATCCATTCTTCCGTAGTCTTTTGCTGAAGGATAGGTTCCAGGATCGACTTAAGAGCGGCTTCATTGTCACAACGGGTTGCGTTAGTGACAAAGCGTGGGTCAACGAATAGCTGGGCTGCGTTAATAACCTTACAAAATTTTTCCCACATGACATTATTTTGTACAGCAACTATGATGTGACCATCTTTTGTTTTGAAAAGGTCAAAGGGAGTTGCCGTGGCATGCCGATTGCCTACCGGTTTTGGTACGACGCCGGTACCAAAGTATCGTGCGATTTGACCTTCAACAATCGCCACCAGACAATCGAGCATACTGATATCGATCATCTGGCCCTTACCCGTTAATTCGCGTACCCTGAGAGCCCCCAGTATTCCTATGGCTGCAAATAGCCCTGCGGTTATGTCACCAATGGACGTTCCGACCCTGGTAGGGATGCCGCCGGGTTGGCCGGTTACACTCATAATACCACCCATTGCCTGGATTACTGAATCATAGGCAGCCCTCTCACTATAAGGTCCTGTTTGGCCAAAGCCGGAAACAGCACAATATATCAAGCGCGAGTTGAGTTCTTTTAATACATCATAATTAAGTCCAAGCTTAGTCATTGCACCCGGTTTAAAGTTCTCTATAACCACATCAACATCTTTTACCATTTTTTTAAACAGATCTTTGCCGACCTGCTCTTTAAGGTTGACGACAACACTGCGTTTATTGCGGTTCAGGCTTACATAATACATACTTTCCTCTTTTAGAAAAGGCGGATTACCCCTTGAGTCATCTCCTGCAGGGTAGGGCTCCAGCTTGATTACTTCAGCTCCCATATCACCAAGAATCATCGTGCAAAACGGGCCCGAGAGAATCCTGGTCAAATCAAGTATCTTGATACCGTCAAGTGGCTTCATACTCTTATCCTCCTTGTTCAAAATGCTTCTTAATTTTAACGGCCGGTTATAGCGGGATGTTGCTATGCTTTTTCCAAGGCAGGGCTGCATGCTTCGTTCTCAGAGCATCGAAAGCTCTGATGACTTCTATGCGGGAATTCTGAGGTTCGATTATTCTGTCGACATAGCCACGACGTGCAGCCGCGTAAGGATTGGAAAAATCCCGCTGATATTCTTCGATTCTTTCCTGCCTTGTTACATCAGGATTACTGGAGTCATCGATTTCTTTTCTGAAAATCACTTTTGCTGCTTCAGCTGCTCCCATCACTGCAATCTCACCTGTTGGCCAGGTCAAATATAAGTCGGCTCTTAGTTCTTTGCTGCACATGGCATTATGCGCCCCTCCGTAGGCTTTCCTCAAAAGCAAAGTAACCTTTGGTACGGTAGCCTCTGAATATGCGTAAAGCATCTTTGCACCATGCCGGATTATTCCGCTATATTCCTGATGCGAGCCGGGTAGAAAACCGGGGACATCCACGAGCGTTAATAAAGGGATGTTAAAGGCATCACAAAATCTGATGAAACGTGCCGCCTTAACTGAAGCATTTACATCCAGACAACCGGCCTGAATCCTGGGTTGATTGGCGATAATTCCCACCGAATCCCCGTTCAAACGGGCAAAGCCGGTGATAATGTTGGTCGCGAAAAGCCCCTGAGTTTCAAAAAATGTTCCCTGATCGACTAAGGCATCGACAACTACCTTCATATCATAACCTTGGTTATAGCCCACAGGCACATAGTCAATCAGTTCATCTAAAGTCCGGTTGGGGTTATCGGGGCCTTTTATTCCAGGAGAAGTAGAGCGGTTATTCTGAGGTAAATAACTCAAAAGTCGCCTGACTGAAAGAAAACATTCCTGCTCGTTGGCGTTGATGAAATGAGCAACGCCGCTTTTCGTATTATGGGACTTGGCACCGCCTAGATCCTCCTCGGAAATATCCTCACCCAAGGCTACCTTGATAACGCGAGGTCCGGTAACAAACATATGGCTTAGTTCATCCACCATGAAGATAAAGTCCGTAAGCGCCGGTGAGTAGACAGCGCCTCCTGCACAGGGTCCGACAATGATGGAAATCTGGGGTACTACGCCGGACATAATTGAATTGCGATAGAAGATTTCCCCGTATCCGTGCTTAGCATCAACGCCCTCCTGGATACGTCCGCCGCCGGAATCATGAATCCCGATGACGGGTGAACCGGTTTCCAGGGCGAGATCAAGGATTTTACAAATTTTTTTAGCGTGCATTTCCCCCAAAGAGCCGCCAAAAACCGTAAAATCATCTGCGTACACGTAGACGAGCCGACCATCGATATGTCCATATCCTGTGATAACGCCATCTCCGGGTCCGGTTTTTTTATCCATTCCGAAATTACTTGAGCGGTGTTCTACAAACTTGTCAATCTCTACAAAAGTCCCGGAATCGAAGAGCAATTCCAACCTTTCGCGGACGTATAGCTTGCCTTTCTTGTGTTGTGAAGCGATTGCTTTTTCACCGCCGCCCATTTCAAAGGTTTTTCCGCGATTTTTGAAATCTGCAATAAAGTCTCTCATAGTCTTCAAATAGATTACTCCCTTCTAATGGTTTTTAGGCCATTGGCATTAAATTATTGCTATAGACTAGTGTTTGCAATATTCGTGCCAAGAAGAAAAAACATAGTTATTCCCTGGAATACCCTAATATACCGGTATTCAAACTTTGAATCTAAGTCTGAGCGAAAATAGGGAGCACATATTGGATAAGCACTTGTCCCAATATGTTGCCATATGCCGCCCAAATAAAGCCTAATACGAGATACTCCCCCGTTAATCTTGATTTTTTGAGTGGCATAATACTTGCAAAAGATTTATGATGAATAAGAATTATATTTTGAAACTATGAAGGGGGTTAAATCATGATAGGATCTTTACAAGGTTTGAAAGTACTGGACTTAAGCCGTGTATTGGCTGGTCCCTATTGCACAATGCTGATGGCGGATCTGGGAGCAGAGGTTATAAAAGTGGAGCAGCCCGGCATTGGTGATGATTCGCGGGCTTTTGCGCCTTTTGTCGGAAAAGAAAGTGCATATTTTATGAGTCTCAACCGGGGTAAAAAAAGTATTTGCTTGGATTTAAAAAAGGAAAAAGACAAAGAAGTACTGTGGGAGTTGATTAAGAAGTGTGATATTATCGTAGAAAACTTCAGACCGGGGACTATGGAAAAACTGGGCTTTGGCTATGAGGATATCAAACCGATTAATCCCTCTATAATATACGCTGCTATTTCAGGTTTCGGGCATACCGGACCCTACAGCCAGCTTCCGGCCTATGATATGATTGTTCAGGCTATGGGCGGTGTTATGAGCATCACCGGTGAACAAGGCCGTCCTCCCGTGAGAGTCGGGACTTCAATTGGTGACATCACGGCAGCTTTGTTTGGCACTATCGGGATTCTGGCAGCACTTAATGTTCGTAACCAAACCGGGCAAGGACAAAAAATCGACGTATCCATGCTTGATTCCCAGGTTGCTATCTTAGAAAATGCTATTGTCCGTTACCAAACATCAGGACAAGCACCAAAACCACTCGGTACAAAGCACCCCTCGATTGCACCATTCCAGGCATTTCCCACTAAGGATTATTATGTAATAGTCGCCGTCGGGAATGACTCGCTCTGGGAAAAATTTTGTAAGATTTTAGATATAGAATATCTATTAATTGATCCTCGTTTTAAAACTAATAATGACAGGATAGGGCATGTGGATGAACTGGAAAAAATCATTAAGCAAATAACAATTACAAAAACGACAGATGAATGGCTGGAGATTATCAGAGCAGCCGGCATCCCGGTTGCGGCAATCAATACTATTGACAAAGTCGTCAAGGATCCGCAGGTTCTAGCCCGAAATATGTTAGTTGAATTGGTGCACCCTGTGGCAGGGAAGATGATTGTCCCAGGCAACCCAATAAAATTATCTCTTAACCCACCCGTTATCGAAACGCCCGCACCGCTTTTGGGAGAAAATACTGCCTCGGTCTTACAGGAATTCCTGGGCTGGGACGAAAAAAAAGCTGCTGATTTTGTCTCCAACTAAAGATGTTTTTACTTTATCGAAAGGAAAGACAACTGCCAGCGAAGGGAGGAAACCTCATGTTAGTTTTTGGACTAACCGTTGCCGCAATAGGGATGGGTATAGTGTTTTGTGAACTGGTGCTTTTAATTTTCGTCATCATGCTGATTACGTTTGTTTCAAGAGCCATTGAGAATAAAAGAACTACTTTGCCGGAGAAGAAGGCTGAAGTTGTTGTACAGTTAGCAGCCTCGGCAAGTATTGAACATAACATACAGAACGAAGCTGAAGAGGTGCTGGTTGTTATTGCTGCGGCCCTGGCTGCGATGGATAACGCAGAGAAACGTTTCATTCCGCTCAATCGTGGTGATAACAACATTCACCCGGCTTGGTATCAGGCGGGGCAGGATGAGGTCATGACACTGAAGGTATTTTCGTATTAAATTTCAACCATGCAAATTGATTCTATTAAATATTTATGAAGGAGTGGAGGCGAATGGTAGAGTCTCATATTTGGCATAACGAGAAACTGGGATTAAAAGTAGTTGAAGCGCTTAAAAAAAATAATTTCAGTGCGGAATATGCAAAAACAAAAGAAGATGCCCGTCAAAGACTGCTCGAATTGATACCAGCAGGGGCATCTGTCGGGCTGGGCGGCTCAGTGACAGTTAGACAGCTGAATATTATTGTGGAATTAAACAAACGTGGAAATCAGCTTTTCGATCACACCGAACCGAACATGAGCCTCGAGGTGAAAACGAAGATGCGTCGCAAACAACTTACTTCGGATATTTTTTTGTCCAGTACAAACGCTGTAACCCTCGATGGCAAGCTAGTCAACGAGGATGGTACCGGCAACCGAGTCGCAGCTATGATTTATGGACCACAAAAGGTAGTAATTGTTGTCGGCATTAATAAGATAGTTAAGAACGTAGACAGTGCTCTGGACAGACTTGAAATGTATACCACTCCCATGAATAATTACCGGTTAAGGTATCCCAACCCCTGCGCGAAAACAGGTTTTTGTATTGACTGCGATAGTGAAAGCCGCATCTGCAATGTTATCACCATAATGAGGAAAAAACCTTCCCAAACAGATATCACCGTAATTATTATTGGAGAAGTGCTTGGTTTGTAATGGTATTTTATCATCACATTGGATGAGAGCACATAACCTAATGATGCATTAGCCCGAGTAATAAGATCAACATAATTCCCCACAAAAAACCGAGTCGTGCGTAATTGGGATGACGGCGGTAGGATTCCGGAATTAATTCGTTTTTGACAATGAAAGCCATAGCCCCGCCGGCCAGGGCCAGGAGAATGCAGATAAAATGTCCCGATATTGCCGTCAACAACAAGCCAAGACAGGCACCTATAGGAGTAAAGATGCTAATAATAAGACAGATGAGGATGATACCCCTTCTAGTCATGTTGCCCATGACTAATGGTGCAGCAGTAGCCATGCCCTCGGGTATATTATGCAAGCCGATAGAGAGGGCGATGAGAAGCCCAAGGCTTTCCTTGGCCGAATAGCCTACAGCAATCGCAATTCCTTCGGGCAGGTCGTGCAGCGCAATGCCGGCAGCGATGAGATAGCCCATTTTTAAAAGGCGGCTGCTGTCACTGACATAATCAGAGCTGCTGTTTCCAGGCAGAAAGGAAATAATAATATCCAGTGTTAACATGAAAATTAGCCCGAGGATAAAGCCTGCTATAGTAGCAAGGACACTGCCGTAATCAAGTGCGGAAGGAATCAGATCTAAGACGACGACGGACGTCATAACGCCACCGGCAAAGCCTAGCAGAACTGCAAGCAGTCGTTCACCCGGACGGCCAAAAGCAATTACAATGAGGGCTCCAACGACGGTAGCCAAACCAGCTAGTGTGCTTTGCCAGATTACCAGAGTTATCATAAAAAATTTGCTCCTGCAAGTTTTTTTGTTGTTATCAACATAGTAGCGGGGCAAAGAGATTATGACTCGATTTATAAAATACAAATACAAATAGTATTAAATGATATAATTGCCAGCGTTCCACACCAAAGTATACGGTATAAATAAGGTAAATCGGTTGAAGCTAATTGTGTCTCGCTATATAATAAAATAGTACAGGGTAATACAATAAAGGCAGTTACCGAGGTTGTTATATAATAATACAGTATACAAGGAGGGCATTTTGATGAGTCCTGAAACATTGGCAAGTATTGAAGCCGCGTTGGAACGTTTGGAAAAAGCCGAGGAAGCGAGCAAGGAAGTAAGTAAAAACTATCCCTGCAGCAGATGGGGCGAATAAAAAGAAGAGGTAAAACATAATGCCGTCCAATTGGACGGCATTATTATGATATTCTTAGTAGAAAGCAGTAAGATGCAGATTAATTAAGAAAACATGCACTTTTTATTAATTCATAATGAAATATTGATAATTATAGCGATATCTAATTATATAGCGCGTATTTTTTACTTAGACAAGAAAACTTGTCGGTGATAACATAAGGTTTAGTGTTGCATTTTATAAAGTCTTGGCACAAGCCAAGTTTTCTTTATTTGGAGGTCAAAGATGGACGTCGCCTGGAGTAACAATCTGATTTATCTGATGCTGGCTTTTTATGTGTTAAGTGCCGTCATTGCTTTGGTGTTATCCTCCAAACAGCGTGCAGGCAACGTCGTTTCACAGGTATTGAGCTCGGTGGCAGCCTTGGTGGGGATCATTTCATCAATCATGCATATACTCCATGGACCTGAGACTGTTCAAGTATTCTCGCTGACTACGGCAATCCCCTATATCTCCCTTTATGCGGTTATTGACAGGTTATCGTCATTTTTTATCCTGACTCTGTCTATTCTGGCCTTTTGCGTTTCAATATACTCGATAGGCTATACCTCTCACTATTATGGGAAACGCAATGTGGGTCTGTTCAATTGCCTGTACAACCTTTTTATTCTCACGATGGTCTTCGTGTTTATGTCGGGTAATACTATTTTTTTCCTGATTTCTTGGGAGCTCATGTCCCTAACCTCATATTTTCTCGTTATCTTTGAAGCCGAACAGGTGCAGAATCAGAGGGCCGGTTTGATCTATCTGATTATGACGCATATTGGTACGGCTTTTTTGTTTATCGCCTTTATGCTTCTTTACAAATTTACGGGCAGCTTTGGTATGGATGTAGATACCCAGGAAATTGCTGCGGTAATTCGGAATATCATTTTCGTCTTATTCTTTGTAGGTTTTGGAACGAAGGCAGGCATGATACCCCTGCATGTCTGGCTGCCCTATGCGCATCCGGCGGCTCCGAGCAACGTTTCGGCGCTGATGTCGGGGATTATGATTAAAACAGCCATCTATGGGTTGCTTCGTTTTGGGATGTTTGTGCTCGGTCCGGAATCAGCCTGGTGGGGGCTGATGATCCTATCGACAGGTACTGTCTCGACGGTGCTAGGGGTAGCTTATGCGCTTATGGAACACAATATCAAGCGGCTCTTGGCCTATCATAGTATTGAGAACATTGGCATCATTATGATTGGTCTGGGTATATCTTTTATAGCCTATGCCGCTTCAAATATGGTGTTGTGCTCTTTGGCTTTAATGGCTGCGCTCTTTCATCTGCTCAATCATACCCTATTTAAAGGGGCCTTGTTTTTAACAGCCGGGTCGGTACAGTTTGCCACGCATACGAAGGACATTGAGGAATTGGGGGGGCTCATGAAGAGGATGCCCTATACGGGAATTTTTGTCCTCGTAGCCTCGTTATCTATCTCGGCGATCCCGCCGTTTAACGGGTTTGTGAGTGAATGGATGACCTATCAGTCGTTAATTATGAATATCGGGGCCAGCTCGTTTGGCCTGAAAATAATCAGCATCCTGTCGGCAGCTGCCCTGGCGATGGCCGGAGCAATGGCTGCTGCCTGTTTTGTTAAGCTTATCGGTATTTCGTTCTTAGGCCTGCCAAGGAGTGAAAATGCTCTCCAGGCCAAAGAGGTACCGTTTGTCATGAATGCCGGAGTAGGTCTTTTGGTTTTGCTCTGCACTGTTTTTGGCGTGTTCCCTTTCCTGATTATCCAACTGCTCGAAAAGGTTAACGCAGGTTTGTTCGGCGGCGCCGTAGGCGGCCATTTACAGGGCGGCATAGTCTTTGTCTGGTATCCGCTCGTGGTCAGTAACTATTCAATTTCGCCTTTAGCTGTGCTCGTAGTTGGGATATTGGTTTTTGCGGTTATAGCTGTCGTAGTCCGCTATCTAAGCCGCGCAGCGAAAGAAAGAGTCTACGGAACCTGGGATTGCGGGTTTGACGGTTTAAATTCCCGGACGCAATACAGCGCTACCGGGTTTAGCAAGCCGTTTCGGATTATCTGGAGGTTTATCTACCGCCCGACAAGGGAATTAAGAGTAGAAAAAGGCCTATCCGCTTATTACCCGAAATCGCTGAGGTACGTTGTTTCAACTGAGTCCATGATTGAAAAGTACTTTTACAGTCCGGCTGCGGACATGTTTACGCGGTTTGCGAGAAGAACCAGGCTCTTTGTACAGACTGGAAGCGTGCATACCTATCTGATTTATCTTTTTGTGGCCATACTTGTGCTATTTGTGTATAACAGCTTGACGTTTTTATAAGGGAGAAAAAATATGGGAAACAGTGTAGTTTATATTATTGTGCAAATCCTGATTATGGTGCTGGTGTCTCCTGTAATTAAAGGGATTATCGGCAAGATCAAGGCCGTGTCGCAAAAGAGACAGGGGCCTCCGCTGCTGCAAATGTATTATGACCTTTATAAACTGATGAAGAAGGATACTGTGGTATCGGATACAGCTTCGTGGATTTTTCGGGTTACACCGTATCTTACGTTTACAGCTACTCTTACGGCGTCGCTGTTTATACCTGTTTCGATTTACTTAAAGCCGGTGAGTTTCTTTGGTGATATTATCATGGTTATTTACCTGCTCGCGCTCAGCCGCTTTTTCATGACACTGGCTGGTCTGGACACCGGCAGTACGTTTNNCTTGGCGGCATGGGCAGCAGCAGAGAAATGATGATCTCGTCGTTGCTTGAACCGGCTCTTTTGGTCGCGGTAATCACAGTCGGCCTTATCACAGGCTCCGGGTCGGTTTATGGGATGATGCAGACAGCCGCCGCGAACAGCGCTGCGGTTTTTCAACCGGCCTATCTTCTGACTTTTGTCGCCATATTTATTATCTTAATCGGCGAAGCGTGCCGGATACCGGTAGATGATCCGGCCACACACCTTGAGCTGACAATGGTTCATGAAGCTATGCTTCTCGAATTTTCCGGCCGCTACCTTGCTCTGATGGAGCTTGGCGCTGCTGTGAAACAGCTAATATTTATAACGCTGCTGGCCAACCTGTATATCCCGTTGGAGGGGCTGTTCCAGATCGCTTCACCAGCCCTGGCCTTAGCAGTATCGTTAGTTTTGTATCTTTTTAAGGTGCTGGTTATCACCGTGCTTGTCGGTCTTACCGAGGTATTTACTGTGAAACTACGGCTTTTCAGTCTGCCCAACCTCGGCGCAATCTCGTTTACACTCGCCTTTTTAGGTTTTGTGCAGCATTTCATGCTTGGGAGGTAACTATGGAATACTATCTTGATTCATTATCGCTCTTAATTCTGATCTCGTCATTTGTACTCGTAGCTAATAAGCGGATCAATTCCTACATCAAAACATTCCGGCTGCAGTCTTTTTTACTCGTTATCCTCGCCGGAGTGATTGGCGTCGAAAAGTTCCTCACCGAGGGCGCACTTGATATCATCGTTGTCTGTGTGATTATTCTGGCGTTGAAGGTCATTTATATCCCGCGTCTGTTAAAGAATACCGTCAATAAGGTTGAATATAAGGTGGAAAAGGACTTTTTCCTGAATATCCCGATTGGCGTGCTGATTTGCTGTGCACTGGTTATGCTGGTTTACTATTCTATCTCTTCAGTAGTTCCGATGAATAGCGGGCATTCGCAGGTATATCTCGTCAATTCCATTTCTGTGGTCTTAATAGGGCTCTTCTTTATGATCAGCAGGAAAAAAGCGATTGGACAGATTATTGGCTTTCTCGTCCTCGAAAACGGTCTGTTTACGACAGCGATGCTGACCGCGAACGGAATGCCGGTAATCATTGAGCTCGGCATGTTTATTGACCTGTTGACAGCAGTTATGATCATGGGTGTTTTGGTTTTTAAGATCAATGAGAATTTTGAGTCCATAGATATCAACAAACTAAGAAACTTGAGGGGATAAGAAATGGAAATGTTTATTCTGCTAATCCCGCTGGTGACCTCAATTCTTTTTTGGTTATTCCATCAAAAGAAGGGGCTGCATATTGTTAAT
The DNA here is from genome assembly GCA_002422465.1 of Peptococcaceae bacterium UBA6129. Classification (GTDB taxonomy): domain Bacteria; phylum Bacillota; class Peptococcia; order DRI-13; family UBA6129; genus UBA6129. Next base: position 7,019 of record DIVP01000123.1, on the reverse strand, counting down.
ATTGCGGGTTCGGCGCTGCTTTTATTATTGGCTGTCGGTACGACCGGCAGATTTATCGCGCTGGGACAGGATAGCTTTGTGTTCTTCTTTGACCTCTTTTATTTTGATTCCCTGAACCTATTTATGCTCGACACGATAGTCATTGTCAGTTTTCTAGTCTCCGTCTATGCTGTTGGCTATCTGAATGAGGAGTATGAGCACGGTCTTCTTGATATTTCCAAGATGAAGCTCTATTACAGCCTGACCCATGCCTTTATCTTCACAATGGTGCTTGTTGTCTCGACGCAAAACCTCGGTCTGATGTGGATAGCTATTGAAGCTACGACATTGGCCTCTGTATTTCTGGTTGGTTTTTATAATGATAAAAATGCTGTTGAAGCAGCCTGGAAATATATTATTATTTGTTCGGTAGGAATCGCGCTCGCACTGTTGGGAATCGTTCTTCTGTACATCTCCACGGTCGGTTTGTTTGGTGATCCCCACAATTCTTTAAGCTGGGTCTTTTTATATGAAAATGCGGGACAACTGCAGGGCAGTGTCCTCAAGATATCCTTTATCTTTATCTTGGCCGGTTTCGGTACAAAGGTCGGGCTTGTCCCGATGCATACGTGGCTTCCCGATGCACATAGCCAGGCTCCGTCGCCAATCAGCGCCCTTTTATCAGGAGTCCTCTTAAATAGTGCGATGTATGGAATCATCCGAATTCTCGTTATCGTCAATAAAAACCTTGGCAGCAGCGTCTATACGGGCAGGATGATGATGGCGCTCGGCCTGTTGTCGATAGCGGCGGCGGCGTTGTTCATTCTCCCGCAGAAAGACTATAAACGGTTACTCGCATACTCGAGTATCGAACATATGGGCATCATTGCCTTTGCTCTCGGTATTTTTACACCGCTAGCCGCTTATGGCGCGTTATTCCATATGCTGAATCATGCCTTTACAAAATCAATGCTGTTCCTTTGCACCGGCAATATCTTCTTGAAATATAAGTCCCGTGAAATTGCCAAGATTACCGGGGTCTTAAAGATTCTGCCTGTTACGGGGATGGTCTTTCTCTTGGGTATCTTTGCGATTGCAGGATTACCGCCTTTCAGCGTCTTTTCGAGTGAGCTTAGCATCATCATCGCGTCGTTTGAAGCCGGCCATTACTGGCAGGGTGCAGCGTTTATTATTTTTTTAGCTCTGGTTTTTGCCGGTATCGTCTCGTCTATGCTGAAGATATTTTACGGTAATAACGTTGGTGAGCAGGTTACGCCTGGCGAGGTGAATAAGCCGGGTACTGTAGTTATTGTAATCATGCTGTGTATCATCGCTGTTACCGGGCTATATCTGCCGGTACAGCTTGGCGATTTCTTGAGCGCAGCAGCCGGAATCATTTCTGGGGGGAGGTGAGAACATGACGCAAGCCTTATATGAACAGCTGCTCGATAGATACCCCGCGGCGGCAAAAATGAGCGGTTTAAAAACTGACAACGAACGGTATATTGAAATCGATTCTGAATATATTGCCGAGGCTTGCATGTTTATTCATCAACCTCTTGAACGCCCATTGGCTTCACTGTTTGCGAGCGATGAAAGGCTAACGAGCGGTGGGTTTGCTTTATACTATGTGTTTGCGATCAAAGAAGAGCACTCGTTCTTAATCCTTAAAGCTGTGCTGCCGGAGGGCAGTACGGTATTTCCATCGATAACAAAGGATATTCATGCGGCGCATCTTTATGAGCGTGAAATCCAGGATTTGTACGGTCTGATCCCGGAAGGACATCCGGACGCAAAAAGAATGGTCTTCCATGCCAACTGGCCGGGGGATTTGTATCCGTTGCGCAAGGATTATCCGACTAACGCCAGGCCGGACTTCGCCGATAATAAACAGCAGTTTGTCCGGGTTCTGGGTACCGGAGTCTATGAAATTCCAGTCGGGCCGGTACATGCCGGGATAATTGAACCGGGTCATTTCCGCTTCAGCGTGGCCGGAGAACCGATTATTAACCTTGAGGCCCAGCTTTATTATGTGCATAAAGGGATTGAAAAGCTCGCGGAAGGCTGCAGTATTGAGAAAGGTTTTTACCTTGCCGAGAGGATCTCCGGGGATGAAACCTTTACAAATTCACTGGCGTACTGCCAGGCGGTTGAAAGAATCGCCGGCGTACAGATCCCGCTCAGGGCGCAGTATTCCAGGGTATTCTTTGCCGAACTCGAAAGACTGATCAGCCATCTCGGTGATCTTGGCGGTATCTGCCTTGATGTGGCCTATGGGTTTGGCGCGTTCCATTTCCGGATGTTGCGGGGCTGGTGCTATCAGTTGACCGAACCGGTATGCCAAAGCAGATTTTTAAGGAGTGTCAACAAGCCGGGAGGTCTGCGTCAAGACTTTATCGCCGGAAACGAAGAGCTCATCATCGAGTATATGTTGAGGGTCAAACAAGAACTCTGTGAGATGGTCAAAATATTGAAGGCCAACAGCTTTTTCATTGACCGTGTTGAAAACACCGGGACCCTGGATATTAAAACAGCGGCAGATATGCATACTGTCGGTCCGGCCGGACGCGCGACCGGAATCATAGGCGATGTGAGAAAGGACTTCCCCTATGCTGCTTACGAGAGACTGAATTTTTCTGTACCTGAGCATAAAAATGGCGACGTAAACTGCAGGATGAATGTGAAAATCGAGGAATGTTTTCAGGCTATTGAAATGATCAGGCAGGTTATTGACGCGATGCCGTACGGGCCAATCAGTGAAGAAATCGGGCTTCTTGAGCCCTACAGGTATGCGCTTGGTTATACGGAGGCGCCAAGGGGTGAAAACCTCCATTGGATTATGACAGGAGAAAACAACACTATTTTCAGGTACAAGGTCAGAACCCCGTCGTTTTGCAACTGGCCTGCCCTGTGCAAAGCGGTGAACGGCAATATTGTACCGGACTTCCCGTTAATTAATAAGAGCTTTAACCTGTCGTATGCAGGCAATGATTTATAACTAGATATAAGGATGATGGCATATGCTCAAAGCGCTGAAGAAAATAATTCAATATCCGAGACTGACCATAGGTTATCCGGCAACGTCACTCGACACGGAATTTATTACCGGGAGGCCTTGCATTGAAGCTTCCTTATGTACAATGTGCGGCGAGTGTGTACGGCGTTGTCCTAGCGGGGCTATTGTTTTCGATCGCCCGAAAATGGAGATAGGAATCAAGCTTGACGAATGCATCTTTTGTTCGCTTTGCGCAGAGCTTTGCCCGTCCAAGGCGGTAACCATGGTGAAGGAGTTTGAGCTAGCCGAAAGAAGCAGAGCCGCCTTGCGCGAGCGTACCGTTGTCGGAGAACCAAGTAAAATAGAGGAGATAAGTATCTCGGGGGAAGCAGGTACGGAGGGCGAGTCGCTTGCAGCCCTCGTAAAAGAAGTAAAAGAAAAATCAACGAAAATATTTGGCCGGAGCTTGCAGATCAGAGAAGTTGATGCCGGTTCGTGCAACGGCTGTGACTATGAGATAAACGCCTTAAACAATCCGTTTAATGATATCGAGCGATTGGGTATTCATTTTGTGGCCTCGCCGCGACACGCTGATATGCTTCTCGTGACAGGGACAGCGACGAGAAACATGGAACAGGCTTTGCAAAAAACGTACGAGGCTACACCCGATCCGAAGCTTGTCGTTGCAGTCGGGGCCTGTGCGTGCAGCGGCGGTATTTTTAAAGACAGCTATGCGACGAGAAATGGTATCGACTGTATTATTCCGGTCGATGTCTATGTGCCGGGCTGTCCGCCGAGACCGCAAGCCATTATGTATGGAATACTCAAGGCTCTCGATCGGGTAAAGTAACCGGAGGAAGCAGCAAAAAAAGTAGAAATACGGCGACTAAGTGCAATTGATGACCTGCAGAACAACTGCAGGTCGTTTTACATATATAAAAAGCCCTATTGTGATATATTGTAACTAAGGGATATTACCTGGACATTTAAGTAAACCTTGCAAAAGTATTCAAAGGACGCTGAATTATACAGTGTCACAAAAACGAACGCAGCGTTGTTATATAAATGAATTCCGCTCCATGCCATGGCGAGATCAAAGGGGATGGAAAAATGTTGGTCAAGGAAAATAGTATGACGGTAAAAGAACCGGAAAATTTTCGACAGGTCTTTTACCGGTATTACCCGGTTGTCTGCCGACAGGCAGCGTACCTGTTGGGAGGCACAGAGGCCGCAGAGGATATTGCTCAGGAGGTCTTTCTTAAGCTTTATTATTCACCGCCGCAAGAATTCACCGGGCTCAGCGGCTGGTTAGCCCGCGTGACAGCGAATCTGTCCTTCAATTACCTTAAGCAGCAGAAAAACAGGAGGCAGCGTGAACTAAAATCTGCCGGTGATGAAGCGAAGAATGTTTACTCCATCGAGGATCGTATCCTCAAAAACAACGATGTGAGAATGGTCAGAGAGATTCTTGATCAACTCAACGAAAGGGATAGAATGAGTTTGCTTTTGAAGTTCTCGGGGTACAGCTACCGCGAAATCGCCGAAATTACCGGCGCAGAAACAAGCTCTGTCGGCACAATCCTGGCCAGGGCCCAGGCCAGGTTCAAAATGCTGTTTCTACAAAAGGAAGGAGGGGGTTCGGATGTGTTATGAAGAAGGATTATGGCAGTCTTATCTTGACAAAGAATTAGAACCTGAAGAGTGCGAGATAATGAAAGAGCATCTCCAAGTGTGTACTATATGCCAGGAGAAAATGCATATAATCCAATCTGCACAAAGTCTGACCGCTGCAGCCCTTGGTAAATACGAAGAAGAAATGGGGAAACTTCGTTACAATTCAGCTTTAAGCTGGGAGAAATTTCAGCAAAAAGACGGTGAAAATAATCTTGCGAGGAAAGGACTGTTTGATATGAATAATATGCTCCATAAAAGGATTGCCGCCGCGGCAATCGTGACAATACTTGCCGGTTCCATGGCTTTTGCGCCGGTGAGAAGCATGGCCGCCCAATTTCTACAAGTATTTCGAGCTGAAAAGCTTGCGACAGTCAGTATCTCCATAAATGAGCTCCAGGAGATAAAAAATGCAATTGAGAAGGGCACAGGGAGTATTGATTTAAATATCTTTGGTAAAATAGAGTTCGAAGGTCAGAGAAAAAGCACTGAAGTTACGCTCGAAGAAATAAAAAATGCCGCCGATTTTCCAGTCAGACTGCCGGATTATGTACCTGAGGGTTATGCTGCTTCCGGAGCGCTCCTGGCTTCACCGTTTAAGGTCAATTTTAACCTTGATGTACCAAAGGTAAACCAGCTTATCAACTCTTTGGGCGGACAGAAGCTGCTGCCGGAGGCTATCACCGGGAAAAACTTCAGTGTTGCGTTTAAGCAGTCGGCAAATCTCAACTACCGCAGCGTTGATGGCGCCAGAATCACAATTAATCAGGGCAAGAGTCCTGAGATCAATGTGGATGAGGGTGTCGATATACTTGAACTCAGAGCGGCGATGCTTGACCTGCCTATCTTGTCCGACCAATTGAAACAACAGATCGCCGGGGTTGAGGATTGGGAGCATACGCTCATAATCCCCAATGTGGACGGAACGACCCAGGAGGTTACCGTTAACGGTACAAAAGGCGTTTTTGTTAATCAGGGTTCGGCCCCGGAATTAACAGCCACGATTAAAGACGGAACTGACCCGGATGTTCATGGGGGCAGCGTTGCGCTTAAAGGTGATGACCTGATTGTTGAGAAGAGAAGCGCCTCACCGGGCACAACACTAATTTGGAATGAGAATGGTCTGGTTTATACGATCAGCGGGGCGGCAGACCTGGATTCCGCTTTAAAAATAGCAGCGTCTTTGAGGTAAAAAATATGGTATTGGCAGTAGAAACATTAAACCTTACAAAATACTATCACCAGCAGGTAGGCTGCCGTGATGTCAGCATCACGGTGGCCTCCGGCCATGTTTTTGGCTTGCTCGGGCCCAATGGAGCCGGGAAGAGCACGCTTGTAAAGACACTGGTCGGTCTGATTAAACCCACCGCCGGGCGGGCGGTAATTCTCGGGAAACCTCTAGGCTCAAGTGAAGTCAACGAGAAAATCGGGTTTTTACCGGAGCTTTTTCGTTACCAGGAGTGGTTAAGCGGCAGAGAATTGCTCGGCTTGCACGGACAGCTCTATAAAATGAGTAAAGAGGCAATCGGTCGGCGCATCCCCGAGGTGTTAGAGATTGTAGGACTTCAAAGCGCAGAGAATAAGAAAGTCGGGACATACAGTAAGGGAATGCAGCAGCGGATAGGAATTGCCTGCGCAATTATGAACAGCCCGCGACTGATATTTTTGGATGAACCCACGTCGGCGCTCGACCCTCTTGGTCGGCGCGAGGTCAGAAATATTATTCAACGCCTGAAAAATGAGGGGACGACCATATTTCTCAATAGTCACTTGCTCAGCGAGGTTGAGATGGTCTGCGATCAGGTCGCGATTATCAATAACGGAAAAATGATAGCTCAGGGCAACTTGAAAGAGCTGTTGATTAAAAAGCTTGAGGTTGTACTGGAGATAGAAGGAGCATCACCCGGACTTCTTGAAGAATTCTCGCAGATGGCCATTAACATGGAGCATCAAGGTAACGAGTTTGTCCTGGAGCTCGACTCGGTCGAAAGGATCCCTGTTTTAGCGAAAAGAGTAGTAGAGACAGGCGGCAGACTCTATAATCTGCAATACAGGCAAATCTCCCTCGAAGATTTATTCGTTCAATTGCTTGAAAAGGAGGGAGAATAAATGTGGGTAATAGCAAGGCTGACATGCCGTGAGATGCTGTCCCGCCGGGTTTTTCACATCGCGCTGCTTTTGACGATAGCATATCTTGCTCTCTACGGAACCTCTTTGCATTATGCCTATCAATCGCCGGTACATGATGCCATCATGCGCAATATTATGGCTACTCAGCTGACCTCGATCGGCTTGTACCTGAGCAGTTTTATTGTTGCCTTTCTCGCAGTGCTGGGTTCGGTCGGGGCTATTGCTGCGGAAGTGGAATCAGGGG
>DIVP01000025.1 GCA_002422465.1 Peptococcaceae bacterium UBA6129 | reverse complement strand
GTCGCAGTTTCAATTGAACTGCGACATACGATATACGCCGCCTTTTTATATTAAGCCCAATTTTTAGCAAAATATGTCGCTATCAAATTTTAATTTTTTGGGACTGATTATGGACTTTTTCACACAATCCAAATCAGTTGCCGTTGGAACATTACTTTTCTTTGAATGTTAAGGGAGTTTCTGATTAGGTATTATTTTATCAAAGACTGTAATGAAAAGCAAATAATTTTACAAATTTCAGAATGTTCCCGAACAGGAAAAGCTGTTTAATGTGTAAATTGGAAAAGCAGAAAAGTCAAAATGGAATCCGGAGGGGCTGCGTTTGAATAGAGAGCTTGATTTGGCAACGCTGTTTTACAGCCTGAAAAAACGAATTCTGCTGCTGCTTTTGCTGACCGTCATCGGGGGCGTGGCTGCCGGCGTTATCACAATGCAGATGATTCCGTCGAAATACACTGCCTATACGACAATTTATGTTTACAACAATGTGGAACGTCAGGAAGTGACAATCAGCGACATTAACATGTCGGTCAAGCTGGTCAATACATATATTCTTATCCTGAAAAGCAATATCGCATTGTCGAAAATTGCGTCGCAATCAAATCTGGGGTATACGGCGGAACAACTCAACGGCATGATTGGCGCGGTTCAGATGAATGACACGGAGCTGTTCAAAGTCAACGTGACAGCTTTTGATCCGGAGCACGCGCGCCTAATTGCGGAAGCCATAACAGATGTACTGCCCGCAGAGATTCTGCGGGTCGTGAAAGCAGGATTTGTGGAGATCATCGACTATCCACAGCAGAACCCTCCAAGAACCTCGCCGAACCTTATCAGAAATACAGTTCTCGGAGCCGCGCAAGGGCTTTTGCTTGCCGTAGCATTGGTGTTGGCGAATCTGCTGATGGACAAGACCATCAAGAACAAAAATGAGCTTTCCCGGGCTTTTGACTATCCGGTCCTCGGCGCAATTCCCGCCTTGAAGCAATCCAAACGAAGGACCGTTGATACATACTAGTTGCTGTTAGTAAACGGAGCCGCGCGCGGGCAATTTATACTGGTGATGGAAAAAGATTCTCTCTAAAAAAAGTGGAAGGAAGCTGGCCATGAAAAGAGGCAGGCATGAAAAGGTTATCGCCGGGAGAAGGGAAAAACTGCTAAGGCCGTTTAAAGACGCTATTATCGATAGCAGTTCCAGGTTTGACATCGTGGAGGAATATAAGATCATCCGGACCAACATAATGTATTCGTTTGTTGAAACAGGCTCCAAAGTCCTCTGTATGACCAGTCCGTCTCCTTACGACGGGAAAACCACCGCCAGCATCAATTTGGGTATTACCTTTGCGCAAACCGGAGCTAGGGTCCTGGTTATGGACTGCGATCTGCGCAAGCCTAATGTTCACAGGTATTTAAAACTCCAGGCCGAGCCTGGAATTACGAATGTGTTGGGCGCTTTCTGTCCCTTGAACGACGCCATCCAAAAAACCTCCTATGAGGGTTTGGACGCGCTAGTGTGCGGTCATTTGCCGCCCAATCCGGCAGAACTGCTGGCTTCAGGCGCTATGGTCAGTCTCTTGGATTACCTCAAAGGAACCTATGAGTACATCTTTGTGGATACCCCGCCGGTAAATACGGTTACCGACGCGACCGTTATCTCCAAGCTTGTGTCCGGTGTTATCATCATAGCCCGGCAGTCTATCACGACCTACGACGAGGTCAGGATTACACTGGAGAAACTGAAGCAGGCGCACGCCAGAGTTCTGGGGTTTATGTTAAACGATGCGAAAGAAGAAACGGATTATTACAGCAATAAAAAATATTGCCACTCTTATTACAACCAATATAGCAATTACACACCGGCAATGAGCGGGGTAAAAATGGACGGGTAGCGCGGCGGAAACGTGTAGGGGAGACTATTTGTATGTATATTGATTTTCATGTCCATGTGCTGCCGGATCTGGACGACGGAAGCAAAAACGTGTGGCAATCCATTGAAATGCTGAAGCTATCAGGTGCGGCAGGCATCAGGACCGTAGTCGCCACGCCCCACTTTCGGCCTTGGGAAACACAAGTCGCGGATTTTTTAAGAAAAAGAAAAAAAGCCAAACAAACGTTGGAGTCCGCTGTTGCAAAAACAGCAGCAAATCAGGATATTCCCAAGCTGCTGTGCGGGGCGGAATGTTCGTATATCAAAGGCATGAGCCGCTATCCCCGCCTGGAGGAACTATGCCTGGAAGGAACAAATTATTTGCTGCTGGAGCTCCCCAATGGCAAGTGGAGCGACGAGATGTTTGAAGAGCTGTACCGCCTGAACATGCATCGCGGCCTCCGCCTGATGATTGCGCATCCAAACCGCTACGAGCAGGAAATACGCCGCCTTGACGCGATTGGGATCTTTTTTGAAATAGACTGCCTATTCCAGTTAAACGCTGGGCCGCTTGCCCGCTGGGTAAAAAGGAAATGGAATCTGAGCCTTCTTTCTTCGCCCGTTCCCTGCGTGTTAGGCAGTGATATGCACAGCGAGATGCCGGAGGAACAATCAATCCGGCAGGCAGGAGAAATTATTGAGCGAAAGCTGGGGCTGAAAATACCTGATAGGATTCAGAGGGTTTCTAGGGCGGTGTTGCACAACGAAACGCCAGTTCGGATAAAGGAAATGTGGAAAACACATGGGCAAGCGCTTTAACAACAGAACAAAGGCGGGAAGAATATGCAAAAACGAGCTTTTATCATCTTTTTGATTTTATCTGTCTTGTGGACGGCTTTCATTTTTTGCAATTCCATAAAAACGGCGGACTATTCGGGCAAACAAAGCAAATACGTTGTCGACATAGTCGTCCGGATTCTTGAAACATCGGATGTGTCATATGATGTCGAGGCATTGACATACATGATTCGCAAGCAGGCGCATGCATTTGAGTTTGCTTTGCAGGCAGTTTTCATCGCAATGACTATTAGCTGCAAATACATTAAGTTGAGAAGGTTTACGGTTCATATTTTGTTTTTTGGCCTTCTGACCGCGGTAGCGGATGAGTACATTCAGTTATTCTCCTCAGGCAGAAGCAGTTCCATAGCAGACGTTGTACTGGATTTTGCGGGATATTTAATCGGGCTTTCTCTGTTTGGCAGCGCCAAATTTTTGTTCGGCAGGCTGAGAGGCTCCGCAGGGGGGAAGAACAGGACCAGCGTTGTTGGGGAAACAATTTAGGATGCTGTATAACCAACGGCGGCGGTTGTGTCTGAATAGTTGCAAAAAACACAGCGAATAGAAAAAGGTGCAGAGCGTTGAAAAAAAGATGCAACACAAATAAAGAAACATACAGACAGTTGTTCTATTGGATGAATGTGTGGGCAATATATGCACTTCAAACCGGTTTAGTCCATATCTATTATCAGGGATTCTATCAGAAGAATTTTGATTTTGTTCTCAGTCCCGCATTTGAATTTGTGCTGATTGCTACATACGCTGTGCTGCTGTTTGTACTTGAGAATATTTTCGGGGTATTCCAGGTGGAGTTCAGCAAAAAGTCGCAGATCATTGATTCATATTTGCCCGCGTTACTTGTCGGAGACTTTTTGTTTTATGGCGGCATCTGCCTCTTAGAAAGAGGAGCAGGATCTATCTATCCCACCATCGGACTTTTTGCCGCCCATGTTGTTTTAACGACGGCCTGGATTCTAATATTTGCACGAATCAGACGCCATATAGCCTGGAATCACAGGACGATACTCATACACGATGATTCCATGGACGATCTGTTGGGCAGGATACTTGCAC
>DIVP01000045.1 GCA_002422465.1 Peptococcaceae bacterium UBA6129 | reverse complement strand
ATAAACTGTTCATCATTGCGCCTCCTTATATTTACTCAAATATCGATCGATAAAATATATCTGTCCTTTTCCGGTGATCACCGGCGTCAGGCTGATTCTCGGATCGTCCTTGGGGCCGTACTCGCTTTCCCTAATCTCCATCAAACCCATATCCATACAGCGCTGCGTCGGCAAATTGTGGCTCTTTCCCTCTTTACGGATTAGGTACCCATCCCGGCGCAAAAGAGAAAACAGCCGCTGTTGACCGACGTCAAACCCGCGCTGTTTCATTATTACTGCTAATTCCCTGATCAATATGGTATTATCCGACGCCGCCACTGCTTCGGCAAATTGCACTTTGGGCCGGTCGGCCTCGATCTTTTCATTTTGCACGCGCAGCTGCGAAAGCGTTACCATAAATATATTTTTTTGCGGCTCGCTCAGATCTGGCAAATATGTCTTGATAAAAAGGTTTTCGTCCAGCACATAGCCGCCGGTCTTACGGATCGTCGGCAGCACTTCATCAAATATCCAACTTTCAAAGCGAGTAGCCTCTGGCAAGCGGCTGTGTGCGATCAACCGGTACACATCCCCTTCACTGATAAATGACATTACCTGCCGCCCGCCGCCTGTAGGGGTATAGCGTTTCACGATACCCTTGCAATGACGAGCCAGGGCGTCCGGCGCGTTCTGATAGCCCAATGCTTTGGCTATGTCGCTGCCGCAAAACAATATTTTCCCGTTATCATTAAGTGTGCGGATTTCCCCAAATTCATTATTCCGAAAACGCTGCAGGCCGTTCATTGATCTTCCCTCTTTCTATTAAATATGTTAAAATACCCATTAAGGAGGAATGATTATGATTTTCAGAGATTCTAAACGTGAAATATTAACTGTTTTAAAAAAGCATGGACCTCAATTTGAAGCGCTTTTTCAGCCACTTACCTCAATTAAAAATAAACGTAAATTTTATGCTTCCCTTGATATCCTGCGTAAAAACCGTTATATCATTATCAGTGATGACCATATGATTAATCTTGCCGAATTTAGCTCTCCCGAACAATATGATATAAAATATAACGAGAAGAGATGTAATGATTTGAAGTACTGGGTTACTACTGCGATTGCCTTAGCTGCTTTTGCTAAATCATTCTTTTTTTAATGCCCGGCGCCGGGCGGGTCCTTCCCCCGCTGGCCGTTTTCACTGTCGAGGTTACGGCCTAACTCCTACAGTGAGATCATGCACGTCATTTTCGCCGCGCTGCCGGCGCCGAGCAAACTATTTATCAAGTCCGTATTTTTTCCGCTCATCCGGGGTCAGTTTCCGGGTCACGCACGGCCCGGCTATTTTGTCCGGGTCTGTCGGTTCTTCCCTCTTACACTTCGCCGGCGGGCGTAGGTCGAGAATAACGATATCTCCGGATTCACCTCTTGGCATCAGATCCCGCAAACTCATTTGACCGCCTTCTTTCTCCTCCGCGTGGTAACGATCGTCATGATCCCCCGGGGTACCGTGATGGAGATCGTCCGGCTGGCAGGATCAAAACTGCACCACGCCCCGGCTGGCAGCTTTTTGATGTCGGCAGTGTCTTTCAGCGTATGTAGACAAGCACTGTGGCACGACAACCCGTTATACATCTCTTCACCGCATATCGCGCATCTTTTCATCGGATGCCTCCTCTTATACCCACGATTCTATATCCTCTCTGCCTGTGCAGGTGACAGCGTGGCGCCGGTAGGCTTTCCGGCCGCGGCGACTATCCTTTTTGTTCAAGGCCATACCACGGTAGCTTGTCCCATCAGGAAGGAGAAATGATTCTCCGGGGTCGTTTCTGATTACCCGGACGGGAATGGCATTTACGGTTACTATATTTCCGAGAACTCCGCTTTTAATCTCCCCTACCCATGCGCCACAATCAGGGCAATGGCTATGTCTGATTTTTTGTTTGGCTGTCTTTCCCAATTTCGATACCTCCTCCCGTTGGACAAAACGTTGTGTCCGTAATTAACTCTCCCATGGTCCTATAACCGGGTCAAAATTATCAAGTTCAATAGCTGTTTTGACTTCGTGCAGGGCGCCTTTGCCGTAAATCAGCGGCATGGTCTTGGCAAACCTGTCAGCTGTTATTTCAGTGCCAGTACAGCCGTAAACCCGCCAAAAACCATCTATGCAAATTACTCTAAAAAATTGTATTGGCGTTTTATAAAATTGGCGGATACAATCACGGTCAATGCCCGCCCGCGCAAGTAAGGTTTGTCCACAAAAAGAGCACCTTAGCATGGTTAACTCTCCTTTTTTTGCTGATTCATTTCTCTGACTGTTTCCTTTGCCGTCTTCTCTGCTACTGCATCTATGAGATCCCGCAGCGGTAATTCCCGGCTACCTTCCATATAACGAACAAAGGCTACCGGCGCGATATGAAAAGCGCATTGCTTATTTTTTACGCAGCACCCGAAAGGCAGCGTTCCATTTTCAAGCCCATACTGGACGAAGCATGCCGGCTTTCCCATGACTTTAGCCGCCTCCGCGACCGGAATATTATTAGGATAAAGCTCTAGTAAATAATCGTATTCACCCATGATTGATCTCCTTATTTGTTGCTTGTACCCGCCTCCGCAAAATGGTAATATGTGGACAAAGGGGGGTGCGATTGTGGAATTTGATAAGAAAACAATGAAAATAATGCGGTATATATATAGACATCCCGGAACTCGGGAAGGTAAAATACTGAAACTCTACGGTGACGACGGCTTTTCTTTTACTTTAATCAATTTAACTCGTGAGCTATATTTAATTGCAGAAGATAAAGACGGCAAATATTTTACGTATAACGACGTTCCGTATGTCTCATATCCGGAAACAAAATATTACACAACACCAAAAATGAATGTCATACTCGAGAATAAGAGAGATCAATTTTATCGATGGATCCTTCCGCTTATAATCGCCGGCATAGCACTATTATTAAGTGTTGTTTCATTAATCAACACGGGAATTGTTGACGTACGAATATTAAACTGGCCGTAATCAGCAAAATACCAACAACAAGCACCCCTATTAAAACGAGTTTATAAATAAATCCTCGTCTTTGCGCTTCATATGCGCATTTGACTTGTCTTTCTAGCTCGTGCTGCCGAATTTGTTCTTCGGTGTATTTTTTCGAAAATAAGTAGCTCATATGATTGGCCTCCTTAAAAGTATCTTTTTACGATACCGTCTTTGCAAAAAAAATATTGCATACTTCGTGGTCAGTTAAATGATATCTATCCCGCATAAAAATTATTTCACTTTGTTTAAATTCAGCACCCTTTGTCTCATTTATTTTTGCATTTAACCTTGATAAGCTAAGACCCATTGCTCTAGCTAATACTAATTGATTCCCATCAAATTTGACAATATAAGATTGTAATAACGTTTTATTTATATATAATCCCACTTAGGTTCCCTCCATATCATAAATATCTTTTTAAGATACTCATAGTATATCCACAAATTTTTATCTTGTCAAGATATTTTTTCTTGCATTTAATAAAAATTATGCTATAATTAAGATACTTAATTAGACAAATTAACCGAATTGTTACTTAGATTATTATTATGGAGGAGAGTTTTTCATGAGTACTGGTAATAAAATAAAGGAATTACGAATTAAAAAGGGGTTGACTCAAGAGGAACTTGGAAAATTAGTAGGTGTTCAAAAAGCAGCAATATATAAATATGAAACAGGTTTAGTTATAAATATAAAGCGCTCTATAATTGCAAAATTGGCCGAGGCTTTAAATACTACGCCAACTTACTTGCTTGATATGGATGAAAAATTAAAAAACAAAGGTCTTAGGATACCTATTCTCGGCAAAGTTGCCGCTGGTGTGCCAATAGAGGCTATTGAAGATATTATTGATTATGAAGATATTTCTCAATGCATGGCTTATAGCGGCAGTTACTTTGGTTTAAAAATTCAAGGCGATAGTATGTGGCCGGAAATCATGGACGGCGATATTGCGATCATCCGCCAACAGCCAGATTGTGAAAGCGGTGACACTGCCGTCGTGATAGTCAACGGTCAGGATGCAACGGTCAAGCGCATTAAAAAGCGCCCTGAGGGTATCATGCTAATTCCAAATAATCATAATTATGAGCCGATGCTTTTTAATAACGATGATATAAAAAATATGCCGCTGACTATCTGCGGCAAAGTTGTTGAGATAAGAAGAAAATTATAGGAGGGTATAAAGATGAATAACATTCAACAAGCTCGAAAAAAAATAAAATATTCACCGGAACATCTGGCTAAAGTACTTGGAGTCAAAACTGCCAAAATTTTAGACTGGGAGTCAGAAAAAAGCAATCCTAGCCCGAGGCAATTAACTGAGCTGGCTGATTTTGTAGGGGAAACGGAAAATTATCTTAAAGGAGAAACAAAT
Source organism: Peptococcaceae bacterium UBA6129 (assembly GCA_002422465.1). GTDB lineage: Bacteria > Bacillota > Peptococcia > DRI-13 > UBA6129 > UBA6129. The sequence goes on along the minus strand of DIVP01000045.1, from coordinate 22,122 downwards.
GCGTCGCAAAATGAAGGAATTGAATTTCGCGAGGTAAATAAGCCTTGGCGTAAGGATGAAATAGAGGATTATGAAAATGCAAAATCAGATGATGAACGAAGAAAAATCCTTAAATCATTCGGTATAGATAGAGATCACTTTAATGCATATAAATCTCTTTATCTAAAAAAGAGTAATAAGTAGTAAAAATTCGCGAAGGAATTATCTCTATAAAAAATTAAAAATAAGGGAGGTCTTATATTTATGCAATGTATTAAATGTGGAAGCGAAAACGTACTTATTCAGACGGAACAATGTAATGCTAAAACCAGGACACGCAAAAACGGTTGCCTTTGGACTATCGGACGGGCTTGCCTAATTATCTGTACCCTCGGCCTATGGTTGATTATCGGCAAAAGAAAAGCAACATCGAACACACATTTTGTCAACTGCACCGTAGCGGTTTGCCAGAATTGCGGAAATAAATGGGAGATCAAAGCGGTAAAATAATTAATGATCGATTTATTGAAACGGTTTAGGAGGAATAATTATGGCAAAAACCTGTGCTGTGTGTGGAGGTAAAGCAAGTATAGTTACCGGGCGAGTAGAAATGCAAGATGGTTTCGTATGTCGAAACTGTTTAGAAAAGAGTCTATGGATATCTGACCCTAATTGTCGAACCAGTAAAGATTTTCACGCTCGGTTTCAATATTTAGAAGACAGTAAAAAATTATTTGATACATTTAATCCAACAACGAATATTCCAGATTTTTTTCAAGTAGATGTGAATAATAGACTGTTTAAAATAGGTAAATCTTCCGAATGTTTTTTATTTGATGAATTAATTAATTATGAGCTTATTGAAGATGGAGAATCAGTTGTAAGAGGAGGCCTCGGTCGCGCTGTAGTAGGCGGATTGGCTTTTGGTGGGGTTGGGGCAATTGTTGGCGGAGTTACTGGCGGGAAAAAATCAAAATCAATTATAACAAATATGTATATCCGGGGCAGCTTAAAAAATCCTTGGATAAAGGATTTTAAAATAAATATTATTGATACTGAAATTAAAAAAAATGGTTGGATATATAAAAATTTAAAGGAAATGACAGAAAAAATTATATCTGCATTAGAAATGATTATTAATCAGCAAGAACAACCAAAACCGGATAATAGCCAAATTAGCATAACTGAGGAAATAAGAAAATTTAAACAATTATTAGATGAAGACATAATTTCAAAAGAAGATTACGAGACCAAAAAAAATCAATTATTAAATTTATAAATAATTAAGGTGAAGGGGCTGGTCCTATGCGTCGTGCTAATGGTGAAGGTACTATCAGCAAGCGAAAAGGAAAGCGGCGGAAGCCGTGGCGGGTGGAGATATCTACTGGCAATAAAACTATAAACGGAAATTGTGAGCGTATGCCTCTTGGTGATTTTGTAACGCGTTCGGAAGCTGAAATGGCTCTTGCAAAATACAAAGCAAAACCAATAGAAAAGCCAAATATAACGCTTAAAGAACTTCATGATGAATGGCAGCCAATTAAATATGCTTCCGGTATCAGCAAACAGACAAAGGACAGTTATAATGCTGCCTGGCGTCAATTTGCCTTGCTTGAAAATTATCGAGTCAAAGATATTCGAACCGGACAGCTGCAGCTGATTGTTGATAATTGCCCTAATAAAACATCATCAAAAAAGGATATCCGGACCTTAGCCCGCCTCCTCTGGAATTATGCAGTGCAAAACGATATAGTTGATAAAAACTATGCCGAATTTATTGTGATACCTGCCGAAAAAAAGACCGAACAAAAGAGCTTCAACACCATTGAACAAAAGAAAATTGAGGATGCGGCCGCTCAAGGCGTGAAATGGGCAGATACGATTATGATACTCAATTATACCGGATTTCGCGTAAGTGAGCTTCTTGGCCTGACTCCATTCAACGTTATTATGGACGATAAGGGACATCCGGCCTTTTTCCGTGGTGGATTAAAAACAGTCGCCGGCAAGGATCGGATCGTTCCTATCCATAAAAAGATTGTACCTTATGTTGAAAAGTGGCTTAGTAAAGGCGGCAACTTTATTATTTGTCATGATGATGGCCGCCGCGTCCGATACAATGATTACCGGGAATATTTCATTGCTGCGGTGGCCGAGATCGGCACCCGACCAATGACGCCCCACGCAACGCGGCATACGTGGTTTAGTAAAACGGATGATGCCGGAATCTCGGAGGCTACGCGTCAAATCATTGGAGGTCATGCGGATCCGGAAATGACCCGGCACTATACCCATAAGGAATTAGGGGAACTAAGCGCCGCGATAAATACCATGAAATAATATCTATTGCGCCCACATTGCGCCCACGCTATTATTAGCCTACCTGCTATAATATGCTCGATGTTTTTATAAATATTGACTCAAAATCAAGTGCCCTCGGGCGTGTCGGTTCGAGTCCGACCACCGGCACCAAAAGAAAAAGCCAGCTATATTATATTATGGCTGGCTTTTTAATTGTAAAAATTATCAATAATGATTATTAAAAACATCCTCAAAATGTATCTACTGCGCCCACATTGCGCCCAAATTATAAAATAAAAAAACCCCTCCGGCATTACGCGCCGGAGGGGTTTTAAGGAGGCTTGGCGGAGTGAACGTGCCCCGCCAAGATAAATATTAAATTATTACGGCAGCGCCCCCGCCTCTTATAGCCGGATCAGCGGTCTGCCGTACCGGCCCACCCTTGACGCCGCTGTTACTGTTTTATATTAGGCAGAATAATAACGCGATTAGTTTCCGCGTCATATTTTATTGCCCAGGGAACAATCTTCTCTACTTCCCTAATAGCGATATAATTCGTCTGTTCACCGTAAACGCCGTTTAGTTTAGAGGCTTTCCCGGCCTCGTTAAATACTTCGACCGTTTTTTTCTGTACTATCATTTTAGACCTCCAATCCTCCTCTATTATCCAAAACTGCACAACCTCATTGCGAAAATTAGATATATTGGCTAATTCCCGATACTGTGCTTCGCTGTTCGGATCGTGAATATAGACCTTCTTGCCATCGCTCGTCAGACCGTAGGCCAAGAATATATGACCGCCGCTTGTCCATATTCCCTTGCCCGCCGCGCAAATTACCATCAATCCTTTTTTCAACGCGGCGACCGCTTCATCAGCCGATGATGTTTGCTTATAAGGAATTTTTAACGCGCCGAGAAACGCACCAAAGTAGGTCCATTTCGTTCCGTCATTTGCGGTCCGGTAACCATAGCGCACAGCGAAATCGGCCGCATCTTTAGGCGTTATAGTCTCATCCCGGAGCGTCGCCGCCACCATCGCCGCCGAAGTAGGGCCGCAGCCAGCCACGCCGATAGTCTGCGATTTATTATTGGTTATAGTATAAAGAAGCGAGCCCCAGGGCGGGGCCGTTTGCTCATATTCGATTGGTTTATCCAAAGTAAAACCCTCCTTCTTTACGATGATTCATAGAAAAAATAAAGCACACCCGCTGCAAGTTCCGAGACGCCCGGCGTCAGGTCCACGTTTGAGATAATGCTGTTTCGCGCCTTAGCGTCGGCCAGCGCCGGATTATTAACAGTCAGATCAGCCGTCATGATCTGCGCGGCGTTTTTCTTCATAATATTGGCATCGGCAGCTTCTTTTCCGTCCTCCAACTCGTCAAGCGCATTTTTGACCGTGGTGGCTTCAAGGCCACTCGTTGTATTATCATAACTGACGGCTGCTGCGCTTGTCCGCGGGAGAACGATATTACCGAGCAGAGTCTTAAGCGTTTTTATTACGGTCGTCATATATCATCCCCCTTTATGCGTAAGCGGCGGTTATGCTCGCAGTTACGGTATCATATGTTGAATTTACGGCACTTAAATTGACTGATACATTTAATTTTCCAGTCACCCCAGTAAAAACACAACAGAAATAAGATTGAGCAGCATCCGACGTGCTACCCGGGGATGAATCTGAATCAGCCAACATTGTGACACCCGCTGGAGTGCTGACCTCTGAAAAAATAATATGTTCATAACCGGTTGACGTTCCGCTTCGCATTACCAAAACAACAATGCCGTTCGCGGGATCACTTGTTAAATAACAGTTTGCCGCCGTGTAATAGGTTGCGCTAGCGTAGGTTCCGGCAATAGAAAGAGAGCCAGCTAAATTTGGATCATAATTCCCAGCTAGACCAAAAATATTTACGGCGTTTTTTATGTTTGCGGCAATGAAATCCGCATCCGTAATCGTCACATTATCGTCTGATCCGTCCCGGTACCCATCTGACGCCCGAAGTTTTAGCGTCGTGCCGCTGACCGAGGAGGCAAGGCAGGCCGTGTCTCCGGCGCGGTTAGGCATAGACCCGTCGACCTTCTCATCGTTGACATAAGCAGATTTTGTGACGAGAATATCACCAGCCACAGCATTTGCATCAGACGTATCAATGCCCCCGCCTTTTTTCCCGTGGAGGAACCCCATACCCATTACCGGATCACCTCCACTGCAATATTTATCGCCGTCACCGGCTTATCTCCGAAACAAGTAAAAGTGAGCGTGTCATCGTCTGACGCCTCTACTTCACTGATCAATCCGTAAGCCTCTTCTTCGAAGAGCGCCGTAGCGAGATTTGCGTCATATACCGGCGTAACGTGCGGCCGATCAGCCGCGAGTATCCCGGAGACCGTAACGTCCTGAGTATAGGGAGCTGAGGCACCGACCCATGTAGTCGTAATCGTTCCAGAAAAGGAATGAACCGTAGCAAAATAGGATGGAAGATGGCCCTCGAGCGTGTCTGCATCGCGCGGCAAGGGATCAGCCGGCAGCTCATCATCCGCGACGATCATATCCTCCGGTGCGCTTACACCGGAAATCGCGTCGGAAATCGCAGTCGTTATTTTGCCCCAAAGATAAGCGAGGCCCGTCTCATTGAGAAATTTGGACATTGATCATCCCCCCTATTCCGGGGCGACAATTGCATCAATTTCCAAGTTAGTGATGGCCGTCATATCGGATGAAGTGATCTGAACCATCGCGGACCCGCCCCACCGATAGGAGAGATTCGTCGCCAAGTCAACAAAGATTTTACTTTTTTCCGGAGCTGCGCCGGTCTCTCCCCAAGTATCGGTGCCGGTTGCAGTATAAATCTCTGCATCATCGTAATCGTAATATATATCCCCCGTGGCGCATGACGCCGGAGGTGTCTCGCTTTCCGTTTGAACTGTGATCAGTTCTACAACATCATCAACAAAAGACGGCAGCTGCGCTGATGGCACTAGACCGTCTGCGCCCAGACCGGCGACGCCGTTCGCCTGACCCTTCGTTGATCCGGCAACATACGTCCCGCTGAGATCCGGAATATCGGATGCCTCGAGATCAGCACCCGCGGTCACAAGTCCTTTAGCATCATAGGTAATTTTGGCTTTAGTCGCACCGGTGATCGTGTCGTTTTTAGCAACCTTTCCGTCAATCGCGGCCTTAATAACCTTATTTTGAACAGCGTTTTCCGACTCATCCGACAAGGCGCTATCAACAACCACCCCGGACGGGATTGTCGGTTTGTTTTTAATAAAGTCATCCGCTGTGTCGGTGGTCTGGTTCCAGTCGGATTGTACGTTCTTTTCCGCGTCAGACGGCGCGTGAGCAGACCCGGCATGAGTAGCAGCGCCATCATAGCCCGCCTTGAGCTCAGTTGTCAGATCGTTTGTTGAGAGGCCTTTCCCTGCCTCCTTACCCACGAAAGCGGCCACTATTTTGCTCCATAAATAAAGGAGCCCATTATCGTCTAAAAATTTCGACATACACTCATCTCCCTGCTATACAAAAGAATTAATCAGCGACTCGATCTCTAAATTGGTCAGGCTCTCAACCCCTTCCCCGGGAGGCCCGGGGATTCCCTGATCCCCCTTCGGCCCCGGCAGCCGAAGCGCGATCTGACCAATGACGATTGGCTGAGCCTCAGCACGGATTTCAAGCGAGATTGGCGCCGGAGATCGATTAATCGTTAAAGATATATCCGCCATATTAAGTCACGTCCTCTTTTACTTTGACGTAAAATGTCTCCGTAGAGGAAATATGACCGTCCTCAGCCGTGTACTCAATATCAAAATATACCGACGAATCCGGTATCCACTCTTCGGTGTCCGGCGCCGCGAACAAATAGGTACCGGATTCGCTTGTCTCGCTAACGGCCATTTCGGCCAGAACATCATCACCGTCCGGAGAATATGAGCCGTTGCATTTCAATTTACGCGCTACTCCGGTCAACGGATCACCGGTCGCCTCATCGACAAGAGCCGCCGTAAACGAGAACGTATCGCCGCACTTTATCGTTCCTATTGTTTTCATGCATTCACCCCCAGGCCATAAAAATAACCCCGCTTAGGGGTTTACTGATCAGAAATATCCTTGCAATTTAGCGGCTTGCCGTCCCCGTCAAGATTATAATGATCCTGCAGCCAATGATCCGCAGCCTTGCCCAAGACAAAAGCACAGACGGCTATAGCAATCCCGGTGACGAATTCTTTTGCCAAATCAATCGCGTACTGCGCTGACGATATATCTTTTGAGCAGAGGGCCAGTGACCAGAAAACGACGATGATCGTAAGCAGGAAGATAATCATCATAAAAAAAGGAATCACCTGTTTAAATAAGGTGTTCCAGATTTTACTCTCAGCCAGCTTTTTGCCTATATTAAAATTGATTTTCGGCAGTTTGAATTTCATTAGTTTGTACCTTCGGCGGCTGTGGTATCGTCCGCCTCCACCTCGTTTTTGCAATCCTTTATTCCCTCGGCAAAGGCGCCGATGATCTTTTCCGCATCGACATAGGCCTGCGATACCGCAGCGGCATCTACCTTCCCCTCGGTCATGATGTAGATGATAATGCTGGACAGGCTTGTTACGGCGCCGGCCACGGTGGAGATGGTGTTTTCATCGAGGCCGAAAACCATCGCGACGCCCATAGCGACGCCCACGATCGCCGCCCACAGTTTACGAGAGCTTAATTTTTGTTTCCAATCCATGATATGTACCTCCTTATAAATTATTAGTAATTAGTAACGTAACCACGCAAGTGATTGCTGCAGTAACGACAATCCAAACCAATTTATCCCAGTTCTTCCCTGGTTTTTTTTCCAGGCAGTCCACCTTTGCGTCAATGTCATCGACCTTTGTAATAAGGGCTCCCAGGCTTTGGGCAAGGAGTTTAACGGAGGTAGCCAGTTTCATCAAGGCCTCTTGGTTCTTTTTAATTTCGTCGACCTTCTCGGTTAGCCCCTCGACTTTTTGAGCCGTTTCAGCCTGTTTAATTGCCAAATCTTCAATAGTGGTCATGCCCGTGCCTCCTAGAAATTAAGATAATTTAAAAGTCTTGATATATCCATCATACCCGCTTCCCGAATGTGCTAATATAACATGCTCTTCATCAATCTTTATTAAACTGTTATATTGACCCTCAGAAATATCGTGTTCGAGTGAAACAATTTCAGTGATTTCATAACTACCATCAATGAAAAAAAGTTTAATAAAACCGTCACTTAATGGTCCTTTATAGGCCAAAATTGCATATTCATTATCGAGCATTAATAACGAATTATGCTCTGCAGTATCGGTATCATATTCCAATGAATCAATTTCCATTATATTAAAGGAACCGTCAATAGAAAATGATTTAATAAAACCATCATAGTCCGGGCCAGTATATGCCAACAAATAATGAGTGCCATCAATTTTTGCCAAAGAACAATATTGGCAATAAGTTGAGTCGTAATTGAGAGAATCTATTTCAGTAATATTATAACTGCCATCAATAGAAAAAGTTTTAATATAACCAAAATTATCAGTAGTGCTATAAGCGAGGATAAAATGAGTGGCGTCTATTTTTACAAGACTATTAAATGCCCCATTGCCCGAGTCATGCAAGAGTGAATGCAATTCGGTAATATTATAAGAGCCATCAATCGAAAAAGTTGTAAGCGAGGCATCTGTACTTGGACCTTGATATGCGAGAATAAAATGGGTATCATCAATTTTTACTAAAGAATTATAGGCTCCGTAACCACTCTCATGTTGAAGTGAATCTAATTCAGTAATATTATAACTGCCATCAATGGAAAAAGTTTTAATATACCCCACCAAAAGCGTGCTTGCATACGCAAGAAGGAAATGAGTATCATCTATTTTTACTAAGGAATTAAACCGACAATCAACCGTATCATGTTCTAGTGAGTCTATCTCTGTAATATTATAACTTCCATCAATTGAAAAGGTTTTAATAAAACCATCTGAATCGGGCCCTGTATATGCCAAAATAAAATGCGTGGCGTCTATTTGAACTAAGCTATTTTCAGTTCCATTAGCAATATCATGTTCAATTGCATCAAGTTCAATAATCTCACTAAATCCGCTCGCATATATCAGCTGCGCGATTCCGTTTGCATCGCCCATATATGCTTTTTTGACTGCGACAGCGAGATTGCTCGCATCGCCAAAATACACCTTTTTAGCAACGACGGCCTTATTGTCCGCACCTCCAAAATATGCTTTAGCCATATTTACGCCTCCTCATAGAAGAAGTAAATCATCCCGGCAACAAGCGTACTCACTCCCGGTGTTAGGTCTGTCGGGCCAGCCGTAATATTACCGATGGATACGCCGAGTGAGCTTTCTACTGCGGCCACTCCGCCAGCGTCCAGAGATACGACGCAAATTGCCAGTTCATACGTTGTCCCGGTGCCGTTTATGTCTTCCTGCGTTAAGGCCGGGAAGGATGTCGTCGCCGAATATTCCACCGCAAACACGGCTTGCTCAAATACTTCATCCGTGGCCTCGGCAGTCATGTCGATAACAATTTTTACCCGAGCATAGCCGGACGTCGCACCATCAATGACCAACGTCACAGCTGACGGAAATTCCATGACACGCCCACAGGCGATAACATGCCCGGCGGCGATAGTCAGCTCATCCCCGGAGGATGTGATCGCGCAGCCGTCGATAATGCCGTCAGCCAATATTTTTTGATACAAAGCCGCGTCATGCTTCGGCGGCACTTGCTGGTTGTCAAAAGTACAACCTAATATATCACCCATATTATGTCAGCTCCTTTAATTTGTCGGTTAGCGTGGTCCTCAGTTCGCCCGTTTTATATAAATAGCGGTTATCGCCGCGGTCTTTACGGATACAAGAGATATAAGAATATAAGGCCTTACCTTTGATTCGTAGTGTCACATTATCATAAAATCCGTAAATTTTATCAGACCGGAACTCTATTTTATGGCTATGGCTGTTTGATGCAAATTCGTTTGTCACTTCATCGGCGGCGACTTTGTCCGTATCTAAAAATAGCGTTTTCCATTCACCGTCAACCCTGATTTCCGGCTCCGTACTCGTGATAGATCCGTCCGGGTTTAAGTACCAATCCGTAGCGGTAGAATCCTGAAAGGTGGTAATCTTCGCCACAGAATTGCTTGCCAGCGTTTGAGAAACAAGCGAATGATGGCCATCCTCCATGACGATATTGTGACTGTCCGGCACTCGCGGCACGACGCTAATCAGCAAGTTATCTTTTGTTCTCGAGAAGTCAACAAACACATTTTTAACCCGGCGCACCTTCGCAATATAGGATTTAAGGTTATATATCCCGTCTTTAATATCCGGCTTGATGAAGCTCGTTGCCGCGGTATGGGTGATCGTAAGATAAGGCATGGCGTATTTGGTATCGGCCACGGATTTGAAGTTATCCGTCAGCTCAGAGGCGATAAACGCCTCAACCGTTGCGCCGTCACCGGGATAGATCAGGTCGCGTTTGAAAAAGAAGAGGATGCTTTCACAGACGATAATTTTTGTAATTCCTTCGCCCGGGTCAACAGTCAATATCTGGCCCATGAAGCGGCCACAAATTAAAAAATCGCCGGAATTAATAATGCCGTCCCAATCTATCGTAAACATGGACTGCTCATCATAAATCGAGGCCAAGACATAATCATGATCCGCTATTTCGGGATAGGCATATGTTTTGAAATTGACAAAGCTTTTTATATAGGCTTTCATTTAACCGCCCCTATAATAGTTATAAATCCATATATCGGCGTTATTGGTTATCGCCGTAGACGATACCAGCGCAACCCGGCACGGCTCAACGGCGGGGATCTCCGGGAACGGCTCTTTTGCTTCATCGGCTACATCTACCACATCGATCAAGTCCGTTATCGTGCCATCTGCAGCCTGTTTCTTAATATAGGAATTGTTTTTTTCCGAAGAATATAATAGCTTGTCCGTGCTTTCCAACGTCGCGGAAATATCGCACTGACCGTATATCTTCCCGGTAGTTTCCCCGGTTATCACAATAGACGGATTAGTCAGCAGCCCGGCATATTCAAGCCTGATCGCAGCCGGAAGATGGCCGATGACCGTAACCTCGACGGCTCCCTCCTGCCGACTTGCCGGATACCGATACGGATAACGGTACGGATACCGCTTATAGCCGGTCGACGCATAATTGATTATGGTACGGAAAGGCGTCGGCAGAAACCATGGCGTCAATGGAGCAAAGGAGACGGGCGCACGAAGGATATTGACCGTCTCCTTTTCTGTCTTGCTCATATAGCTCATCTTAACCTTTCGGTAGTATTCGCGGGTTTCAAAAGGACAATATACAAAGAACAGATCATAATCCTGCATCAGCCAATCTAAGAAGTCTCGGTAAGTGCTGTACGTTTCGCCGCGGCTAAATATGATATCGCCGACAATAGGTAATTGAGGCTCCTCATCCCCGGAGATATCGACAAAGAAGCCCGTCCCCAGACTCGCGTAAGTACCGGTCAGGTCGAAGCCCAGTCCGGCAGGATTGATAAAGCGGATACCTGTGGCGCCGTTGAGGTCGATGCGCTGGCCTATGGAGTTTTCGAGGTAGAATTTTCTCATCATGCCATCCCAAATTGAATATTTGCTTGACGGATTATATAATCGATTTCAGATTTAGAAGCTGTCTTTGTATTAAGGTTTATAATTACGGTACGTCCAGTAGGCGCCCCGCTGCCACGGGCGGCGTTTTCCTCCGCAGTTAAAACAGCCTCCCCTTTATGGAGAAGGGCATACCCCGTATATGGAACATAATCAGTTCCTTCGGCGTATGTAGCTCCGGTATACCCACTACCACTAGTAGACGCAGTATAAATACCAGTTCCTCTTAATGTCGATGATTCTTCAGCTTGTTCGCCGAGTTCTTTTAGCCAATCTATTGCACTTTTAATTTTATTAATAAAATTAGTTATTTTTTCTATTGCTTTACCGATTTTATCCTCAATCCAAGCACGCACCGCTTCAAAGACTTCTTCTGCTTTCGTGCGAAATTCTTGAAATTTTTCTTTGACATCATCTATAACATTTTTAATCGGCGTAAAAACATTATTTTTTAACCAGTTCCACTTGTCGCTTATCCAGTTTGCAACCGCCGTCCATACTTCGAATATTTTATCTTTGAATGATTGCCAAGATGCTTTAATTGCCTCAACTCGATCAATCATTGGTTGAATAACATTATCCTTAATCCACGTCCAAATAGCATTAAATATTTCTTTGATCTTAGCCCCTAGCTCAATAAAAAAATCTTTAATGCTATTCCAAATTTTGACAACCTTTTTCCGAAAATCCTCATTTGTGTTCCATAAAACTACGATCGCCGCTACTAAAGCGGCAACAGCAGTTATAATAATTCCTATTGGATTTGCGGCCATCGCTAAATTTAGCAGCTTTTGAGCTACAGTCATACCCTCTGTTGCGAGTTGCCATCCCTTAATGGCCTTAACGACCGCTTGTACCGTAGCAACTACGTTCCAGGTAATCATGGCCGCGCCAAGCGCTGCCGCTCCTGCTGCTATTTTGTCTATGTTTTCTAAAATCCAATCGAGTGCATTTGTAATTGGCGTCAAATCAATATTTTTAACAAAATCAATTATTTTCGGCATCATTTCATTGATAATCGGTAACAATTTTTCGCCTAAAGATGCAGAAAGATTTTGTATTTCAAGTTTTAAAATACGTTGCTGATTTGCAAAACCGTCAGATGTCCGGGCAAAATCCCCCTGGGCGTCCGCAGTAACTTGCATTAAATAATTGTATCTTAGCGTTACCTTTTCGGCTTCAGTCATACTACTATAAGCTTCAGTTATACCTTGGGACAAAGCATATGCCTCAAGATTTGTCACACTCATATTAATGCCGAGCTGTTTTAAAGGCTCAGTTTCGCCGGAGATACCTGATCGAATTTTTTCAAACGCAGTTTCATGGTCAAGGTTATAAAAGGAGGCCATATCGCCAGCCAAACCGACTAAACTCGTGGACATATCCAGCGCAACATCATCGCTTAGCTGCATTGATTTTAACATTGCGCCCATCGTACCGGTATATTGTTTTGCACTTAAAATAGACAGGCCGTAAGCCTCGGCTGCATCTTTTGCCCATTGATCTATTATTTTGGCGCCGTCACCGAAGGTTACGTCAACAACATTCTGCACCTCTGCCAAATCGCTGGCTAATTCCAACCCGTTTTTTGCAAACGCTAAGACAGCAGCTCCGGCAGCCGCAACAACTACTGCTACCGCTTTTACCATGGTCTTTAATTTATCTTGTGCTTTGCTGAATTCTTCACTGTTTAAAGCGGCTTTAGTTTGGGCCTGTCCATATTCTTTAATGGCTTTTTCATTTTGCGTGACTTGATTTTCTAATTTAGCGAGATCCGCCTCCGCGTTATTTAATTGCTTCTGCCAGTTGCGCACCTGATCAGAATTTTCCCCGTATTCTTGTTTTGCTTTTTTTAGGGCATCCTGTAATGTATTTACTTTATTTCGCTGTTCTTCAACCTGGCTCGTTAAAACTTTGTTTTTGGACGTCAAAGCAGACATACTATTAGCGTTATCGGAAAATTGAGCCGTTACTTTTTTCATCTCTGATCCGAGTAAAGACATTTCTTTGTTGATATTGCTTATTGCATTTTTAAATTCTTTTTCGCCCTCTATGCCTATAACGGGGCCAATATCATAAGCCATACGCTCACTTCCTTTTACGCTGGGATTACATCATCTAAAGTTAAAGGAGCCTGGTATTGACCATGCTCCTCTTGATATTCTGCATATAAAATGATTAATTTTCGTAGCGTCATATGCCACACTTCGCGCTCAGGATATCCCAGCAAAGTCCGGCCAATAAATAGGCAGCGAGGAATAGGTATTTTTTCTATTCCTCGCTCCTCGCGTTTGGGACTTCATCCCCTTTTTCAGGTAATGAACCAGAAAAAGCCGCGAAGATAGGCCCCATCATTTCACTTAAATTTTTGGTTTCAATATGCCGTCCAACAAAACGCTCATCAACGTGTTTGCGCGGAGGTTCCCCTGTTTCATCAGCAACGCAGTCAATATCCTCATTAATAAGAATAGTTAAAAGATATCGCATTATTGCTATACTCTTTTTTTCTTCGGTAAAAAGTTCTCCAAATTGAGAAATTGAAATATCAAATTTTTCTTGAATATCATCTATAACATTCAAGGTAAACCTTAATCCATATTCTTCATTGCCCAGCTGTATTTTTATTCCTTTTGTCTTCATATCGCTCATTTAGTAAGCCTCCTTTTAATAAAAATCGGCGCCCGGGGATTGGTTTATTTTCCCCGGACCCGATTTTGCTTTGTAATTAACTATATACTGTTTGATCAATTAAGCGGTAAGCGTAATATAAAGCTCCAGGATGTCGGAGTTCGCCTTGCCAGCCGCCACACAGACCGCCTTGATGCAAACATTTTCCGGGGCCGTAAGCTCAATGGCGGCGGTATATTCCGTGCCGTTGGTTGCGCTCGGAATAGTGCCGTCATCGGTGTAATAGATTGTACCAGCCGCCTCCGCGGTCGTCAGCGTGATGTTTTTATTCCCGGCATAAGTGCCGCTAGCCACGCTCGAAGCAACGTTGGCGGCTTTAGCGGTAATATTGGCCTTGCCCTCGAGCCAAGCCTTTGCAAGCGGCTCGGTAGAAAACCTCGCTTCTTCCTTCCATACGCCGGTGATATCGATCATGATTTCGCCTTCGAGTTCACTGGTGCCAAATTCAAGTGTTTCTCCTTTGGTTTTCAGCGAATCGTTTGGCTCCGCAAATTGCACCTTTTTCAGCCAAACCGCACGATAATAGGCAATTTTATTTCTGATGATTTTGCCATAACAACCAAAACCAACATAAGCCGGTGATGCGGCGCCGATTGCAGATAGTTCTTTTGTTCCGAGACTGACGTCAACGACTGATCCCTCGATATAATCCAAGAGCGCCACTTTTGCGGCATCCAGGAGCTCATCAACCCCTATTTTTATAGTACCGCTTTTAAAGCTTTGGTCGCTCTCAGCGAGGATGCCGTCGGCATAAAGTTTAACGTCGTTCGTTTCAATCGCTATATCCGCGCTTATTGCTTTTGCCAGGACCGCGCCGGTTCCGTAGCTGATAGCCGAATCGGTCTCAGTGGCCGGCGCATAAACCGGATATTTTAGATCAACTTTTGCCATGTTTTAACCTCCCATACGTTTTTTAATTTCTTCATCGATGATTTGCCCCATGGCGGTGAGGGCCTGTTGTTTTGTAGCGTTTACCGCAGGTCGCACAAAGGGGCGTTTTTTCTGGTTACTGGATCCTGATTCAAGAACACGGGCCTTAAGCTGATTTGGTACGCCTTTTGAATCGTAACCGTCAAAACCGAGTTTTGTGTTCAAATTTCCCGACTCATCCGGTTTTATCGGCGCAATACCAAAAGAATGCATCATCTCACTCGGCCCATGGTCGGACATCACGTTATAAGCGTTGTTTGTGATCTTATCAGCGACGATTCCGGCAGCTTCGTATATTGCTTTTTTGGCAATTTCATCAGCTCCGGAGGCGAGCTTTGAGAGTTTCAGGGCAAATTCATCACCGGCTTTAAAGGTCATTCTGGCCGTGCCGATCACCACCCCTCGACTTCAAAAATCCATTCATAATGGATATAGCCCGTTTCCTCTTCATGCTGAACGGATTCCAGTTTGAAGGATATTTTCGCGGCGTTGAGTGCGGCCTCGATCGCTTGCACGTTCGGATCGTATTCGGTTTTGGTGAAATAATCAATGGTGCCGCTGATCGCTTGGCCTTGCTGCTGGCCGTCCGCCCAAAGCGCGGCGGCGCCGCTGTCCTCCGCCCAAACAATATATTTATCTGTTTTCTTAGTTACCTTATAATGCCCAACATTGGGCGTGACGGTAAGAAGCGCGGTTTTAACATCAGACAATGTCATATAGTGCCGTCACCCCCTCTAGCGTTAGGTCCATGCTGAGCGGATCGTCCTCGGGGTATTGAATGAGATCAATTCTGTACTGTTTGCCGTCATTTGGGATAGCGATATCTTGCGTAGATACACTGCGGAGACGTGGGCAGCGCAGAACATAATTAATTCTGACATTCGCCTGCAGCGCGGTATAATACCGGTTAATACCGACAGTCCGCTCATCATATCTCAATGTATACTTGAGCGTTAATCCCTCTTTTGGCATATCGCCGTCAGAGGCTATGTTTCCCAGCTCATATACAGTAACAACCCCGTTTTTATACGTCTGCATCGGCAATCATCCCTTGCGTTACCTGCAAATTAAATAGTTCATGCAGATAATCTTTCATAAACTCATTCAACCGTCCCGCGCGCACGTATCGGGCGTACTCAAACAGCATTTCGCGAGGCTTATCATCAGTGGAATAATTTAACTCTGCACATGCCACGCCGTCTATATATTTGATGCCGCGGGCGAGGATGCCGGAAAGCTTACTATCGAGATCATCATCATCCCAAGTTATATCCAATTCGTTTTTAGCTGCGTTAAGCAGTCCGGCAGGCAGAGCCATGACTATTCCTCCTTAAACCAGAATATACAGATCGATATCCTTGAGCCCGTCCGGGAAACCATTAGGATCAAACGTGTTCTTTTCGAGTTCGTCATCGTCCGCGACAACCGTGCCAGTATCAACCGTTTTATCGAACAATTTAACAATCACTTGTTCATCAGCCGCAAGCAGATAAGGAAGACCAAAGATATCGCCCCAGCCAACGCTGATCTGATCGTGGGGAACACCCGCTGTGGTATTGGCAGAAGTCGCAGCGGTCGTAACGCCCTCACTGGCACCTTCGCCGGTTCCATCATCGATCGCAATATTTAGGGTAGCATCATTCGCCGCTTCCAGTTTCGCCGTAAGAATAACGGCATCAGTTTCCCCGGATACCGTGAAGTGCTCCGCGACATTCGCGTTCGCAGCCAGGGCCGTCCGAATCGCTAATGCGATCGCCGCGGCGTCATCGTCTAACTCTACCGGGACATCGATGGCCTCCGCCTCTTCAAACAAAGCGGACGTAACGGTAACTAAAGCATTACCGGCAGTCGTAACGGTACCGGCAGCGGTAGCCGTCTCCACCTGCTTAACGGCAGTATGAACTTTGGCAGGCAGATCAACCTTTGTAAAAGATGCAAAGGCTTTTGCTCCGACTACGTTGGTTGTACCATTCGCGGCCAGGGTTTCATCAATTGCATCACCGGCCATATTTGTGCCGTAAACCTTGACATTACCGGTGATACCGGACACGTTGCCGTCAATCTGCGCATTACGAGGGACAGCCGGTTGTGAAAGACCGGTTGTAATTGATTTTGCTACGTCGAGATTGGTCGCTGCCATAATTCCAGCAGCGTCAGCGGCCACAGCATCCGCCGCGGCGATATGGTAGCGAGCGCCGAAAAAGCGGTCAACCGATACGCCTGGAGCGTCAGTTTGGATGGTCTGGCCGCGCTTATGATTATATGGATACATTTTAATACCTCCTAAATAGTTGGGAGGGCCGAAGCCCTCCCAGAATAACTATTTTACTTTGATAAAGACTAGGCGCCTTTCTTCACGATGAGCACACCGGCCGCATCCAGCAACTTGCCGTCATTGATCAGGAGGGCTTTATCAACCCATTGATTTGTGTCATGGTCAAACCAGCGGTACATTGCCATTTGCATATTACTGTTAATGGCGTAGTCGCCGAGATCGACAAATACGGCTACCACATCACCGGTGGACGCGTTATCGTAACTAGCGATAACATCCTCTTCAACCTCAATGACCTCCTTGCCGCCAAAGCGGTAAATAGGATCGGAGGCAATGCCGAAGTTGGTGCGGCCGATAGGCTGACCGTTAGCGTCAACCATGCCGTCAATATAACCGTCGAAGGTACCCGCGCCCATGTAAATCGCATAATTGCGATGTGCAAGCGGCACTTTTGCAAAAACCTTCTTTTTCCAGGTATCCCACTCCATAAACTCCGCACTGGAAAGCGTGATTTTCTGCCCGGCAGCGACGCGGGTATCAGTTAAGATACCCATCATTTCGGTGGTACCGTTGCCGTTGAATACCTCGTACTCGTTTCTGGTGGTCATCGCCTCAACAATCAAGGGGACTATTTCCGCTTCAAAAGCGGCGATGGTCACAACAGAAGTTAAAATCCCTGTGGCAATTTTGCACTCCATACCGAGATAGCCAAAGCTGATATAGGTGTTGGCTTGAATCTTTTGACGATCAGACGGGGCCGCTTCCGTAATCCGGTAAGCGGTAGGCTTGAGCGATAAGATGGGGTATCGAACGCCGCCTGGAATATTGGTTTTGCGACAACGCGCGAAGATTTGACCGCGAACCTTCATTTCCTTGATAATCTCAGTCATGATAGTCGTCGGAATTACCGCTGCGGCATCCGCAACGGCCGTAAAGGTATCATCGCGATATTCAGCTGCGATTGGGGTTCCTCTCAGCACATATTCCATGAAAGCTTGACGATATTCGGTGGAAGCAAATCTATTTTCGGGTGCAGCAATACCATCGCGCTGCTCTTGACTGTTCGCTCCGGCTACAACTACGCCCGGAACCCCACCGGTTACGGCGGCAGTTCTTTCCTCCTGGTGATTTTCATCAGGTATAGAATCCGCCAGCTCCTGCAGGCTCCTAATCTCCTCGTTCAGCGTTTCAAGCTCAGTGCTGATCGCGCGAAGCTGGGTAACATCTTCACACGTATCAGCCTGTTTTCCCAGGGTAATTTTACGCTCGTTCTTTTTGGCGATTATCTCCAATAATTTTTTCTTATTCATAGTTGACTCCTTATCTTTATTTTCATTTTCAACTGCTCTGCCTCGCGCAAGCCATCCAGCCGCTTTTCCTCGCTCTCCAGCAATTCAAAGCTCCGCGCGTATACTGATGTACTATCGTAAAACGGGGTATCCACCACGCTTACGTCGTACAGCCGTTCAATATTGGTAATTTCCCGGGTTGTTTCCTTTTCTCCGTAAACCCACGTATCGCCGCGGTCAGCGACGGCAAAGGCGAAAGACATTTTATCAATTAAGCCTTCCTGAATGCCCTTATAAAGATCCCGGTTGCTTTGGGTATCAAGGAGATCAGCCTCAATTTTTAACCCGGTATCGTCTTTGATAAGCCGCAATGATTTATTACGGGTCCGGGCCATAATCATCACATTATCGTTATGATTATAGCGAAGAGGCACATCTTTCATATCCGTGTTATCCAGGGCGCCCTTTTTGATTGTTTCAGTGAATTTGCGGCCGCCGTATTTATGAGTTGCCGGCTGTTCATAGGTGATGGCATACCCCTCAATGGTCATTTTATCTTCGCCATCTACGGCACGGATCTCAATTAGTCGGCGTTCATAATTATTCTTCTGTGTCATCTGCTACACCAGCCTTCCCTTTTTGATACTGATCAATTTCGTCTATATTCATGTAATTAAGACTCTGGATTCGCCTGTTTCCGTTTTCAAAAGGCGGGACACCAAACATTTCGTTGATTTGGTTGAGCGTCATAATGCCCGTTTCTTTCGCAAGGTTAGAAAGCTCCAGCTTATCCTTTGTAGCCATATATGCGACTTTGTTATAATAGCATTTTCCCCGATGTCCAATATCCTGCTCGCGCGGGGAAAAACAGCATGCGGTAAAGGCCTGCTCAAATTGAATAATAAAGTCCTCGAGCGCAGTCTGATAAAAGGCGCTGTGTTGATCGCCGGAATAATCACCGGACAAAATCGCAGCAGAAACTCCGTACCGCTCTTGAATAACCGCTTTTAAAAACTTCATGGCCGCTTCCGGTATCTCCGGAGGGGTGATCCGCATCGGCGTAAAAGTGCCGGCAAGGTCAACCGCCACCATACCGCTTTTACTGGTTGCAATATGTTCCTCAAATTCATCGCGAATTTTTCTAAGCTTATCGGCATCCGCCAATGTGGTTGCGGCAAATACACCTTTGACTTGGAGGCTGGCTTCGATGCTTTTTGGCAACCCCTGAATGGCTTTATCAAGAGAATCGAGAACCCTGACCACATCATAATCATTAGCAAGGCCGCGATCGTCGCCGCCGCCAATAACAGTGTTGACCCCGCGGCGCCATTTTAGATGAATGAGCTCCGAATATGGCAGGGTGTAGCTTGACCCATCCTCAAAATCAAATTTTATTTCCCAAACTATGCCATCCGATACGCCGATATAAACTGATGCTGGGTTTAACGGATAGAAAGCAGTAAAACGCTTGAATTGCCTGCCGTCCGGCATCGTTATCAGCTCATATTGGGGATAAATAAAGGCGTTCCTGTTTTTACGTCGTAGCCATTCAATATTTGCAAAGAAGTCTGATGCAGTCTGCAATGGATTCGGTTTGAATCGAAATAATCGGGTAATATCGTCATTTTGAACAGCCAAAGAGTCACCGTTTTGCACTATGCTTTTAAACTCAATTTTGCTTATTTCGCTTGCCACCCGATCGATGGCATTATTCACATAATCAGATAAATAAATATTATTGCCGAAAGAAGAAAATATTGGCGTTGAATCAGAAAGCCAGCGTTGATATTTACTTGCTTTTCCTGGAAATACTGATTTGAGATATGTTAATACACTCAAGTTATCACCCGCCTATCATGGTAAAAAATTGGCTGCCATGCCACTCGCGCATTGCATAACAACAAAGCGCCGCAGCTGTACCGTCGATCCGCTGCGTCGCATGAAGTTTACACGGTTGGATACGCCCGATAGAATCCGTTTTAATGCCTGTATTTCTAAAACAATATAAATCACCAAAACAATTATTATAATTTACCAGCTTATCCCTTAAATCAGCTTCCAGCCGGCGCATGGGATTGTTTAGGCATTTCGCCTCCTGCGATACATTTTCAACAATCTCTTTACCGAAGATTTCCTCAAATCGCCTGATATAATCCTTGGCAAAACGGTTATCATACCCCGATTTATATGGTTTCAGGTCATATTCTTTGAGCAACTCATACTGCCAATCGGCAACAATCGAGCTATCAACAGAATTTCCCGGGACGATGGTAAGATATCCGTCCCGCGCCCACTGGCGATAGTCTACATCATCCGGGCTTTTTTCGAGTTTGCTCTCGGGAATCCAATAATGCGAATAAAAATACACTGTCTGATCGCCTGGACGCATCAGCATCAATTTGCTGGCGCACAAGTCGGTCGTTTCCATAAAGTCGTTGCCGGCCAGATAAAAGGATCCGGCAAAATCGGCAATATCAAACGTTGCTGAATTGATAATCTCCGATTCTTGGAGCCATGCCGCGGCGTTGGATTGCTTGATATTGAAATCCTTTGCCAACATAAACGCCCTGGTCGCAGAATTTGTTTTAGCCTCCTCTATCAGATCATCAAGGTACCGCCACTTTTTTGATACCCCTAAATTTGGGTTTGACTTTACCCAGGTTTGGCGATCCTGCCAAATTTCCGCCTCGCTGTCTTGCGTATATAACCATATTAACCACCGGGGCCGGAACAGCTCGCCTTTTAAAACCTGCCGGGCTTCAATTAACCGTTTATCAAGGTATCCGTCATCGGTAAACCCTTCAGTGGTGATTTCATTGAACATCGGTTCGTCTTTTGTTGACTGGGACTGTTTGACCGGACGGACCAGGCTATCATCTTTCATTTCATGACCTTCATCCACAAGGGCTTTATCGATATTTTTGCCCTCTTTGGATCCGGTCTTTATTGACAGCTTTTTGATTTTTGCCTTATTTTGATAACTGAATTTGCCCGTTTTTTTGTGCTGTTTCGGGTTGCCCATGAATATGCCTTTGATATTCTTCCGGCTTACCCGTTCCAACTTGGGGCTTTCCTCACGCATATTATTGATTTCATCAAAGATCAGGCCTGCTTGTTCGTAATCGTTGGATGCGCAAAGGATATTGGTACCGATATTTCCACAAAAAAACTCTGCTAACCCATCGGCTGCACAGAGTGATGTTTTTCCGTTTTTTCTGCCGACTAAAAGAGTGCTTTCAATGAACCGCCTCAACCATTTCTCATCGATCTCCATGTAAAAGCCGTAGAATGCTTCAAGGTATGCTTTTTCCCATAATTCAAGGATGAACGGCTTTCCGGCAAAGGGACTAATCGAATGGCGGCACTCTTTTTCGATGAAGCTGATCCGTTTGTGGGCATCGGTCGTATCAAAACGGTATTGTGGGTCCTCCATATCCGCCATGAGCATTTCAAGCTCTGTCATTAACTCGCGGCCGATAATAATCTCTCCGGATGCGCACTTTTGGTAATACTCGATTAAAAAACTATGCATAATCGTCTAGTCCGTCATCATCATCGTCCTGATCAATCGCTAAATGTTTCAGAAGTTTGTCCATGATGTTAGTTAGGGCTGCCGAGTGCCGAGCGATTTCAGCAGAGATGGGCAAGGCACGTTGTAATTTTGCATCTTCCGGATGAAATTGGACCAGGCCGGTAT
This sequence comes from Peptococcaceae bacterium UBA6129, assembly GCA_002422465.1. Lineage (GTDB taxonomy): Bacteria > Bacillota > Peptococcia > DRI-13 > UBA6129 > UBA6129. Next base: position 299 of record DIVP01000045.1, on the reverse strand, counting down.
TAATTGCCTGCTCGTTTAGCCTTTTCAAATATATGCGTTCATAGGCTGCTTGCTCAATCAGCCCATCTAATACCTCTAGCTTGCTTTTATCAGCATCCTTAAATTCTTCTTTAAGGCGGTTAATCTCAATCTCCAAAGGTGATTGTTCCATGACCTCACTACCTTTCTGGTATCCTGAAAATTTCAAAACCGAAAAGTCAAAACTTCGCCGTATATTACATCGCTGAACCCTTGGCAGTAAAAAGATTTATAAAAATTTCAACCAACCCGGGGGGGTTGTTGCTGGCGTCCAAAAGCAT
>DIVP01000145.1 GCA_002422465.1 Peptococcaceae bacterium UBA6129 | reverse complement strand
CCGAAACCATGCTGCCAGATAAGATGGGCCATGGCAACCGTGTTATGATAGCCTGCTTACCACCCGCGCCTACGGCGACTGGAAGCAAGCTGTTGGCGTGCAAGGCATCCGCGGTTAGTAATGCCTATGAAAGCCCTAAAGATGACCTCCGGGATTGTCGCTAGGAACAGGCATGACGTGAGCAAGTTCCCCAGTATCTGATGAAATGGAATGTTATCTCTTACTCATCTGACTGAATGTCTTGGAATATATATTTACCATCAGGTGCAGCCAAAACATCTACTAAGACTTTTTGGTTAACCATTGGTCCTACTATGTCATCAATCACATCTCCAGTTTGATAAATTCTAATGGTTTCAGACTTTTCATGTATATTTATCTCAATCCAATCTTTATCAAGGTGAAGTGCGCGTAAAACCCCCGAAAGCTGCAACTCTTTAAGTTCAATGTCTTGGTCAGATTCTTTTTTTGTTGAGCGTATAGTTCTATTAAGAGCTTTTCTTGTTTCAGGCATAAAGGTTATTGGGCGAGATTCCTTATCTATTGCAGATTTTATTTTCAACTTTCCAAATGACTTACCTGTTGGAGCAAGATTTCTTGCGAGCCTCAAAAAATAATCGCGATACTCATTATCGGGGATAATTTGTATTAACTCATCATGTGATTCTTTTGCTGAAGCTTCCAAAACTTCAAAAAATTTCATTGTAATTTCTTCAACTGGAGGTTTTTTATCAGGGAATAGCGATAATTGTGCTGGTTTTTGAATTCGTACGGCAAATTGATAACTACCGGGTTCTGCTTGAAAAAGCCAAGGGCGGAATTGTTCTTGAATTTCAGTTGCTGGAGCCCCCCTTCTCCGGAAGGGCCGGTTTAATTGCATTTCAATAATTCTATAAAATAAATTTTTAACCTCGTCAACTTTTCTGTGGATAAGATCTAGCGGAGCCCCACCCGGAACTACTTCACCTCCGCTAACTGAAATCAAAACCGTTTCTTTCGTGAATTCGACGCCAGCGCTTTGAAATGTTTTTTCATCCCATATTGTTTGTAATATTGTCTTAAGCTGGCTTGCTGCAAATTCCGATAGCTTATTACTAGCGAGCCAGTTATAGGCGATATGTTCAGCTTTTTGGAATTCCTTTCCTTTAAAATAAAGTGCTGCTGCGCTGACAATCGTAATGCCGACGGTTTTCTTTTTTGATAGATCCAAAAAAGAAACTGCTTGTTCTTCCGCTTTAGCGGCTTCTTTGTATAAATGCACTGCTTTATCAATATCACCGTTTTTCATGGCTGAATCTGCAAGACCAGCAAATTTCTCACTATTTAAATGATGTTCTAGCCAGGTCATAGTCTTTCATTTACTTTTTCTATTAAAATTTTTTTTACTTTAAAGCCGACAACAGCTGCGATGGCTGGCAGATTGCTTTTGCCAGCAAATGCTTGACTGACTTTGGTTTTTAAACGCCGATTAACCTCGTAATCATCCATATTGGTACCAGAAACTTCTAAACGCAAACAATTTTCGAAATCTTCAGTGGAGCCTGGATCGGGACTTACATAATAATCAGCACCAGTAAGTGTTTCGGCCCTTCTCGCAGCATAAAGCCCCAAACACAACTCAGTTGTCGCTAACGCACATGCGTATGCTCCATCACGAGTTGCATCGTCCTTATTTGCCCAAGCTCTTATGCAACGGTCATCGGGAGGATCCCATTCTACAAGAGCTTTTTTTTCGAAATCATTTCCCTTAAGATCAAACTCCTGTGGGGGCACATGATTTCGATCTAGGCATATGCAAGCTGCTTCACAAAAACAGTCTGCAATAGAACGAGTCAAACCGAAGTGTCTTTCCTCTAAATTATTTAGTGGTAATTTAGGTATATTCATTCTAGGAGCCTTTTGTTGAAAAAAAATATTTAAAATTCATCAAGATAACAATAATTATATAATCCACAAAATGCCCGGCCCGGCATCTTAGGTCAATACTTTCGCTCCCGCGGACTATTATCCGATTGCCTTTTCACGGCACTTTCCCCCCTCTCCCCGCACCTTTCCCCCCGCTTCTCATGCCTCTGTTTTTTTGACAGGATTTAGCATCCCCCCGGCCCCCCTTTAGGCGTGGCAGTTACGTCATTTTGATAGGACTATGATCTTGTTATGCGCGGCAATATCCCCCTGCCCCCTAATGCTTCCCCCGGTCGCAGGTATAGACCAGCTTCAGGCGTCTTTGCTGTGGGGCGGCAATATGGCTAGTAACCCCCGCTGCCCGCCGCCCTTTTCCTGGCAACGGGGTTAACTTCTTTTGGCTTGACCGGGGGTTCCTCCTTGGGGTGGCAAATCAATTTATCGAACTCCTGGATATTAGATTTTAGAACCTCCGCCGTGGAGGTACCGGATTCCAGGATTCTCCGGGTCTTTTCCAGATAGCGGGCTATTTCGGGGTCAGGGTGAGATGCGGGCGGTTTATCACCGCTACGCACGCCAGAGAGAAGGTAGGAAACGTCAATGCCTGCCGCGGCCATTTTGGCCAAATGTTCGCCCCCCGGCATTGAGTCCCCATCAAGCCAAGGTTTCATAGTCCCTTGTGGAATTCCGAGGGAATTTGCAAATCGTGTCCATTTATTCCCGTATTCTGCGGAAATAATTTCTTTAAGCCTACCGCTAACCTGTCCAAACAACTTACTTTTCAATAAAATCCTCAGAATACCGAAATATTTAATTGACAAACCTCGGAATACCGTGTAATTATCTTCCCCAGCTAGCCCTGATCGCCGTTAAGGGGCCTTATGAATAAACCGAGAACGAAATTCAAATTGCCTGAAACCCTTCCCATGGACCAT
>DIVP01000090.1 GCA_002422465.1 Peptococcaceae bacterium UBA6129 | reverse complement strand
CAGAGCCAAGCATGCCAAGGCGCCGTCTGGGCGAGGCGCGCAGCGTATGATGATACGCGAGCACCTCAGAGCCGGACCGGCGACGCCGTATGGCGAAGGTTATCCGCCTGCAAAGAGCTGACAGGATAAGGATGAGGTCTCGTTCGATTATAATTAATGGCTCCAACCTGAAACAAATAACCTTGCTTCTTTCACGCTAGAGGACTCCTGTATTGATACAATGCTGGAGTCCTTTGAGTTCTGGGATTTTCGAGGGTCGTTTGAGATGTAGAAATCAGGGCGAAAATGGCTATTTTGCAACCCAATCGTGAAAAGATGCACACGGCTGATTTGCCTAATCAAGCAAAATAATCATTAGCAAGAACGGCATAATTAACTCTATCGAACAAACCATTATTGCATTTAAACGCTTGCCGCATTATGCCTTCATAAGTCATTCCGCATTTTTNNGATTTTCACTTGCATGGTTTGAACATACTCTATTAAAGCCTACTTCGTTGAAAAAGAAATCAATAACTGTTTTTACAGCCTCGGTCATCAACCCTTGATTCCACCAATTTCGTCCAAGCTCGTATGCCAACTCAATTTGGCTCAATTGGTCATTAGGATGCATTCCCCTCAGTCGGCCGATTACTTCGTTTGACAACTTGAGTTGTATAGCCCAATTGTAATAGTCAAATTTTTCATATTTTGCGAACCAATAGTCGGTGAATATGTTATTGAGAGTAAGTACATCATCAATGCTGTTCATGGGGTCGTAACTTGTCCATTTCCAAACATCCGGGTCGCACCAGCAGTTGTGAAACATAGGTTCAAGATCATCCTTGATGAACTGTCGGAGTATAAGCCGTTCTGTTTCAAGCGTAACTGTACCTTTGTGAGTCATAGCGCATCCTCTCTTTCTCTCCGAATAATAACACCCTTCAAATATTCACGCAATTGACTTGCTGGACTTATCCCTTTTGCGGTGCAAGCGAGCGTCCTGTCTTGACAATGGGTAACACGGTATCCTAACCAGCGGCGTCAATCTCTCAAACAAGTGATCGGTACCACTAGCACGCCTTTGTCAAGTTTCAGGGCATACCCGTTTCCAGTCAGAACCACTGTTGACTTGTTTTTGAAATTTCTCGATACGGCTGTAAAATACTCTGTAATATGCTTTGATGAAGATGAATTTCATGAGCCTATTGCAGATCTCTTGATTTTTGGTTGAACACCCTCTATGATTCCCCTTAATCATAGAGGGTGTTCATAAAGGGTAATCAACGGAGGAATCAAGATGGCTTTACCAATCAATATTACTGACCTTATCAATCACCGCGTGGTGGAAAGCGCACGCGTGGAATACAAACGCGACTGGAATCCAGAGCCAGTATTACATTCCATTTGCGCCTTTGCAAACGACATTGACAACTGGGGCGGCGGGTATATCATCATTGGTGTTGAGGAAGAAAACGGGATGCCGAAGCTGCCTGTGAAAGGTCTCGAAAAAAGTTCCATTGACCGCATCAACAAGGAACTTCTGCAAAAGTGTAATCTTATAGAGCCACGTTATATCCCCGTTGTTGAGCATACAATATTCAACGGTGCTGACATCATAATTTTATGGATTCCCGGCGGTGATGCGCGCCCCTATAAATGCCCCGTAACGTTTCCGACAGAGAAAGCCGCAAGAGCAGAAAAAGCATATTATATCCGTAAGCTCTTGAATACGCTCCGTGCAAATCAGCTTGAAGAAAAAGAACTGTTTATGCTTGCTGGCAATGTTCCCTTTGACGACCGCGCCAATATGAAAGCTAATATTGAGGACATGCGGGAGAGCTTGATTTCGGAATACCTTTACGCGGTGGGCAGCGAGTTATATCAGGGTTCCCTGAGACGGCCTCTCACGGAGCTTGCCTCGGACATGCGTCTTGTTGGCGGACCGAGTGAGTTGCGCAAGCCGCTGAACGTTGGACTGATGTTTTTCAATGAACGTCCTGACGAATACTTTAATTATGCTAGAATTGAAGTCGTAGACAAACCTGACCCGACAGGAATAGGTATGACGGAGAAGGTGTTTACCGGACCTCTCGACCGCCAGCTCCGCGACGCGCTTAGCTACATAAAAAACTACATCATCAAGGAAAAGGTAATAAAGGTTGCTGGACGCGCAGAGGCTGAGCGCATCTATAACTATCCCTATGCGGCAGTGGAAGAAGCACTGTCCAACGCCGTTTATCACAAATCATATCAGATTGGTGAACCGATAACCGTATCTGTAACACCTGACAAAATGGAGATCACAAGCTTGCCTGGCCCAGACAGGACAATTTCATCCGAAGATATTGCAAACCGAAGGATGGTATCTCGTAGATATCGCAACCGGCGAATCGGCGATTTTCTGAAGGAGCTGAAGCTCGTTGAGGGACGCAACACCGGTATTCCAACAATCCTGCGCGCTATGCTGCAAAACGGCTCCGAAACACCATCATTTGAAACGGATGACGAGAGAACCTATCTGACTGTTGTGCTGCCGGTTCAAAAAACGTTTTTAACGCAAAATAGCTCGAAAAATGATCGATCAAATAAAGCTTTAAAGACAAGAAAAAGTATTGCGGATATTGAAGACCTAATCATCGCAACGCTAGCTCATGAAGGAGAATTGTCTACCCCCGCGCTTGCGGAAGCAATGGGCTACACGAAGGCTACCGATGCTGTCAGAAAAGCCGTGCGCCAACTTTTAGAAGCGGGAAAGATAGAATATACCGAACCGGATAACCTGCGAAGCCGCAATCAAAAGCTGAGACTTATATAAGCACACACCAGGCATTTTCCAGACGCTGTAAATAACATATTCTGCATTACCTGTTACTCAAAACACCGGCATCCATTTCTGAAACGGTATCACACAATGCTGCAATATCAAGCGGATTATGTGATGCCATGAGGATTGTCACACCTTGATCTCGCAGATCCTTGAACAATTGATGCATATCCGCAACCCCCCGATTATCCAAACCATTTAGCGGTTCATCGAGGACAAGAAGCTTCGGCTTTTCCATAATAGCTTGAGCAATGCCCAGTCGCTGCCTCATGCCAACAGAATACTTGCCAACAGGCTTTCGGCTTTTAGGGTCAAGCCCGAC
>DIVP01000048.1 GCA_002422465.1 Peptococcaceae bacterium UBA6129 | reverse complement strand
TCTGCCGCCCCAACGCATCGTATTCGTATGTTGTTGTAGAATAAACCGTTTCTGTTGGATAATTCCCTGTAAAGGTCTCCGTCATCACAGCGCGACCGTAAGCGTCAACAGTATTGCGAACCTGCTTGTTGTTGGCGTCCACCGCAGTGCTGACGTAGTCGTTATAGAAGGAACGGGTGAAAGTGCCATCGGGGTTGTCCGTCCGGGTGACTCTTCCCACGGCGTCATAGGTGTAAGTGGTGGCCTTTTCTTTGATGGGGCCGGCTATGTATGCTCCGGTACTGACAGCCTTATACCCCACATATTTTTTCCACGCCAACCCCCGGTTGTTGTAGTCCACCGGTCCGCTTACATACATCTTTCCTTCTTCCTCAGTAGGGGTCTGGATTTGGACGGTACGCCCGAGTCCGTCGGAATAGGTATAGGTAGAGAAGGTATTCGACGGGTAAGTGTTGCAGCCACCTGGGTCTGAACAAATTACATAAGTATATGGCTGGTCTTTTTTCTTAGTCACGACCTTGGCAGGATGGGTGGCATCCTGGTAAAAGGCGTATTCGTAGCCGATTCCCGGACTATCTTCCGCAAAGTTTTCATTCCAGGCAGCCGTGACACGTCCCAGCGTATCGTACTTGGTGCGTGCAAAGCGGCCGTTGATGTCCTTGACGCTCTTGACCTGCCCCCAGAGGCCGCTGCCGGTAAATCCGCTGTCACCGGCGGCGTTTACTCCATAGTAATAGGTATATGAAGTATGACCCAGGGCATTGGCGGAACTCACCGGGAAAATATGGAATACGCTGTCATAGGTTGTCGTGGTGGCATGGCCTAGGGCATCTCTGACTGTGGTCGCGTTGCCCCACTCGTCATAATCCGTTTCCACGGTTGGGTTGGCAGCGTTACCCCTGGACCCGAAGACAGCAGCCGTTTCAACTTTCCTCAAATAGTTCATCCAGTTGTTGTAGGTTACTTCACCGTTATATGCGCCAGAATAGTAGTACCAGCTTTCCGCCACCAGCGTGGCATCATCGCTCTTTTTGGTGTATTTGTGTAAAGGAAGTCCCAATAGCCAGCCGGTGGTATTGTTCATGTACTCATTATATTGATAGAGCTCATCTCCGCTTACGTCCACATCTCCCATATTACTGACTTTCGTCGTTGAACCGTAAGCATCATATTGGTATTGTGTCTGGGCGTGTTTGAAGCTGGCGTCGCCATCATAGAGGTAAGTGTCGGTCTGGGCGAGATAAACAAAGTTAACTCCCGTATAGGGCGTGGTGTAATTATAGGTATTGTTGGTCTTGGTATAAAGATTGTCCGCGGCGTCTTTTTTCTGAGTCTGGTAGGCCCGGCCTTTCTTGATGGCATCCTGGTGGAACCAGGTTTCGCTGTAGTTCCCGGCGGCATCGGTAACTTTTACGTAGTTATGCCCATAGAATTCATTGTTGCTCCACAGCTCCCCACTGTATGCATAACTGGTTGTATAAGCGTTGCCCAGCCCGTCCAGCGCCGTCTCTGAAGAAACACGGTAACGGGTTTTGCCGTTTAAACTGTAGCTCTGATAGCTTAACTGCTTTTTCCCGCCGCCGGAGCCGTCATAAACTTCCGCCATAAGCCCGGCGCCGTTGTAAGTGAAAGTAACCGGAGGCATGCTGTTGTCTTGTCCGACAATTGTCTTGACGGAGGTCAGGTTCATGGCTTCATTGCTGCCATCTGAATCATAGTTTAACTGGTACTGGTTGATGACCTGCCCGTCCACCTTTGTGGTAATGCTGGTGTACCTGGTTCTGTTTGTTAAGCTATTCACCCAGTAGACACATTGCAAAGGGTTGGTGGTGGAGACAGACCCATAGCTGTACTCATAGTTGCCGTCTATGGCAAAGTCCACGCGGTACTGCTTTCCTCCCACAGCGCCGCTGCCGTCACTGTGGTAGTTATAGATGATATAACCAATCCCGCTGATGATTTCATGCTGGGTTAGGGCAGTACATGTCACTCCCCCGGCGGTCGCCGACTGCGTGGAGGCGCTGGTGGAGCCCTCATAATACCCAAAGCCCATCATGTCCCCGTTCATACTGCAGATGTAGTTAACGTCCCATTGGTAGGTGATGCTATAATTGCCGCAGTAATTGTCCCGGTTTTTTTTGGTGTAATGATTGGAGGTGGCGCTCCAGCCAAATTCGTAGTAGGTGCAATCCTTGGTTTTCATCCACCAGTAGTCATCAGCTTCATTGCCGTTGTTGTTGTTCTCGAACTTGATCCTGGCAAAGCTTTCGTCTTCGGTGTGGTAATAGCCGTCGCTTCCCAAAATCAGCTTGCTGCGAGTTCCGCCGAAGACCAGATAAAAGTCATTGCCGTCCAAGGAGCCCCTCTGGATGGACGGAATCCCGCTGATACTCCAACCTTTCCCCACTCTAATCTGGTTGGAGCTTGTAGTAGCGCCCCCGTCATCAACTTGCTGGCTGTTGTAAGTCAGTGTTATATTAGGGGCTGTCCCACCAATTGCTTTAGGCGCCGCTATCGGTATGGAATATGTTCCGGTCCCGGTAAAGGGCGCTGTCTGAAAACTGCTTACGCTGCTGGTAACAGGCGGTTTCCAGGACGTTGGCACGGCCAGAGCCACAGTGGAGAAGAACACACTGATCAGCACCACCAATAATATTATGGAGCTGCGCTTCAGTTTGTGAATCATCATGGCTTCCCACCTTTCGTTTGCGGCTCATTCTTATTATTATCGTTTTTTAATGCTCGGTCTGTTTTCTTGAATTTAACGCCAATCTGTTTACCTGCTGGATTATGAACAGCCTCGCCTTCCTTACAGCGTATAAAAGGTTCTTCATCCGCGATGATGGCTTGTCCCACTTGAACCGGGTTGTTCTTGATTTGAGTGTCATCTATGTCTGGTTGGCCGCTAACCTGCTTATTCTCCTGCAGCACGTTCTTACCAACTGCTGCACTTGTTGACACTGCAGCAATCAGCACCAGACTCAACACTAATATCAGCGCTGCAACCCACTGCTTTTTTTTAAATTTGCTCATCGTTTTCTCTCCTTTTCTTAATTTTCCGTTATTTTATCGGATTTCTGTTTCATTTGTTTAAACCACCTCCTAAGCATTATTTTATAAGCAATTTTACGAATAATGATTAAGATAATGTAAAAGATTGTTAACTGCTGTAAAAGCAAAAAAGACTGCCGACAATGTTTTATCGACAGTCTAAAAAAGCTATACTGCTTCTTTGAAAGGCACACATATTTTTATTATGTTCAAATATCACAGCTTATTTAACATAACTTATCTTGATGAAGAAGGCCGGACCCCCTTCTTCATTTTCGACCCAGATTTTTCCTCGATGGTTCTCAACAATTCTCCTCGCGATGGCCAGTCCCAAACCGAAATTGCCGCCTGCACCTGTTCGATATGCTGTAAATATCTCCTCTTTTATTTCCTGATCGATTGGCGGACCATCGTTCCAGATTCGCAATATGGCTTTTTGCGAATCCTGTTGCAATTTCACCGAGATTCTTATCCGTTTTTCTGCGTAGCGCAGTTGGTTGTCGATAAGATTATCCAGGACGACTCCCCACTGCTCTCTCTGCCCCCATATTATGAGCGGCATTATATTTATATCCCAGGATACTTCAGCTCGCCGCCACCGGAAACGGTTCACACAGATATTTATTTGTTGTGCTAAATCAATACTCTCATAATTTTTTGGTTCGGCAAAAGATTTATCCAGCTTCTCCAAATAGAGCAAGTCTTTGATCCTTTTTTCCAATTGCTCTGCCTCCCCAGAAATGGCTTCAGCGCTTTTCTCTAGGGAGCCTTCAGGAAATACCCCTTCGCGGATGGATTCTGCGTAACCGTGGATTATCATGAGCGGCGTTTTGATTTCATGAAAAAAGTAGGGCAGAAATTTTAGCATTGATTTATCCTGCTGACTCTTTCTTTCTAGAAATAACATTAGTAACCCTATCATACTAGCTACTGCAAGAATAACCTCAAAAAGGTAACCCCATGAGGAAATCCAGGTAGGCTGCCTTACATTTGTTTGAGAGGCCAAGTATATATTATTTGCACCCCAGAACATCAACAAAACGCCGGTGATGTAGCTGACTTTCATCTTCGGTTTGCTTCTGCATAGAATTATACCTGCCCAGGCAAGCCCGCCAGTACAACCAAATAGTGAAACCAATATCAGAAAATCCTCATGAAAAAAGTATATGTTCAGACCCTCCAAAGCCAGCATCGTAAGAAATGCAGCTGTACATGCTCCTGGCAGTGTTATGTCAAGTAATGAGTATGTCCCCCATAACATCAAAAAGCTGCCAGTTATTATTAAATACCAGTCCAGCAGCTGTATAAAAAGCGGCATTTCATATTTTGTTCCATGATTGTAGGACATATCTAATAAGAACTCAAACACAAAAAGAACACCGGCCAACATCCAAAAGCCAAGAGCGCGGTCACGATAACGCAAATATAAGTATAAATAGAACAACACCACGCTTGTTGAAATTATGAAGATTAAAATTATAAAAAAAATATCCATCTTTATTACCCACGGTTCTTCATTAAGTTTTGATAACCCCCTTTTTTATATCTTCTGTATTTATTTGTGTTTTCCTCTTAATAGTGTTGTTATTTCTATTTTTAATACATTATTTCAATTTTTCTAATTTATTATGGACTTTATTGCCGATATTCTTTAAAATCAAGCTAGATGCTATAAATAGGGGATGAGTAAATGGAATATCTCATTTATTTAGTTGAGGATTCATCTAAACTAAATAGGCTTCTGACGACTCACCTGCAAGCTGAGGGGTGGCAGGTTCGCTCTTTTGTTAATGGCCTGGAGGCGAAGAACGAAATACATTTACGCCCTCACCTTTGGGTTCTAGACATCATGCTGCCAAAAGTAAACGGCTACGATTTATTAAAAGAAATTAAAGAAGAGGATCCTGGTACACCGGTAATCTTTATTTCTGCTCTGCATACAGGATCTGAGCGAATATTAGGTCTGGCGCTTGGTAGTGAGGATTATATACCTAAACCGTTTTTGCCCAGAGAATTAGTGCTCCGCTCACGCCGGGTGCTGGAACGAGTCTACAGAACCGATTTCTCGCAGACTAACGCTGCACAGCTTCCGACATACATTCTGCCACCATATATGATTTACTCCCATAATAAAATGGTCACAAAAAATGGAATAGAGATAAAATTATCCCCACAGGAAATAAACCTGCTGCTCCTCTTTCTCAAACATTCAGAGGATATTTTGAACAGGGAATCAATTTTAAAGGAGGTCTGGGGCGAAAACTACTATGCCTCAGACCGTATAGTCGACGTACTAGTTAGTTCAATCCGTAAAAAGATGCCTGATATAAACATTGTAACCTATTATGGCCAGGGTTACAGGCTGATAATGCAATGAAATGTTATCTCGTCAATCTATTTACAACTGATCCAGCTCTTGAAAATCAACTTTGTGACTGTATACGGCAAAAGGGCTGGCTCGCGGTACCCTTTTCACAGCCAGATAAAGTGTTATCGCCGATAAAAACCTGCCCTAACATCTGGATTATTGATATAACCGTTCCCGGATATGAATTTATCAGATCTATTAAAAAGTCATTCCCGCATACACCCGTTTTGGCTCTTGCGCCTGCAAAGTCCATTGCGGATAGGGTTATCGGCCTGGAATTTGGCAGCGACGATTATATTGTCAAGCCTGTCTTCCCGGAGGAGGTCATACTCCGAGCCGATCGGCTGTTAACGCGAGGCTGTTCAATAACACACCGGCTTCAATCAATATCGACCGATAGTATTGTCCATATAGAGCCGTATAAGATCAATATTAAGAATAGAACTATAGTTTTTAATAATGCGGATGTCTCGTTAACCTCAAAGGAATTCGAACTTTTGCTTTTCCTCGTCTCAAACCGAGGACATATCTTGACACGCGACCAAATCCTTCAGTATGTCTGGCAGCAAAAAAGGCCTGCCGCTAAACGCGCCGTAGATGATATTGTTTACCGTTTACGTAAGAAGCTCCCGGAATTGCCTCTGGAGTCCTACTACGGAAGTGGCTTCAAGCTTCTACGTTAAGTTGAATAATAGCAAAATAAAAAAAATCGGTCTTATCGACCGACTCGCATCAAATGATTATACATATTATACCCCCACTGCCTTCATTGACTATCCGGTTCATTGTTTCCTTCAGCTTTTTCTGAGCATTCTCAGGCATCTTCTGCAGTTTACCCTGAATACTGTCCTTAACAAGCTCATCAAGCGACTTGCCGAAAATATCGTATTTCCAGATTTGTGATGGGTTCTCCTGGAACTTCTCGGTAATATATCTGGCTAAATCCGCACACTGCTTTTCTGTGCCCATCAGTGGTGTAATCTCTGCAGATGTATCCGTACGAATAATATGCAGTGAAGGAGCGCTCGCCCGCAGCTTTACACCAAATAAGCCGCCTTGTTTAATCAGCTCCGGTTCTTCGAGTTTTATTTCTGAGAGTATCGGATTTACCATACCATAGCCGGTCTCTTTAACCTGAACCAGGGCGTCGGCTACCTTGTCGTATTCTTTCTTGGCTTGGCTGAGCTCAGTTACAATTCTGAAAAGGTCATGATCTCCGTCAATTGTCAGGCTGGTTTCCTCACTTAAGATTTGATAAAACAGTTTTTCGGCTGCGGTAATCTCAATTGCTGCGACACCGGTGCCCATCTCCATGTTTTCAAGTACAACTTCGTTAACAAAATCGAGTTTTGATAAGATCTCAATAGCCTGATCAATATCGCGCAATCTTCTGACCTGGCTGATTGTCTCTTGTACGGCCATTTCGAAATCTTTTCTTAACCAGTGGCTTTCTTGCAACTCCTCAATCCATTTTGGTAGGCTGACATTGACCTCTGTTACCGGGAATTCAAAAAGCGCCTCCTCGAGAATTTGCATGATCGTTCTCTGTGATAGCATAGCTACATCGACCGGAATTACCGGAACTTCATAGAGACTCTCGAGTTCTTGGGCTAATTCAATGGTACTGACATCATTGACGTGGGCGGAATTTAAAATAATCACAAAGGGTTTGCCCAGCTCCTTGAGTTCAGTTACAACCCTGGCTTCTGCCTCGAGATAATTCTCACGCGGTATCTCTGTTATACTGCCATCTGTAGTAACCACAATGCCAATTGTGGAGTGATCGGTTATTACTTTGCGTGTCCCCATCTCTGCGGCTTCCTGGAAAGGCATTGATTCCTCGGACCAGGGTGTAATGACCATACGCGGCCCCGTCTCGTCTTCATAACCCTTTGCCCCTGGTACGGTATAGCCAACGCAATCAACCATACGAATCTGTACTGCCAATCCCTCTTTGACCTGAATTTTTACGGCCTCATTCGGGATAAATTTTGGTTCGGTAGTCATAATTGTTTTTCCTACACCACTTTGCGGCAATTCATCGATGGCTCTTTCCCGGTCATAGCTGTCAACGATGTTTGGTATGACCAGTATCTCCATGAATTTTTTGATAAAAGTTGATTTCCCGGCACGGACAGGTCCGACTACCCCTAAATAAACATCGCCCCCTGTCCTTTCGGCTATATCACGAAAAATATCTTCCACACTACCCCCTCCTTCCAAAAACCTTTCTTTATGTTTTTATCTTAATTTATCGTTCTATTCATCCCCCCTTAAATTTTCGTGGTAGCCATTAATACCATAAGATTTAGCCGGAGCTGCTTTATTTTTATTCTTTCATGACAATTTTTTTGTTAATGAACATTACATATATACTTAGATGTGGACTTATTTATTACACAAGATGAAAAAATTGTCATCATAAAAGGCGAGCCCACTTCACTTGGGCTCGCCTTTAGTTCTTTTGCTTATGCTGCTTATGCTTACCATTCTTCAACGTTACTGATTCCCGCACTGGCCACCTCTTCAACCTCATGGGTTTTATGCCGCATCATCAGGTCAACAACGGCCTCCTTGGGGTTTTTCCGGTGGAACAGAACCTCGTAAGTCTCTTTGCAAATAGGCATAGACACATCATATTTTTCGCTAAGGAAAATCGCGGCCTTGCTGGCGTTTACTCCCTCAACAACCATCCCAATTTCTGCAACAGCCTGCTCAAGTGGTGTCCCTTTCCCCAACAGGATGCCTGTCCGTCTGTTCCGGCTGTGCATGCTTGTGCAGGTTACTATCAAATCGCCAATACCTGTAAGTCCTGCAAAAGTTAGCGGATTAGCCCCCGCAGCAGTCCCGAGACGAGCTATCTCTGCAACTCCACGCGTCATCAACGCTGCTTTGGTATTATCACCGAAGCCCAGCCCATCTGCAATTCCGGTACTCAGAGCTATGACATTCTTCAGCGCTCCGCCTAATTCGATTCCAGGCAGATCAGGATTCGTATAAACCCGAAACAAGGGAGACATGAATAAGTCCTGGACCTCTTCAGCTATTTTCCTAACACGTGCTCCGGCGACTACGGTTGTTGGAATACCCTTGCCTACCTCCTCAGCATGGCTCGGGCCTGACAAAACACTTGTAAAAGCGCCTTTTTCGGCTAGCTCCTCATCTATTACTTCACTTAATCTTTTTAACGATTCGTTTTCTATGCCTTTGGCTGTATTCACAATAATCGTGCCTGGCGCAATCATACCTTTAATATTGCGGCAAACCTCCCTCACCGTGTGTGACGGAACGGACAAGACAACATATCTGACATGATGCAAAGCTCTTTCGAGGTCTGTCGTCGCCTCAATACCAGTCGGCAGGGTTACCCCTGGTAGATATTGAACATTTTCTCTATTTTCATTAATTGCTTGTATCTTGTTTTGCTCCCGGCCCCAGATCGTAACCTCTTTGCCGTTCTTGGCCAGAAGTATAGCTAAAGCTGTGCCCCAACTCCCGGCCCCAAGTACAGCTGTATCCTTCATAGAACACCTCCGTTATCCCGTTTCCACATAAATTTGTTTTCATTACCGTGATAAAGCCTGATAATGTTTGTTCTGTGACGGATGATTACAAATCCGGCAGCTAGAAAACATAGAATTATTATAGGCATAGGTTTAGCAAAAAGTATCGCATCAATTGGCACACTTAAGGCCCCGAGCAGCGATCCTAAAGAAACGTAGCGTGTGATTATTATTGTTAAGACAAATATTGAAGCTGCAATAATCGTCACGTCCGGGACAAGCGCGAGGATTACTCCGCATCCTGTGGCTACCCCTTTACCGCCTTTGAAACCAAAATACAAAGGATAGCTGTGCCCCGCCATGGCTGCAAGACCGGCGGCTACAGCATAAAGATTATCACCGAAATAGAGCCCTATATATACGCTTAGAGCGCCTTTTAAAATATCTCCGACCAATACTATGGCCGCAGGTCCCTTTCCGGCCGCCCTCAGAACATTCGTTACACCTGCATTGCCGCTGCCATAAGTCCTGATATCAGTTTTCAGAAACAATTTCGTTACAATGATACCAAAAGAAATTGAACCTATCATGTAGCCCAGTATCACCGCGTACACGAACTTCACACTAACAACTCCTCTTTCCTATGAGTCTTTACTCTTCTCGTCTCTTTATGGTCATTCGGATAGGAACACCTTCAAATCCGAAGTTTTTCCTGAGGACGTTTTCGAGATAACGACGGTACGAAAAGTGCAAGAGCTCCGGATTGTTGACGAAGAAGATAAAATTCGGCGGTTTAATAGCTGCCTGCGTACAGTAAAATACTTTTAGTCTTTTTCCTTTTTCTGAAGGCGGTGGCGTTACCTGTACCGCCTCGGAGATTACTTCGTTTAAGACGCTCGTATTAATGCGGTGGGTTTGCTGCTCGGCAACAAAATCAACTACCTCAAATATTTTCACAACGCGCTGCCGCGTTAGTGCCGAAACAAATACTGTCGGTGCATATTGCATAAAGCCCAACTCTGTCCTGATTGTTTCCTCAAATTTCTTCATCGTTTTCTCGTCTTTTTCCACGAGGTCCCATTTATTCGTGACGATAATCGAGCCTTTCCCTGATTCCTGGATATAACCGGCAATGCGCTTATCCTGTTCCGTAATACCGACAGTCGCATCCACGACGAGCAAGGCTACATCACAGCGGTCTATCGCCCTTAAGGCGCGCATGACGCTGTATCTTTCGGTATTCTCGTCAATATTGCCCTTGCGGCGCATCCCGGCAGTATCTATGAGGATATAGCGCTGCCCTTCCCTCTCAAAAGGTGTGTCAATGGCATCGCGGGTTGTCCCGGATATCTCGCTGACAATAACCCTTTCCTGCCCGAGGATAACATTCACTAGTGAGGATTTCCCGACATTCGGCCGACCGACAAAAGCTATTTTAATAATATCCGGTTCGTTCTCTTCTTCGTCGTGCCGAGGAAAATGCGCGATAACCGCGTCCAGGAGGTCACCGATATTCAAGCCGTGAGCTGCTGAAACCGGAATAGGTTCACCGAGTCCAAGCCGATAAAGATCGGCTAATACATCATTGTTTTTATAATCTTCGACTTTGTTTACTACAAATATAACAGGCTTTTTAGAACGACGCAACATCTCAGCAATATCCTCATCTGCCGCAATAAGCCCTGCTCTCCCATCGACGATGAACATTATAACATCGGCCTCACGCACCGCGAACTCCGCCTGTTTTCTGACAAGCCCGAGCATGGAATCCTCCTTGCCTGTAAAATCAATCCCTCCGGTATCAATAAGCGTAAAAGCTCTGTCCAGCCATTGGGAGTCGCGGTATAATCTATCCCGCGTCACGCCGGGTGTATCTTCGACAATGGCCGTCCGGCCTCCGATTATCCTGTTGAACAGAGTTGACTTGCCTACATTTGGTCTGCCGACTATCGCCACTACAGGTTTACTCAAGTAATCACCTTCCTTACGTATCATTAAACACAAAACACAGATCAGACAGTTAATATATTACTGACGATATCTGCTGCACTAACCGGTACCGGGATCAATCTGATGCTTAGCTTTTTCTCAATATCACGCGGACTTAAATCATCTAAAAATTTGCCGTCAAGCTCCCTAAGCATTACTGCAGGGATAAATACTATACTTCCTTTTTCTATATCACGCAAAGCAGACAACAAACATGTACCGGTTAATAAACCTGCCACAGTTACGCTTGCTCCGAAAAAACTGTTTTCAGCAGATAACAGCGTAATTTTTAAGCCTTGTACAGTATTTAGCTTATCAACAATAGGCAGCAAGACCTTGGCACCGGACATGCCGGTAAGAAATACTATCTCTTTCGCCGGATTGACTTTGCCCGGTAAATCTAGTTTCTCAAATTCATGCAATAATAATCTGGCCATACCCACGCCATTTTCAAGCTGCGGAAAATCCTCATATTCGCCAAACGACGGCAGCGGTCTTTCGGCCGTCAAATAAAACTCATCCGAAAGCCAAACAAAAGCTGACCCTTTTGTCAGCCTGCCGGTTTGTTGTTTTTCCGCTGCCCAGTCCACAATTTCTGCGGCTGATTCTCGGTTAACTAAATCAAGGTGGGAAAGCTTGTCCCTGTATTTTGTCAATCCAACAGGTACAACAGCGAGCGACCTGACACCGTCAATATTCGCAAGCTCGTGGTATGTCTGTTCAAGGGAATCCCCGTCATTAATGCCCGGACATAAAACGACCTGAGTATGGAACTCAATTCCCGCACCGGATAACTCCTTTAATACCTTGAGAATATCGCCGGCGTCCGGGGCGCCCATCATTTGCACCCGTAGTCCCGGCTGTGTCGTATGTACCGAAACATATAAAGGCGTCAGGTGCTGTTCCTTTATCCTCTGCAACGCTTGCTTGCTTAAATTTGTCAACGTGATATAACTGCCTTGCAAAAAAGAGAGCCGGTAATCATCATCCTTCACATACAAACTTTTGCGCAGCCCCTCAGGCATTTGCTCGACAAAGCAAAATATGCACTTGTTCCGGCACTGTTTCAGTCCGTCAAAGACAGCCTGAGTAAAGACCACACCAAGCGCTTCATCATAATCCTTCTCGATTTCAAAGATCACAGGCTCACCGGATTTTTTTCCTACCTCGAGTAAAACCTCTTCGCCGGCCCATTCATACTGAAATTCGATTAAGTCGCGGACTGTATGCTCGTTTACTTTTATAATACTGTCCCCCGGCACGAGACCTAGTTCATGAGCCAGAGAATTATTTTGAACCTCCGCGATAACTGCCCTTATCATGCTTACCCCACCAATCCCGTTGGAAGCTTATTCCTATTATGCTTTATCATTTACTTAAGCGTCAAGTTAAATGTAAAAAACCAGGTTCTCCTGGTTTTTTGGTTAGTTTATTAATTTACCACATCTATAGGGGTGACCAGATAAAACGGGCCTTTTTGATTTAATACCTGACCTTTCGGACAATCTGGGGCATTCGTTTTTTCAAAAAATAAGCAGCAATAAAAACGGCTGTTCTTTGCAGCATCCTGTTTAGCTTGAGATAAGCCGCTATTTTTATTATCGGTGAATTATATGCTGAGACATCAATTATTTTTATTTCTTCATACCCGGCCATTATCTTACATAAATCTTGTGCCGATGCTGCAATCAGGCTGCCACGTTTGCCGATACCCAGAGTATAAAGCTCTTCATTTTGCGAATTTCTGCCAATATAATTGAGGTTGCCTGGCGACCAATCATGATGGGCGGCAAAGGTATCGAGCTTTATTATTTCTGTGGTCTGCGGATTTTCGCCGATAATCCCGGCCATATAAGCAGCTGCAACCACAGCAGCATAGCAGCCCAACTGATCGAAGAAAACAACCTTCATAAATATTTCTCCGGGCGACTTGGGAAACGAGCTTTTACTGATTTTACTAAGCGGACAAATCTATGATAAGAAAGCTTGGTCCCAAAGATGATTATGGACCGCCCGACGCGCGAAAATCCTAAGCGCCGTGATAAATAACCGCCGATCATCATGAAGATGTTCACATAGGGCATCGTATCAACCAACGCAATATCTTCCTGTCTGCCTTCCAGCACAACTACCAGCGACCTGATAATTTTCTCATAACCGGCTCCGAGATTCATTCTGCCAACAACATAGACCTCATGGCCGTTTTCATCATATCCCAGAAAACGTATTCTTCCGTGGTCTTGAGCCACTTGAGCGTCATAATACGGAACCTTTAACAGTTCCTCTTTTGTCGCCGTTCTCTGATCGGGCAAGAGTCCAAGATGAATAGCCGCCGAGGTAACTGAGGAATGGGAACCACCATAGCAATTATAGATTAGTTTCAAGCGTCACCCTTTTATTTTTTATTGTTTTCTTGATTGTTTTCTTGATTTTGTTCTTGATTGTTTTCATCTTTCTTTTTTCTTCTTCCTATTGGTCCAAGAAAACTTGAAAACTCCCGCCCCAGTCCTGTTAACTTCTTAAGAGAGCCCTTCATACTCCCGGTACTGATCAAGAGGAAAGCGCCGCCACCAAGGATAACAAACGCCACGAGCCAGATTATAGACCTCCCTGCCCCGGCATTTGACGCAGGCCCTTGCGTAGTCTCTGGGACGGCAGGGGCAGTTGTGGCTCCGAGCAATTTGGGAATGCCCTCTGCAAAAGCCGCCACACCCCTTTCAGCAGCCTCCCGGCTGTTCGTATGAGTGCCTACCTCAATTAAGATAGCCCGCGGTCCGAGATCCTGATTATAGCTGCCTTTTGCCATAAAGATTCCTTTAATCAGCCCAGGGGTTTTTTTATCAAAGTATGCCTTTATTTGCTTTGCAAACTCTAGGTTCGTGGACATATGTGGGTTTTGCCGGCCAACAACAAGCCTTATTTTTGTGCCGGGTTTACCATCAATTTCTTTATTGTAAAACTCCGGATCAGGAACGCCGTCCCGGTGCACATCAATCAAGGCAATCGGATTTGACTTGAGCAGTTGAACCGCCGTTTTCCGCGAACGGTGATATGCGTTGGCGTCATGAGGATCGTGCTTGTCATAACTAATATTTGCGTTAACACCATTCTTCTCGAGCGTGTCAGCCATAGTCTTGCCAACCTGGAGGATTCCACCGTTTCCTTTTTTGCTTTCCGTCCCGTCAGTGGGCACATATGACTCATCATTGTGAGTCATATATATCGCAACCTTGCTGTTTTTTTGAGCCACGTCTAGTACGGGTATCTGGTCCCATTCGTCCTGCCAGACAATATTCTCCAGGCCTACCAGCTTGCATACCGCCCGGTTATTCTCATCATCGACACTTACTACCTTGTAGCGGTTATTATCCTCGGCTATGATCTCATCACCAATAAATACAGCATGTACTGTCTGGTCAAGCTCGCTGCCATTCTCGTCGACAAAAGTAAAGTATTTTCCATCGCTAAGCTCGCCTTCCCATTTGCCGAGATTATCAAGGATGTTTAGCTCAAGCCCAGCTTCAGCAATTGTATTATAGACCTGAGGATTATTTTCATAATAAAAAAACAATCCACCAACGGCAATGAACATCAGGTACATCCCAAGGACGATCCGGCTCTTCCATTGTCTCACTGTTTGTCACCATCCTTGTCTTTGTCTATCCCTTTTAGATTCTTGATTAGTTCCGGGTTGCGTCCGGCAGATTCCGGTCCGCCCTGCAGCCGTTCGCGCGTCTCACCGATAAGCTCAGCTAATAATATGGCCACAAGGCCTGCAACTACAATAGAATCAAAAGCGCCGGCCCCGCCTATGTTGACATTCCCCGGCGTCCTCGTAGTATAAAGCCAGACCATATGAATTATATCAAGGGAAAGAACCCCTAACGTCGCAGCGACAAAGGCCGCCCTGCGGGAGCGTCCGAGAATATAAGCAACTCCACCGGCTACCAGAGGATAAACATATATCGGGTCAATACTTATCCCGCTGCTAGTTGGGTCCCCGCTCATCAATACGCTCCCAAGCACATATATTGCTGCAGCCGTTACTGCGGTTGCAATCATTGCCCTGCCTATTTCCCACGCTGTGCCCGCTTTTGCTAATAAATAAACGGCAAGTCCAATTGGCACAAGCGCTCCTCCAACATTTACGGTAACCTGTACATTTCCGCGCGCTAACGGGATATCGATAAAACTGCCTACTATCAGAGCTGCGAGAAATAATAAAGCCGACTTATCCGTTAAACGCATCCTGTCTAACAAGCGCTGCGCCAATCCAAAGTATACGAGGATAGAAGCAACAACCAAAACAATCATCCCGAGCGGTATCCTGTTCAAGATATTCCCTCCTTTTTTGAATCCGGTCTTACTTATCTGTTCTATCCTATATTTCCCTTTGATAATAAAACTATTCATTCTATTTCCCAGGAAATGGTATTTAAATTTCCTATGAATATACAGACCATTTTTCTTGTAATATAATGTTAGTTATTATAATTACTATCTGATAAAAGGGAGTGATTCAATTGAAAAAGCGTACGGATGTCCCTTTGCAATACACCTGGGATACATCTTCGTTGTACAGCTCACAGCAAGCCTGGGAAGACGATTTACAGGAGATCTGCAAACAGGTCGGGAGAATTGTCGATAGTAAAGGCAAAATAACAACGAGCGCGCCAAATCTCCTCGAGGCATTACAGCTTATGGATCAAATCGGTATAAAACTTGAATGGGCCGCGAGTTACGCGCGCATGAATTTCGACGTCGATATGGGCAGCGCTGCTTCTAAACAGAATTATGAGCGTATAGATAACCTATACTCCAAAATCGGCCCTGAGCTAGCCTTCTATGAGCCGGAATTGCTCAAGCTTGAGCCTGCTGTTTTTGAGCAATTCGTAAGCGAACAACCTGCGCTTAAAACGTATGCCTTTATGTTTGAAAAGCTGTTCAAAGAAAAAGAACATGTTTTGAGTACGAATGAAGAAGAAATCCTCTCGCGCATGGGTTCACTTAGCAGCACCTTCAAAAAGATTTTCGATGACATTACAGTTCTTGACCTGGAATTCCCGGAAATTGATGACGGCCAGGGGAAAAAAATTACCGCCAATGAAACAAACTACAGGATAATCCTCAATTCCTATGACCGCGATCTCCGAGAGCGGTATTTCAAGGCCTTTCTCGGCGCGTATGGCTCACACATAAATTCTTTAACTTCTTCTGCAACCGGTAATCTTAAATACCGTGTTTTTACTGCCAAAACGCGGAAGTACGCGACATCCCGGCAAATGTCCTTAGATCAAAACCATATTCCGGTCGCGGTCTATGATACCCTGATCCGGACGGTACGTGAAAATGCTCATCTTTTACAACGCTACATAGCTTTTCGGCAACAAACTTTGCAGTATAAGGATATCCACTTTTATGACCTCTTCGTGCCGCTCGTCAAGGACGTTGAAAAAACCTTTACTTTTGAAGAGGCTCGCGACATTGTCCTGGATGCTTTAAGTATCCTTGGTCCTGATTATCAAAAAGTACTACAGACCGCTTTCTCACAACGCTGGATCGATGTTTACCCCAATAAAGGAAAAACCCCTGGCGCGTATGCCAGCGGTATTTTTAACCTGCATCCCTATTCTCTTTTAAACTTTACCGGAACAATGGATGATATCTTTACTATCGCCCATGAATTGGGTCATGTCATGCACAGCTATTACAGCAATAGGACCCAGCCATACGTTGATTCGGATTATGTTATTTTCACGGCAGAAGTAGCCTCCACTGTCAACGAGTATCTTTTGTACCGCTATTTTCTGAACAGGTCAACCTCTAAGGACGATAAAGCCTATCTTTTATCAATGCACCTTGACAGCATCCGTTCGACGCTCTATCGCCAGACCTTCTTCGCCGATTTTGAGCAGCAGATGCACGATATGGTTGAGCAGGACACCCCTGTCACTCCGGATTTTTTGTGCGACAGCTACCGTAAACTTTACGAATTATACCATGGCCCCGACTTTAGCATTGACGACGAGCTGACCTACGAATGGGCGCGTATCCCCCATTTTTATAATTCCTTTTACGTATACCAGTACGCTACGGGTTTATCTGCTGCAATTACGCTTGCTAAAGGCATACTCGCCGAAGGCGGCCAAAAAACCTCCGCGGCGTTGTCAGCCTATCTGAATTTCTTAACACGCGGAGGTTCGGATTACCCCATTAACCTTTTAAAGGGGGCCGGAGTAGATTTATCTACCTCAGCCCCCATCATAGCAGCGCTGCAGGATTTCTCCGACACCCTCGAACTGCTCATGCAGACACTATAATAAAAACATCTTCTCTTTTAACCTTTTAAGTTTTCGCTATCCTGGCACATTCTGTCCAGATTGTAACACTCATGCCTTGTTTATCTGCTTTTTAAGAAATGAGGTAGAACCGCCTGCAGCAATAATCTCCCTCAAAAAAGATGGCATAGGTTCACTCTTCAGCTTTGCTCCAGTAGTGCAGTTAGTTATAAGGCCGGTTTCAAAATTAACTTCGAGTTCATCACCGTCATTGACCATATCGAGGATTCCCGGGCATTTCGGGATAGCCGGTAAACCGGCCACAACGCAGTTGCGGTAGGCTCCGCGCGGCATCCATTCGGCAATCAGACCAAGACCCAGCGCCTTCATCCCTCTGAACCCTTGAGCATGCGGATTTCCCTGGGCAAAACGTCTGCCCGCCACAAGTATGTCGCCCGGTTTAACCCTTTTCGGGAATTCGGGATCAATGCCATGCATGACATATTGAGAAAGAACCTCCGGTCTTGTTTCTCTTTCCCTGACAAAGCGCAACGGCATGATCTCATCATCGATATGCAGATCGTGGCCGAACTTATGACATCTTCCTCTGTACACCCAACTCATTTACGTTCACCCCTTTATGTTATCTAAGAAATTCTCTTGGATCCGTGATGCTGCCTTTCACTGCGGCGGCGGCAACGGTAACGGCGCTGGCCAGATAAATATCGGAATTGAAGCTGCCCATCCGGCCCCTGTCGTTCCTTGTAGATGTAGCTATCCGCGTATCGCCGTCCGCCATCTGATTTATCGCGCCAAAACACGGCGCACAGGTAGGCCCAATAACATGACAGCCGGCTTTGATAAACGTGCTGATGATGCCTTCATCGGCGGCTTCCCGGAATACCTCCTGAGTGCTTGGAACCACCAGACAAAAAACATCGGGATGAACTATTCTGTTTTTCATTACCTGAGCAGCGGCCCGCAGTTCCTCCAGGGTTCCGGAGGCGCACGATCCGATATAGGCGGAATCGATTTTTTTGCCGATCACTTCGGTCAAAGGCGCCACATTATCCGGCGAAGGCGGCAACGCTACCATCGGTTCTATATTGGAAATGTCAAAATCATAGACCCTTTCAAATTTCGCGTCTTTATCATTTTTAACAACCTCATAGGGGAACTTGGCTCTTTCCTTAATATAGGCAAGGGTCTTTTCATCCGGTTCAACGATAGCCGATTTGGCCCCTATCTCAACTATTACCCCGCAAAGAATCATGCGCTCGAAAATGCTCATTTCTTTTACGGCGGGGCCGGAGAAATCCACCATGCGGTAATCGGCAGCCTCTGCTCCGACTTCCTTCATGACGTAGTGGATAACATCACGCACGCTCACCCCGAGCTGCATTTTCCCGTGAAGGTTGATCCTGATGGTTTCCGGAACCTTCACCCAGATCGTCCCTGTGGCCATCACCGTGGGGTATTCATAGACCACCGGGACCGATACGGCTCCCAAAGCCCCCATGTTCAGGCAGTGAATATCGAATACAGTTATTAGCATCCCCGGCAAAACATAACCCTGTTCAAGTGTTACCTGGTGTTGAATGCCATGACAGCCCGGGCGGATAAATCTCTTGATGCCGAGCTCTTTCATCAGCTCTTTGGTTTTTTTTGTCCGTTCGGCTGCTTTCAGCGTATTAATCGGGATTTCATGGTCAGATACAACTAACATGTCTTCGGGACGCGCGAGCTTAGTCACGCCCACCGCCTTGAGCTCCTCCCAGAATTCCACGACCGGAACCTCGTGAATAACAGAAAGGTCAAATTTAGGATAGAGTATCTCCCCTGGATGAACTTCCGATTGTCCGCTCTTTTTCGCCAAAACTTTTTGTACTATTGTTTGGCCCATAACCTTCACCTCGTTGCTATATTTGTTATTATCTCGTTGTCTTATGGATAACTTTAAGGATATCTTCATCGTTAAGGCTTCTTTTGTTTTCCTCGGCAAAACGCGATATTTCAGCCAACAAGATCTTTATCATATCATCTTCCCATTTATCCCCGAGCCCTAACTCGGCAAGCTTGGCGCGCAGGGCAAACGGTCCTGATCCTTTGCCGATGGCAATTTTTGTTTTGTTTCCGACTAATTCCGGCAAAAATGGCTGGAAGGCCAGCGGATCCTTTAAGGCCGCGCGGACATGTATATCAAGTTTTTCGGTAAAGGCATTCTTACCTACAACAGGTTTGTTTGCCGGAATTATAAATTTGGCGATATCGCCGACCATCTGTGATATCTCCCACATTTTTGACATTTTAACGTTTGTCTGATAGCCATAAAGAATTACCATCGCGGTAACAACTTCATCCAAGGCGGGATTACCGGCCCGATCACCCATACCGTTAATGCAGGTATCCGCCATTGACGCTCCGGCTTCAAATGCTGCGAAAACATTGGCCAGGGCAAGGCCAAAGTCGTTATGGGCATGGAGTCCGATCGGCACGTCCCCGATTTCCTTTTTGAAGCCCTGAACCAGATAGAAAATGGCGTCCGGAGTGGCAACCCCTACTGTATCGGCAACGGACAGTTCACATGCGCCTGCCGCAAGAGCCTTACGCGAGATGCTTTTTAGGAATTCCCAGTCTGAACGCGTGGCATCGGTCGGTGTGAAAACTATCTTCGGAGCGCCCTGATTTTTCGCATAAGTAATTACCTCAAGAGTTCGCTCGGTCGCCTGGTTTTCATCAACTCCCAAAAGCTTCATGAGATAAGGAGAGGTACGGTAAATCACGTTTAAATGATTAATGCCGGATTCCAGTGCATTATCCACCTGCGCCTTCCATTGGTCGGAGAAAGCTACTATCAGTGTCTCGGTGCCGGCATTCTTCAACCGGCCGATAATTCTCTTCATTTCTTTTTTGGCCTGTTTGTCCTCTTCAGGAAAGCCTATCTGAATCCTGTCAACCCCGGCCTCATCGAGAGCAAAGGCTATCATTTCCCTGTCCTTCATGGAAAAGGCGACATCGCCCGATTGTTCTCCTTCTCTTAATGTGCAGTCATTGATACCAATCAACCTTTTGTTATTCGTTTTGGGCTTGTTGTAACGGCTTACTCTAAACTGTTCCATGTTGATCGCCACCTCTTCATAAAATTAGATATTTTTGCCGCATGATCTTATATTCAGGCAATCCCACGAGGTTCTGGCGTTCTTTCGTCAGAATATCATCAAGGATTCCGCTACTGTCGCCGGTTATAAAAAGGTGACGGTACCAGAGGAGTTTTCCTACCTTCGACATTTTTAAAACCATTTTATCGGCGCTGATAACTTCCTTGCCCTGATTCGAATCCTTTATTCTTAATTCAAGCTAATCATATTTAATTAAACCAGTTTTGCTTAAGCTTTTTTAAGGAACTCAGCCAGTTTTGAGACATCGTCCATTTCTTCGATTGTTTCAATAGCGTTATACAGCTTCTGTTTTTGCTCGGGGCTGAAGACTCTTCCGACAAGGTCGTTAAACTTGGCCGTCAGATCCTCTTTGGTCAACGGACGGTGGAAACTGCCCCTGGCATAATCCAGCCCATACTCATAACTCTTGCCATTATTAAGAAATACGGTCATCCTTATGGCATGTCTTTTATCTGCACCCAGACTGTCTAAAGCAGGATCGATGATAACCCGGACCTTGTTGGAAATAGGCAGAATAGCCGGTTCACTTATCGCTTCATAATGCCAATGCTCAGCTCTGATCGTCCTGCTGATAAATGCCCTCGCTATGTTATATCCTATGTTCAGACGGGCTGACCCCGGACTTTCTTTAGGATCAAATTTCCATCCGGCATGTTCCTGAGTAATGGTAGTTGTTTTCACGAGGATTTCCTTAATATCTTCGACTTTAATTTCAGGATGTTTTTTTGTTATTTCCAGAATAGCCTCGACCGAACAGTATGTGCTCAGACCACAAGCCCAGTCCTTGAAGCCGATATTCAGGCATTCCCACTGTTTGCCCAAACCGCGGAAAATCTTGTCGGTATCGATATCTTTGATATCGGCCATGACTCCGCAAAAACCGCCATATTCCGCTTCAACAATATCCTGGGCGCCGGTGAAACCCTTTTGCGCCAATAAAGCGCCGTATATGCCGGCCTGAGCCGCTCTGCCCATGTGGAAGGCCTTAGCCATCGCACCGCGCTGGGCGGAAATCAATCCGGCCGCCTGTGTTCCGCCGATCCCCATGCAATGAACCATCTGATCAAGCGGCAGCTTCATGAGATACCCGGCGGTAACAGCAGCAACAAAGGTGCCGGTAGTTGCGGCAGGATGATAACCCTTTGTCAGCTGCGGAAATCCGACTACCAGACCAATGCGCGCGGCTACCTCGCAGCCGGCGGCAATAGCGGTGATGAATCTTTTGCCGGTGACGCCTTTCAACTTCTCCGCCAAAGCTAAGGCCGGAGCAACACTGACCGACTCGGCATGGACCAAGGCATCCTTGTGAACATCGTCCGTTTCAAAGGAGTTGACGGATGTGCCATTAGCCAGAGCGGCATCGCCCACCCATGCCCGGATGGCGGTTCCCCAGACAGTACTCTCCGGCAGTCCTTGTTTTTCAGCGACCAGTTCCTGAACTCTGCGGCTCGACGGCATTGTTGATCCGTAAACACCGCAGGTTGCGCCGTCAAGGATAAATTTCTTAACCTGCTCCACAACTTCCTCCGGGAGCTGATCATATGTCAAATTTACAGCAAATTCGGCTAAATCTCTGGTTACATTAACTTTACTCATTAGCAGAACCTCCTAAATACTATTTTCTTTCGATTGTTGGGACACCTGAATCTCTTCAGGTGTCCCTAACTTCATGCTATTTCATTACTCCAATTCCTTTAAAGAACTTCTCTGCTGCCGGATGATAAGGGATAGGCGTCGGCTTATTAATCAATTCAGCATCAGTCTGTTTAATGGTTGCATAAATCTGTTCAGCCTCTGCTTTGTGCTCCCAGAAAGTTTTTATAATATCAGTGACTACATCATCAGGTAAATCTTTTGTTACCATCCAGTTAGGCACAACTGCGAACGATAGAACATCATCTTTCTGACCGGGATATACTCCGCCAGGAATAGTAGCGCGTACAAAGTACCCTTTGGGAATTAGGGCTTCCATTTTAGCCCAGGCTTCATCGGAAACTGGGACAAAACGCATAGCCTTGCTGGTCATGGCATCAACAATTACAGGACTGCCCATGGCCGTTCCGAAAATAACGGCATCGACATCTCCATCTTTTAAGGCTTCAACCTGTTCGGTCCAGCTCAGGTAAACAGGTTTAATATCACTTTCCGTCATTCCATAACCTTTTAAGACCAGTACGCCCTGCTCATAACTGGAACTGCCTTTGGTTGTCAAAGCAACCTTCTTGCCTTTTAAATCCGCTGGTGTTTTTATTTTGGAATTTTCCGGAACGATTAGATGAGTATAGCCATACATCAGCGGGAAGAGAACCCTCAATTGCTCAAATTTTGTTCCCTGGAACAAGCCGGTTCCGTTATAGGCATCATAACTGGTCTGCGAACTGCCGCTGATGACCTGTGATTTTGCTCCGACAAGATCCTGAACAAGAATGTTGTTGCCGGCTCCAGGATATACTTCGATCTGAACTTTAGTGCTGTACTTGTTAACAACACTGGCTATGGCAGCGCCATATGTGTTCAGAGCTGTACCAACCCCTGTTGTTCCCCAGCGAAGCTTGACTTTTTCAGCCGCAGGAGGCGGAGTTGCCGGCTTGTCTGTTCCGGTGCTTCCGCAACCAACCACAGTGAAACTTAGTACCAGTAAGAGAACCAGTAATTTGATACCCATCTTTCTTTTAAACATTATAATACCTCCCTTTTTTTTGTGAAATACTTGGAACCCCTGACACACCTCCGTTCTTCAATTTTCTAGCGAAAGAACTTTTTTACGGAAAAACTTTCCAATTAGGAAGACAGCTACAAAAATAATAACCCCAATTACATCGGTATTGAAACCAGGATCCATTAACAGTAAAGCGGCAATTAACAGCAGGACCCTTTGCACCATATTAATTCTGCTATTGACCAGGTATCCGACAAGGCCTGCCGCCAGAGCATATATACCAATCATCGACGTTATTAGAACCGAGATTATTGTAGTAATGTTGCCATCTAGCATCAGCGCCGGACTTCTGACAAACATGAAAGGAACGATAAACGCGGCCAGGGCCAACTGCATGCCCCTAAAGCCCGTCTTCATCGGATCGCCGCCTGATATCCCNNTATCCCCGCCGCAGCGTAAGCTCCCATCGCAACAGGCGGCGTGACTGGCGCCAGAATTCCGAAATAGAAGACAAACATATGAGCAGCCAATAAAGGAACGCCCAGAGAGTAAATCGACGGCGCCACCAGGACCGCCAGGATTATATAGGCGGCGACTGTCGGGACGCCCATCCCCAGCACTATGGAAGCAAACATTGTTAGAATAAGAAGTACCCAGATATTGCCCCCGGCCAGGGTTACCAAAATATCAGAGAATCTCACTCCCAAGCCGGTCACGTTGACAACGCCGATGATAATACCGGCCGCCGCACACGCTCCGACAACAGCTATAACACTATTGGCAGTATCCTCAAAGCTTTTGATGATTTCAACGAGTTTAATTTTGTTCCGTCTTTGAATCATTGTTAATACAGCTAAAAGAATAATAGCGTACGTCGCGGCGCGAGTCGGAGACATGCCCATAACTCCCATGACATAAACCAGAAACAGCATACCGCAAACGACGTGCCATCCTTCAGCCACCAATTTCTTAAACGAAGCGGTCTGAAGGTCATAATTGATTTTTAGTCCCTTTTTCCCGGCCTCGAAGTCAACCATAAAGAATATAGCGGCAAAATACATGATTGCCGGAATGATCGCCGCTTTAACAATCGCCCAGTACGAAATACCCAATACTTCAGCCATAACAAAGGCTGCGGCGCCCATAATCGGCGGCATGATCTGCCCTCCGGTGGAAGAGGCTGCTTCGACTCCTCCGGCAAATTCAGGATCATAGCCATACTTTTTCATCAGCGGGATCGTAAAACTTCCGGTAACCATAACATTGGCCACAGGACTGCCGCTGATCGAGCCAAATAAAGCGCTGGTAAAAACCGACAGCTTGGCTGGCCCTCCCCTTACTTTTCCAAACAGCTTCATCCCCAAATCCTCGAAAAATTTGCCG
>DIVP01000016.1 GCA_002422465.1 Peptococcaceae bacterium UBA6129 | reverse complement strand
GAGTTTGGCTAGCAAGCCCTATTTAGACCAGCTTAACGAATTCCCCCAATGATTCCATTTGTGCCACTAACTGTTGCATGGCTGCCGCAATCTCCTCGGTCGCGGAAGATTGTTCTTCACTTACCGCACTGACATCCTGTATTTCGTTACTAATGGAATTGATGGATTCCGCTATCTCCAGCAGAATACTTTTAACCTCCTTAGCCGAATTATTGCTTTGCGTTGAAAGATTACGGATTTCATCGGCTACCACCGCGAAGCCCCGGCCGCTTTCACCCGCTCTGGCCGCTTCAATTGCAGCATTCAATCCGAGCATTTTTGTCTGATCTGCAATTGCCCGGATCATTTGGATAATGTTATCCGTCTCCTTAACATCTTTTGTTATTTCAACAGCGGCCTGCGATAGTTTGTCACCGCTTTTGGCCATATTCTCCGCTCCGGAGGCGATCTCCTGTATACTGGAGTTTACTTCCTCAAACGAAGAACTAAACTGTTCGATTATTTCGCTCAGTTTATTCTGGTTTTCAATACTTGCTCCAATGGCAACAGCACCGATAACCTCATTATCTTCATTAAAAATAGGCTGAGCAACGGTCTTATAAGCCACGCCATAAACCTCTTTGCCGATAGTAGCAGTCTCTTGCTTACGTCCTCTTATAACTGAAGCCGACATGCTATTCTCACTGAACTTTTCACCCACCCGGATCCCAATGTCGATTGTATCGCCAGGTTGATAGGCAAGAACAAGCTCCGTATCGGTCACCGCTACAAAGACGTCTTGCGCCAACAATTTATTTAACAATGGGGTGATTCTAATAAAAGCTTCCAAGGTCTCTCTTCCGACAAATTCATTCATAGATAAACCTCCATTTTTTCTAAATATTTTTCTTATTATTTTTAATTTATTTTTATTGACTGATAATTTAATCAATGTTTTTTAATCATCGATATGCTTGGTCCTAGAAAAATTGTATCATATTTCTGTACTATTTCAAGAGGTTTGCTATAAAACGGTCCTGCTTAGCTAACCTGTTATGTGGATATCTTTGCCACGTGCCACAAAAGGGACAATCCGCAGGTAATCTTTTGCCTCTGGATGTCCCTTTATTTTTGATTTATTTTTTAACTTTTTCTTTTCTATTTACTCATTTATCTGGTTTCGACTACCCAATTGGCCACCCAGCCGGTGGTATTGTCGGCCAGTTTTACCCTGTACCAGGAATCCTTAACTTCGAGGATAGTCATCGCTTCATTTTTGAGCACCTTTTTGACGACGCTCGAATCTGTACTCGGAGCGCTCCTCATGTTGACATAGCTGTTTACAGCTTTAATGTAAATCGTCTTCCCGACCATCGAGCCGCTCGTTCCGGTTGTTGTCCCGGAAGTCCCAGAAGTACCGGATGTCCCACTTGTGCCTGATGTGCCGGCGCTTGTCCCACCGGTTCCACCGGTTGTAGTCGTTGGGGTTTTGTTGAGCTTGACCTGCAGCTCATTGATGGTGGTCTGCAGCGCTGTAGCCTGTACCGAGAGTTCAGCTACGGATTTTTCCAGTGTGTCAATTCTATCCTGCAGGGCTTTGTCGACGTAACTCTTCGATACAACCGGATCGGAACTCGAACCAGGCTCCGGAGCATCAGCATTTACTGTCTTGCCGAGGGTAAACCCGATAGCCACAGATAGTATAGCCCCGACAATGATGATAGCTCTCAGTTTCATATGCTTCCCCCTCACAAACAGAATAGTTTACTCAGATGATTTCTTACTTGGCCGTATGGTGAGACGCCTTATCAACCCGCGCAGCGCGTTTGATCGCTATATCTCTTAGGATACCAACCCTGTCTGCTGCAATAAACACACCTAGTGTTGTAACTACCATAATGAGCATACCCTGAGCTGTCGTCACAAGAGCCATCAGAACAGCCGATAGCCCCAACAGGACGCTCACGCCGTAGATGGTCAGCACAGTACGCTGATGAGTCAAGCCCATTGCTAAGAGACGATGGTGCAGGTGCTCTTTATCCGCGCTGAAAATCGGCTTATTGCTGAAAAAGCGACGTACTATTGCGAGCAGCGTATCAATTATCGGTATGCCGAGAATAACTACCGGCAGAAACAAAGATACCACCGTCGTACTTTTCGTCAAACCAAGAATAGCTATGACTGAAAGATTAAAACCGAGAAAAAGCGAACCGGTATCGCCCATGAATATCTTCGCCGGATAAAAGTTATGTTTCAAAAAGCCAAAAGCCCCTGCCGCAAGTATAAAGGCAAGCATCGCGGCCTGTTCAAACCCCTCGAGCATTGAAACAATACCTAACGTTACCGCAGCAATCGCAGAAACCCCGGCTGCCAAACCGTCGAGACCGTCGATTAGATTAACGGCGTTCGTAATCCCAATAATCCACAAAACAGTCACCGGGTAGCTGAGATAATACAGCGAGACCTCCCCGCCAACCGGGTTCGTCATAAAATCGACCCTCACACCCATAGCAATAACAATACAGGCCGCAAGAACCTGAAAGAGCAGTTTTACGCGCGGGGATACCCCGCGAAAATCATCCCAAACCCCGACGAGACAAATCAATAATCCCCCGGCCAGCAAACCAAGTATCTCCCGGGTCAGGGTCTGTGTAGCCGCTACTGCGACCCAGAAGCCAAAGCATATAGCCAGCCCTCCAAGGCGGGGCATAATTCTCTGATGCACTTTGCGTTCCTCGGGCTTATCCATAACCCGGTATTTAATAGCTAATTTTCTTACAAACGGGGTCCCTGCCAGCACAAGTAAAAAGGATAACACTAAGGGGCCCAACGTCTTCATTGCCACGTGATACGCCTCCTTAAAACAAACGGCCAAAAATATTCTTTCTATTAGCAGATTTCAAATTATTATTATAGCATGCTTGTCATTTTTTGTCTATTATAAACATCAATTCCGCCTCACAGGCCAGTTCTCCCGCAACGAGCGCTCTGGCTTGGCATTTCCCTACCGCGGCTTTGAGCCTCGTCACTTCTATCTCCAGCCTCAGCTGGTCGCCCGGTACTACCTGGCGCTTGAAGCGGCAGTTGTCGATTCCGGCAAAAAGGACTATTTTCCCTTTATTCTCCGGTTTATTCAGGACAAGCACAGCGCCCACCTGGGCTAGCGCCTCGACAATTAAAACTCCGGGCATCACGGGTTTGCCGGGAAAATGTCCCTGAAAAAACGGTTCATTGTTTGTTACATTCTTAATCCCAACAATCCTTTGCTCCCCTTGTCTTTCAATGATTCGGTCGACGAGCAAAAAGGGGTAGCGGTGCGGTAATATCTCCTGGATCTCCTGGATGTTCAGTATTCCTTCTAACAGATTATCCGACATATTTGTCCTCCTTGAGCAAAATTCGACACGACCGGGAAAAATCCTTTATCCAATATCTTACATGCCAGTGACAGCAGTGTTTGCCTGACCAAATTGGCATACTTATTGAGCGTCACTTATACAGTTTAACTTATTCAGTTTA
This sequence comes from Peptococcaceae bacterium UBA6129, assembly GCA_002422465.1. Lineage (GTDB taxonomy): Bacteria > Bacillota > Peptococcia > DRI-13 > UBA6129 > UBA6129. The sequence goes on along the minus strand of DIVP01000016.1, from coordinate 2,295 downwards.
ACGTGTTCGGTGTTATCTCTTTCGTTGCAGCCTTACAGTTAGACCCTTTAATAATTGCATGGACTCTTTTTCTCTCAAGAGCAGAATACTCACGCCATAAACCGCCATCCCGAGTATAACCGCGATAAACACACCGACCAGCAGCGATTTTGTGGTGTGCATATCAATGACGGCGCCTGCCAGGTAGTGAAAGGAGCTATACGCGACCAGCGCCGTAAGAATAGACGCCACAAAGGCTTTGCCGGTTGAGCCCAGTAAATCGAGCATATATAGACGCGGCAGATGACGCTTGAGCAAGAGGAACATCAGTACTGCGCTGAAGATGGCGGCCAGCGTATTGGCCAACGCCAGTCCGCTATGACCCATAAATCGAACAAACAGTATACTCGCTATTATGTTGACAATTATCGAAAGAAAGCCCAGCACAAGCGGCGTTTTGACATCGCGAACCGCATAGTACGCGCGCGTTATAACCATATTGGCGGCCATCGCCGACATCCCAATGCAGAAATAGAACAGGGCCTGAGCAGTCATGTCGGTGGCAGCGGCATCAAAAGCTCCTCTTTCAAAGAGCAGACGGACAATCGGCTCAGCAAGCGCCATTAATCCGGCTGTTGCCGGTAAGGTGACCAGGAGGACTAGCTTCAGCCCCCGGCTCAAGGTCTGACCAAGAGCAGGCCTGTCCCCGATAACCGCCTGTTCCGATAAGGTCGGAAAAATGGCCGACGAAACAGCCAGAACAAAGATACCCATCGGCAGGTTCATGAGCTTGCCGGCATAGTTTAGAGCGGAGATGCTCCCTTCGGCCAGACCTGACGCAAAATAGCGGTTGATGGCCAGATAGATCTGATTGACTGCTGTCCCGAGAAATATTGGCAGCAGGTTCGCAAATATCCCGCCTACTTCGGGATGCCGCAGGTTCCAGTCCCACGTGTAACGAAACCCGATTCTACGCAAGGCCGGCAGCTGCACTAGCATCGCCCCGACCATACTCAGCAGCGTTCCCCAGGCCAGGTAATGAATGCCAAACTGTCCGAAAAACAAGACTGCGACAATAATAATCAGGCTCGAAAAACCTGGGGCAAAGGCTGCTAATGCAAAGGATTTTTTGGCGTTTAAGATCCCTGTTATGAGCATCCCGCCGCCGACAAAAATAACCGACGGAAACATAATCACAGTAAGTGTGGTAGCAAGATCGGCTGTAGCCGCGTCAAAACCCGGCGCCGTGACATTCACGAGAACCCTGGCTCCGGCCATCCCTAGCACGGCAAACGCGGCCAAAAACAGGACTGTCCAGTTCAGGGTAATGCTGGCTATTTTCCAGGCTTCTCTCTCTTCGTGGCGTACGAGATATTTGGTTACAACCGGAACAATCGAGGTCACGAGCGCCATGCCCAAAACAGCCTGAAGAAAATAGGGCAGCGTATACGCTACCAGGTAGGCGTCCGTTAAAAAGGTAGCCCCGAATTTCCCCGCTATGACCGTCTCGCGGCCAAAGCCCAGCAATCTGCTGGCCAGGTTCATAATCATAATAACTACTGCAGCCTGAGCAATGCTTTTATTCATGCGTATATTTTTCTCCTTGCCTCTGCCCGTCGAGGATAGCGAGCGCTATTCCCGCGGTCTGGCGGGCCTTTTCATACAAAGCCGACCTTCTGGGGATCAGTTCGCGCAAAATATCTTCTTTTCTCTCAGCAGTCCATTTTACTGTTTCGAGCAGGGTGCGCGAACTCAGGTCGTGTACCGGCGTCAGTGATTGCTGCCCTATCTTCTCGAGGAAACTTTCAACCTTGGGGTCGTAAGATAATCCGATAAAGGGCACACCTGCCACGGCGCTGTTAATCAACGCATGCAGCCGCATGCCGATGACGATATCCATATTCTTCGTCAGAGACAGCATTTCTGCGGGGGTATACAGCTCTTTTAATAAGACAGCCGGATTGTTCATGAGCCTGACTGCCTGTTTGGCTATCGTTATGTCTTGTGGGAAGTGCATCGGTATAAAGATAATCGTCCAGCCCTCACCGGCCAGCACATCACACGCTGCGGCCAACTCCGCCAAAAACAGGTTGTCCTGCCACGCCCGTATAAAAACCCCGAGCCGCCTTGCGGAACCGGCAATGACGCCGTTTCGCAGCAAAATCTGTTGGCCGGGTGCGGCGTCGATAGCAGCGCTTGCTATGCCCAGCACGGGGTCGGCCGTCACAAGGATATCCTTTTCAACACCCATAGCCATGAGCTCATCTTTGGAGCCCTGATCCCTGACTGTAATGATTTGGACACGGTTCAGCAACC
>DIVP01000143.1 GCA_002422465.1 Peptococcaceae bacterium UBA6129 | reverse complement strand
CATCGAGTCTTTTTCATCGCATTCCTGCAAAGTTTCGCCAGATACAATAAAACCATCCTGCTCAAGTATGCTATAAAAATCTCTAGCATCGTTCATTATTGTTTCAAAGTCCACGTTTGTAAATTGCATATTTATTTTTTTTGCGATATCATTAAGTGCTTGTGCTTTTTGACCTAAAACTGACAAAAATACTGCCCCGCTCTGCGATACAATTTTATCTCCAATGTCATTTCCGTTATTATCCGCTTTGTTATATCCGAAATTTCTATTGTCCGTTATATAGCCAAAAGACCCATAATTTCTAAATATAACATTAGATTTTAGCTTGAAATACATTGCAATATCTCCGTAAAAAATGGGCGACGATGCTATACAAATAGCATCATCGCCCTAAATCGAATTGCCCATTAGCGGCTTGGCCCCGGTGGCTTACAAGGTCTTCCACTCGGTTTACTATTAGGTCTGCATTCTGCCATCTGTTCAGTACCTTGTGCCAAGATTTCAGGTTTTTGGTATTCCATTTTATTTCACCTCCTTTCATATTATTATTACTTTTGCTATAAAATAGCATCAGTTTTCATAATGTTATCTTATTAAACGTCCGTAAGCAGTACATAGAACTCAGAATCGCTATACCCCCCCAGTGTGCTGCTCCGCAATAAAAAACCCCGCTCTTTTCTAAGAAACGGGGTATTGGTCAGCCAATCCATATTCCCTCCGGCATGGTTATACGGGANNCCCATTCGAAATCCATTATATTTTGGAAATATCTCAGCCTAACAGTTACAGGAAGCAGCGGAGCCCCCTCAGTAACTGAAAATCATCGGCTCTCCGATTGCAGCCTTCATCCCGAATTCGGCTGCCAGCCGAATCACCAATGCGTAAACGAACCCCGGCAACCGACCTACCCTCGAGCCACGAACGCACCTATGGGAACAGCGTCCGCGAGATGTTAAATTCATGCAGTGTCAACCCCAGATGGGTGCGGTCTTAGAGTCGAACAGGTTCACTTTGCACTGAAACTGCGGAACGATGCTCTCAATGTGCCTGAGCGCGTCATCGGAGTAAATCCCTACATAGACGCTATGAAGCTTGTCGCTGGTCTTCCGTCCGTGCTTCGCCGCAATATTGATCGCATCTATGATGTGATAGTCATACTCACCGAAGTTGAAGCCGAATACTACCAATGAACCCTGGATGGAGGAAAGCCGTTCGTAGCAATATGAAAGGTAGCTGTTGTGCTTTATGTGTGACAGTTTGTCTCGTGCGGTTCCTGCTGTTACGAAGATAGGGTACTCTCTACGCTCTATGCGCTTCTTGATGTTTTCAAGAAGGTAACTGCCGTCGGTATACTCCTCCTTCTCAATCTCGACGCCTGTATCGAAGAGCGGCAATGCGCCGTGAAGATAGAACACGCTCTGCTCGTCCTTGTGTTTTCCCCATCTCAGGTTCGACCAGGTCAGGTCCTCTGCCGGGACAAATTCTTCGTAATCCTCCGCCTCCCGCCCGAACCCATCGCCAGCGTTCGGAAACCTGTTGCGCATGAGTACCCAGTAGAGCAGAATGTCATAGTTGGTGGTAAAGATGCCACCTTCGCCATCGACGTACTCCCGTAGGAATACTGCACATGCCGCGCTCTTTTCCTCGGGGATAGTGAAGACGTGCTCGGGGTGCAACTCCTTAACGGCCTCGAGAAAACCAGCCCTGAGCTCTGATATTGCCTGGTCAATACTCGCCACAAATCCTACATCCGCCTTGAAGGCTGTTGCCAGGTCTCGTAACGTTTCAAGTTGCTGCATGATAGCTTCAAAGTTTTTGGTGCTCACTACGGAGAAGAGTTTCGATAGTACCTGATTGTTCAGGTTGCGTATAAAGGAATTGAGCGCGTTGTATGAGAAGATCGTCGAGTCATACGCCATGCTAAAGCCGTTCCCGAGAAGGAGATGCTTGGTACGTTTCTTTTTCCGCAAGGAGGCGATCATGTCCGAATACGACTGCAGAGCCATGGTGAATCCCTCCAGTTAGTAGTCACCGTCGTCCATCATGAGGATCAGGCGTGCCCTCAAATGAACTAAACGCCACAACTAAGCCGCGCCATCTTATGCGGAGCGTCATCACATCCCACAAAATCTCCTGAGCAGCAATAAAAAACCCGTTCCTTTTGAGAAACGGGGTTTTGTTGGCCAATCCATATTTCCCTCCAGCATGATTATACGGGATAGGACTTTTTCAATTGCCCTTCATATGTAAGCATAGCTATCACTATTCACTTTATAAATCCACAATACTTTGGATATTTCTCAGTTTAACGTATGCAGGGAGGAGCGGATCCCCGTGGCCATCGGGGAAGATCACCCGTCCCCAAAATGCACCTTTCGCTCCCCATTCAACAATCCGACGCGATGATCAAAACTGTTGACTTGTAATTACCTCCACGTACTAAAGTCACACCTTGCCTTATTGATGAAAAATTTATGATTGTCGTCTGTAATAGAGCATAAGACATGCAGATACCTATTATGTACTCACCGGCGCCGCCAGCCAGACGAACACATTGGTGCACGTTAGAGCTGAGGCGATGACAGTTTAGGTTTTTCGGATCCTCTTGTTAATCCTTCCAGTAGTATTCTTGTCCGGGCGGAGCCGGTGGTTTTGGAGGTCTAAGTGGTTTCGGTGGCTTGGGTGGTTTCAAAGGTTGTGGCGGGCGTTTAGGCTTAGGTGGCTTAGGGATGTTCGAAGGTTTGTTTCTTGTTTTCCAAGGCATGATATCTTCTCCTTTAGTCTTTTACGTGCTCAACACACGGGTTCGTCTATATCATTGCTGATATTTTTTCACTGGCCGCGCAATAAATCTTGTCCATCAATACCCCGGTGCTTCTCTTGGGCAGGTGCAGTAGTATGGTTAGACATATTTGAGGCAGCATTTTGGCCTGATTTATGTTTTGCGACTCGGGCTATTTCGTTGAGCAACACGGCGCGTCGGTCAAAAGCTTCTTTGATGCCGATCGTCGATCCATCATGGGTCAGCAAGTAGTTAAAGTGCCACGTACCGTCCTCGTTGAGGATAAACTGAATGAATTCAGGTCCGAGTTTATCGCGAAGAGTTTCGACTTGGTCGTAAACTGACGAAAATGAACCGTCTGTGAATGCAGTGACAACCTTATTTACATCTGTAGAGCGTGCAACGAACTCAATGTTAGGCTTACCGGGAACTCGTAGCACATAGGTTATCGGACGGTTTTTCGGGTTGGCAAATGACGCGTACCGAAAAATCATGCTTCGTACGGTGTAGTACAGCTTTTTCGTTTCTTCTTTGGTTATGTCTGTGACAGCGGCAGCAAGACCTCCGCTAGCGCGAACCGCCAGCCAAAGGGCTGCGGCTTTTAGGCCAAGGGTAATTAGCAGTTCCGGATCGCTGATGAGTGCCTTGCGGCCGAATTGCTCTTCAAGAAACGGCTCGTCCAGTTCGTTATGAAGTTCGGCAAAGAATTGCTGAAGTGCTTCGTGTGATTGAAAGTTCATGTAGTCAACGGCAACAGCAATTGTGTCTGGGATATCCATAGTAGCAGTCGTGAATGCATACCGTTCCTTTTCGCTGTGTTGTTCAAGTGCTTCTGTTCCATCGGGAAGTGTGACAGCAACCGGATCCGGAAAAATGTCGCATTCCGCATACAGTTCGTGGTGTCCATCGACGGCCCGTTGGATTTTGGCTGCAACCGTTGCGCCCATTGGTGGTACGGTTCGGTCATGTTGAACACGCATGGCGGGTTTTCTTGGGCCGTTAAAATGTTCGGCCATGCCTTCGAGTGCCTGCAGTGTCATAACCGAATTATGTCGATCAATACGGGTACTGGCGATAAAATACATCATTGGCATAGGGCATTCTCACTTTTACGTCTTACACCCTGCTTAGAGGCGCCGCCTCTTGCGGCGTGTCCATTGCAGCGGATTTCAACAGATGTCTTTAGCATAAAGGTCTGCGTCCGCGATTATGTCATCGACGTGGGCAGCATGGCGATCTGATAAAACTATTTGCCGAACCATGGTCGTTAATCAGTTTCTCAATTCCATCAATATTCCCGTATCCAATCTCCTATGCGTTAACGTTTGCTTAACCTGTAGCGCGTTCACAGACCAGCTCTCCCGCCACCGGCGGGCTGGGACGCTACTTATTAAATTGAATAACTTGATATAGTTAAATGCTCTATCACTTGCTCTGAAAACTTATAAGATTTTGTTTCTATTCTGCACCATTTCTTTATTTAGCTTTGCGATATTACAATAAAATTCATTAACTGCTAACGGGTCTCCTAAAGGGTGCTCATTAGCATTTCTAACCATACACATAGTACAATAATTTTTTTCAAGACATTGAATACATTTGGGGAAATCTCTTTTGCGCAAGTCTCTTAAATATTGTACATTTTTTGAATTATTCCAAATATCTTTGAGAGATGTTTTGTTTACATTACCAACAACATAATCCTGCCAACCAGCACATGGATATACATTTCCGTTGTCTGCTATACAAATGGATGAATGACAAACGCTACAAACAATATCATCTGGCGTGCTATTAATTTTCTTCTCAGATTCCTTTTCCATTAGTTCCAGATATTTCGGTTCATTAACAATTTTATCGTTAATCACTTCCTTGATATCATTAACAGATAATCGACTTCTCAGATTTTGTGTTGCATGGTCAAATTTTGCTATTATGACATAATCACATTCGACATGGATATTATGTATTTTCGCCCAGTTCAAAACATCTTTATAAGAGTCTTTATTTTGTTTCATTATTGTGCAGCTAATCTGCAGAGGCACATTATTTTGTTTCAGTTTCAAAATTGCATTTTTAGTTATTTCAAAACTTCCTTTTTTTTGAGTTATTGCATCATGTATTTTTGAATCCATTGAGTATAATGATACATGAACGCCTAAAAGGCGGTTCGTTTTCATTTCTTCAATAATTTCATCATTTAGTAAAGTTAAATTACTAAGAACATTGACGGATAAATTATATTCTTTACATTTTTTTAAAAAATCACTAAAATTTTCATGCAGCATTGGTTCGCCGCCAGTTAGCGTCAAATGCAATAACTTCATTTCTTTACATTGTTCTAAAATATTATAAAACAAATCAGTTTCTATTTGATTTACTTTTTTTTCATGTGGGATATAACAATGTACGCATCTTTCGTTGCACTTGCTTGTAATTTCTATATGTAAATTTGTAAGCTGAGGTTCGTCTTTAAAGTATTCATCTAAAAATTCCTGTGTGGTTTTTTTAATACCTTTAGTAGTCGGATAACAATCATTTTTGTCGATTGTTGGTACCAAAATCTTATACGAAAACATCGAGTCTTTTTCATCGCATTCCTGCAAAGTTTCGCCAGATACAATAAAACCATCCTGCTCAAGTATGCTATAAAAATCTCTAGCATCGTTCATTATTGTTTCAAAGTCCACGTTTGTAAATTGCATATTTATTTTTTTTGCGATATCATTAAGTGCTTG
>DIVP01000039.1 GCA_002422465.1 Peptococcaceae bacterium UBA6129 | reverse complement strand
CGTACTCCGTAATAGCCATCCTTGTTATGGACATCGGTATAATGCTTGCGGACCCAGGTGTATGTCCCATCGCTGAATTCATAGCGCCGCATTGGAATTTCCCAGGTGATATCGGTATCGCCGGGCTGGCCGCTCGTTGTCTCCAGTTCTACTTCGTCAGCTTGTTTCATGGAGGTGTCGTAAAACTGGGCTGTTATTTTATAGGGACCGTGATATGTACCTCCATGAGGGCTGGCCGGACCCGGTATTTTGGTCTCCCAGTCGGTGCGGTAGGTTGTTTTTACTTTGACTTCAAAGCCGTAACCAGCCCGGGTCACTTCGTTCGGGTCCAGACCGTTGGCTTGGGCATAGGGGATGATCTCCCAGGAACCGCGGCTCTCGCGGTCGGATTCTCGCGGACTGTCCCGGTCTGTCGCTATCCCCTGTTTGGTATTGACGGTCAGCACCGCTTTGAGGCTTTCACTGTAGTCTACTGTTTCGCTGACGGTTTCACTCCATGAGCAGTCATATTCTTTGCCGTCTTTGCCGGTGCAGGTCTCGGAATGTAAGACTTGCCAGGAATAGGTCTCGTCCCAGCTGCCGTTTAGTTTGCTCGTGAATTGGCAGTCCGGCTTGCCGTAGTTTGGAGCTTGGACAACGACGCTCGCGGTTTTGGTGTTGTTCTCAATGTTCTGCTCCTCTTCGAGGGGTACGGCATGTATTTTGAGGGTATATGTCCCTGCTGTGGCAGGGCTTGTCCAAGAAAAGTATCGTGTCCGTGATTCCTCTTCTTCGATGTGCAACTGCTCGGAGCCGACCTTTTTCCCGCAGGCGTAGTATTCTGCGGTGAAATCAGCAGTTTTGCCGTTATTTTTGAAGACGGCCTGAGTCGTTTGATGGGTCTTTGCCAGAACAGGGCTTGTCCTGGCAATAGTGACGGCTTCGATATCGCTGACCTCGGGCAGCTCTGCGGGAATGACGACGGTGATGTACCATGGGGCATTGTTCCAGTTGTGCCAGAGGCGGCCGAGACCGGGCGTGACGCTGGTGCGGGGTTGCAGGATTTTGGTGATTTCATACCAGGCGCCTGCATTGTTCGGAGGTTGGTCAGAATTAAATAAAGCCCCGTACTTTGTACTTAGGGCAGTTGTGAGATAAGGTTCGTTGTCGGATATGTTATCCCAAGGGTATAATTCCCCCATACTGAATGGCGGCAACCATGGTCTTTGCTGCCAATCCCAGTTATTAATCACGGTACTGGCATGGTCGTCCGGAGGAAACTCCGGGTTCGGCATAGGATCACCAAAAGGGGTTATCCCCAAATAGCGTTTCTCTCCATTTGCAGCTATCGTATTATAGGGTTGTCCGTAGACTAGAACTTTATATTTATCCCACACAGTCTGGTTTACTTGAATAATGTCGTATAAAGGATAATCAAGCTCTTGATTAGCTATTTGCACCGCTTGCTCAACTGGGAGACTAGCTCCATAGACAAACGAGCTTAAAAAGAGCGAACCCAGGAAGGCCATTATTAAAAGCACCTTCTTCATACTTTGTCCCCCCTTCTCAAATCCATATCATAATAGAAACATAAACTAGTCCATCACCGACTCTCACGTGTTTCCCATTGATAGTCCAATCTCTAGTCTCCATTTTAGGTGCACCGACTACCTTTGTTCTGATATGTTCCATGACTGTTGCAGTCTCAGTACCTAATCTTTTCTCAAGCAGTTCCTGCAAATCCATTAATTGAGGTTCTACTGGCGTTGAATACTTGTATGACACTATAGCGATTAAATCTACACTGGAGGTCCCCGCTGGCGGTGTCCTTAACAATAAATCACTGTTCACTAAGGCCATATCGTCGTTATACTCAGTGCTTGTAATATAAATGATCCGCTTCTCCCCATCCCAAACAACCTTAGCCCCGAGGCATTCACTGACAAAGCGCAAGGGTACCATTGTCCGGTTGTTGACAATATCCGGAGCGGTATCGAGAGTGACCTGACCAACCCCCACCGTGGCGATTTTCACGCCGATTTGGAGTTGTATCGTTTCTCCCTTATTGGTTATGACCTTCACCGACTGGATCGCGGCGATCCAGTCTACCTTCGCCCCCAGTTTTTCAGATATAAACCGTGCAGGCACCATTGTTCGGGAGTCAGCGTTAATAAACGGCTTTTGATCGCTAAAAGCAACCTCGTTATTGTTTACAAATACCCTTATACTTTGCCCCTGAGCTAATGCAAAGCCGTTAAACAGTACCAGCATTAACAAAGACAGGGACAGAATAACGATTACCTTTTTCATCTCGAAATTTCTCCTTCATCCTATCATGATATTTCATCTATCTGCCGTATCACCACTAAACCCAGACCTAGCTGCGGCATACACATGTTCTCGTCGCCATTTAATTAGGCAACCCATTTATCTTATAAGAGCCCTAGAATAATTAACGTGTAATTGGAGGCATCTGGGGTTATCGTCTGTTGCAGCTTATGCTTGACCGGGGCTGGCTCCCAGAAATAGCTAAAGTAGCACATTAAAGAGAGGCATTTAAATACAGCCTCTTATTTTTCTATCCTGCCTCTCGCCATTCTGTTTATTTTACTAACATATTCTATAATATTTAGATTTTTCTAAGGCGAAAGTGCTTACACATATTGCTACAGTTCTTTCAGGCTTGCACTCTCTTCAATGATTATACCATATTATACCGTTAGCTCTCATTGCTATACTAGTATTTAAGCAGTTCAATTCAACTTATCCTTTCCTAATCTTTAAGTCGTAAATATCTCATTATCAAAGCAGTCAGCTCACCGTTTGTTATCTGCGCTTTCGGCTCAATAAATAAGGCCCCGTAATTAAGACGTCCTGCAATCAATCCTGCTTTCTTGGCTCTGACCAGAACCAGATTTGCTTTCATTCAGTAGTCACAGGCATCAGCAAAACCACTTAAGATATAACGGACTTCCACTTCATTGACATCCTCAATCTGAAGGGCATCAACAAGGGAACTGATCACACTATACCGTTTTAGTTCCTGCACCGGCGTCAAATGGATTCCGGCCAGTTTTAATAAGCTTTCTTGCAGAGAAAGATCTGCCGGATTATCCAGACACCCCTCGAAACCGATACCATAGATAGCGCTCAGATCATCCATTTCCTTTTGAGCCCAATGCTGCTCACCAGAGGATGCTTGGGCCGCGCCTGGATACAGGCACAACAGAAGAATGACCGTTAATATCATACGTTTCATTTTGATTCTCCTTCAGACAAAACGGCACGGGTTGCTAGGTATACATCCCCCTTAAATCCTACGGGCAGCAGATACACACTTCCTGTTTCATTATATTGGACTAGAGCCTTGGCTGTGTCAAGATTATCTCTGTCCATTATTAAGGTCACGACTGCAGGAATAGCGTCCCTGCCCTTTTGGGCAGGCTCAGCTGCGTCTGCATTCTTTTTGTCGACGACCAGCAAATCGGCAAGCCTGGCATCTTCGCCTGGCCCAATTACTTTATCCGGATCATTCAAGTTCTTACCTTTTACAATAACGATTGCATTGACTACAGCGCCCGGGCCAACCATGTTCGCGCAGCTCTTTACGAGATTGCTGTTCACCGCCACGAGCATCTTGTTCTCTTCCGCCAGAGCTATGAGGTTTCCGGGGGAATTATTCTGCGTTGTTGTAAGCCTGTCCAGGCGCAGGATATCTCCTGGACCAAAACCCAGCTCCGAGGCATAATATCTTTTGCCGAGAAATAGGGGGGCCGTTTCAAACAACGCTTCGTTTGGAACTACTGACTTCGGCCTTTTTTCTAATGTAACCTGATCTGGATTTACCGCTGAAAATGCATTGATTTTTTTTGCAGCCACGACAACGGTTACCATGTCCGTATTTTTTTTGATGTACATACGGTTAAGCGAAAATGTGCTAAAGAATATGCAGATGAAAACTCCGCCCACGAGCATGGTTTTTATCCATCTCCGCCTTATTATTTTTCGCAATTCTTCTGCTCCTCCTTATTTATATGTACTGACATAGTACTGGTTTTTTTTGATAGTAACAGGTACGCCGTCTAAGCCTAAAACTTTGGGCGACATTGCCTGTATGACTGTCTTTACCCGAATAACAGCGCTGGGCTTGCTGCGATCCTGGGCAAATTCTATTTCAAGATTTGTGTTTTTCAAAAACCTGTTTTCAAGCCTATTGTCAAGCTTAAGGTTTTCTCTAAAATAACTGCCGGCCAGTTGTTCACCCAGTTCCTCATTTATAATGCCTGTGCCCTCTTTTGCGTCATATTCTATTAATCCTCCAACCATGGCTGCGTCAAGAGCTATATCAACTGCAGTGATGATTTTGCTTCTGACCATCCACACCGTTGTTATATCCATAATAATTATTGCTGTTAAAAGCCCTAAGATCATCCAGACCGGTACACGCATCATTATCACCTACCGAACAAATTCTTGCGCCAGACCGGACATCTTGATACTTATATCAAGCTTCAGGCTCTGGTTAAAGGGTCTAATCGACCTGACTTCATAAGGAATGCCTGCGGTTATTTCAACAGTATCCCCCCTCTGAACTGTTTTCGGCGTACCCGAAACATTAATTCTTTCTGTTTGTAATCCCTGAACGTCGGCAAATCTCATAAAAGCTAGCTCCGTGCTACCATCGTAACCGTTTTCAATTTTCATGAGATTTAGAGTCTCGCTGCAGGCATTCCTAAGCTTCCAGGCAGTCGCAGTATATCCTGCGATATCAATCCCTATAAAAAAAATAATCGTCAACAGGAGCATCGTGTATAGCGCTGAAATAATTCCTTCCCCACGGTTTGCCATTAAACAAGTAAATCCATTCTGCTAAAAATCCGACCTACAAACCCCGGCAGCCAACCTGTTATTAGACCATGTACGAGAACAAGAACCGTGGCCAGAATAGCCATCCAGCCGATACTCCCGACAAGCTCCCCCTTTTCATTGCGATAAAGACGCGCCAGCTTGATTTGGATATACTCAAAAATTGTTTTGACGCCCAGTTTTATTTTTAACACTTTCATCTCTCCCCTTTTTTTATTCTAACTATCAGATAATCTCATTTACCTGCGCGAATATCTCCCAGGCTTTGAGCATAAGCGCCCCGACAGCCAGGGAAACTAAAAGCAGGTAAAGTTCGTAAACCTTTTCCGGCTTTGATTTTGTCAGTTCCTCAATGGCTACCCGCCTCACTTCGATGATGTCGCTTTCAATAATCTGAAAATAGTTTTCTGCCGGTTCATAACCATACTCGGCAGCTATCTTCACGGCAGAGGCAAACTTTTTTACAACCGGCATCTTAAAAGCGTCTGCAAAGATATCCAGGGCTTGCGCCGGTCTCATGCACTGAAGGTCATTGATCAGCTTGTCAATCATATTGCGCATTCCGGGCCCCGAATACTCGCGGGCTTGCACAAAAGCCGGAAGATAATTTCGCCCGCTCGCAAAACTTATGCGTAGTTTATCTATCAAATCGGGAAGGTCTTTAACCAGCTCTGTTTGCCAGCGGCAGTATTGTTTCTTTAAGTTTATATACCTCCGATAAAAGACAATCCCCGTTGCCACAGGGTAAAGAGCAAAATAACCATAATAGCCGGTAATAAAAGGAACGAGAAGAACAGGCAGGGCTCCGGTCAAGCTATAGACCACATATCCGGCAAGTTCGTTTTCAGCTCTTTTCGGGTTC
>DIVP01000073.1 GCA_002422465.1 Peptococcaceae bacterium UBA6129 | reverse complement strand
TGGATTTCGCCAACTGAAAACTATGAGCGTTTTCAATCTATCGGGATTGATGATAAGGCCGTTCCGATTTCCGTAGACGCGACCAAGGGGCTGCCTTTCGCAAACGAATATTTTGACTTGTTGTTCACCGTGGACGCTTACCATCATTTTGGTGATACGGGGGAAATGCTCCCGTCGCTCATTCCTTTTGTGAAAAAGGGCGGCTATATCGCCGTGGCTATTCCCGGCATAAAATATGAATTTGGGGAAAATGTCCCCGATGAAATGAAGCCGTTTTGGGATGATGAGGTGGCAAGAACTATTCATTCTCTTGATTGGTGGAAAAACTTATGGGAAACAGAAAAAGGCATTGAAATGATTGACATTCGTGAAATGCTCTGCTGTAAACAATCGTGGGATGAATGGCATACCAGCTATTGGCAAGGTATCGAGGAAGATATAAAGATGAGAGAAGCTGAAAACGGAAAGTATTATAATCTTATTCAAATGATTGCTAAAGTCATTTGAATATACTTGCCGCTTCGCCGTTTACCTTTGCCCTCAAAGGCGAACCTAATAAGCATAATGCACAGTACTTGAAATCATCTTTTATTACCTAACTTCCCAAGAAAAAACAGGAACCACGGAGGTTTGTAGCTTCCGTGGCTTTTTTGTTATTACGGCATTCATAGATATTACTGCAATAGGTATATTTGGACGCCATAAAATTATCGTCCGCCTTGTATATTTTGTGTACCAAGGGATAGGACGGCTAGACGATAAGGACGATATTATTTTGGTATTTAATAAAAAATGCAAAAAGGGTTTTGCTATTAAGATACACCTTATTCGACATATTTGATATTTTTCGTCAAAGGGTTTATCATGGTATTAAAATCAAATTGAATCTAGAGAGATGTACCAGTATTTTTACAAGCAAGACAGAAGTACAGTGATTATCAAGTTAAAATTTATGAGACATTGGCAATGCCGCATCAATTATTTGAGCATTTTGAAAATACTAAGAGGGATAAACTAAAACGCATAGTTAAATCCCTAGAAACAGGTAATCCAACCTATATGCTCTCGTTTATAAGAAGTAGAGATGGGTATTTTCGATTTGTTATTGTATAAATCCATAAAAATCTTTGTTTTTGTCAACAAGTCCAATATTTACTTATTGTCATTGAAGTCTTTGGGTAAACACTGTATTTTTATTAAGAGCATCATTAAAAAGCGGAGGATTTTAACAATGGTTATTATAAATTACGGAGAAAATAAGATTGATGATGTCGGTATTTGCATCACTGATGGCGGTTCGGCTTGTGTACTAGGAATAAATCAATCTTATGAAATGATTACCAATATTGAGGAACGTGAAATATGCGGTAACCATGCAAGAAGACTGGAAGAAAACGGCCTGATTGATCATTCTGCAGCATTGATGGTTCTTAAACGAAAAATCCCTATCAGTATTGAACAAAAAATACTTAGAACAGGCATGAGGGTTAATGTAACGGCTAGTCCGATTTTTAATTACAGTGGTGATATTATCCAAATTGTAAGTGTGGTATATCCATGTAAACGGTCTAAGCTAACATATATTGAAGAGCAGGGAAGTAATCAAAACTCAGTACAGTTGTTTAACGATGTTATATTTAAAAGTAAAGTGATGCAGCAGGTATTATTGCGGGCAGGTAGGGCTGCACTCATGGACTCAACAGTGCTTATATCAGGAGAATCTGGGGTTGGGAAAGAAGTAGTTGCGCGGGTAATACATCAACTAAGTTTACGTAAAAACAAACCTTTTATCAAAGTGAACATAACTGCCATTCCGGAAGAATTGTTTGAATCGGAGGTCTTTGGATATCGCGGAGGAGCTTTTACCGGGGCGCTAAAAACCGGAAAACAGGGACTGGTTCATGCTGCAAATGGAGGGACGCTTTTCCTGGATGAAATTAGTGAAATACCCTTAAACACTCAAGTTAAGTTACTCAGGCTTTTGCAGAATAAGGAGGCAATGCCGGTTGGCAGTGTGAGTGCAGATCAAGTGGATGTTCGTTTCTTAGCTGCTACTAACCGTGATTTGCCCACTTTGATACGGGCAGGTCAATTTAGGGAAGACCTGTTTTACCGGTTAAATGTTGTACCAATCCATATTCCCCCTTTGCGGGAGAGAAAGGAGGACATCTACGTATTTGCGGTTCAATTTTTAATGGACCTGTGCAATCAATATAAGGTGACAAAACAGTTTGCTCCAGATGCATTACAGGTTTTAACTGAGTATTCGTGGCCTGGCAATGTCAGGGAACTACAAAATATTATTGAACGTTTAGTGGCATTATACTCTCAAAAAATAATAACTAAAGAACAGGTGTTAAATGAGATTATAGTAAAAATTCCAATTGCATCGGAGCGTATTTCTCTACAAAACGGATTACAGTATGCGGTTGATCAATTTGAGAAGCAATTGTTAGAAAAATCCTTCCAACAAAACAACTTCAAAATAGAACAAACTGCAAAAGCTTTAGGGACACATCGGACAACGATCTTGCGAAAGCTACGCAAATTTGGAATACAATACCAAGACAGTGATGATAATAAGCAGGAATAACGGAATGTATGAGATGATTGGTTAAATCCTTGACCATAGGGAGCGTTTATAGCGCCCTATGGTTTTGTTTTTATATGGAGATATCATTTGCGTGTATTGTGCAAAGCCGCATCGAAATAGTAGTGCGAATATGCACAAATTTATGTTAATGTTTTGAGTTCAGGATGAGGGAAAACGCGGAGAACCATTAAGATAACTCAGCTTTTTATTGCATTAAAGGGTTTGGCATGAGAATTGCTATATAAACAATAGGAGAATAAAAGCGATAAACTCAAGGGGTAAATAGATCATCAAAACTAGTACAAATATCGTGGGGCACTCCATATTCGATGCTTAATCTTTATATACATAAAAATTGGAAGGAAGAATGGTTCCAAACCACTTGCGAAGAGGGACAAACCCTCAAAGAACTTATTCAACGACTTCAAATACCTTGGGAGAAAGTGGGGCTTTTAATTATTGACGGTCATAGTGCCGACGAAAAGGAGGTGGTCAGGGCGCTATATGATGATGCTCATGTAGAAGTATTTCCAACTATGAATGGGGTATAGCATGAGATCAAAAGTAAGTATAAGGAGTGGATATTGTGAGGTTTAATAAAAAGTATTTCGTGATTCTAAGTCTATTATTAATAATGTGTTTAGTAACCGCTTGCGGCGGTGACAAAGCAGCAACTACCCAAAAACCTGCCGATAAGGTATATACCTTAAAAGCCGGTCATGTATTGGCATCAGACCATCCCTATCATCTGGGCTTGGTAAAAATGGCTGAAATAATGGCCCAAAAATCCAACGGACGTTTAAAAATGGATGTATTCCCCAGCTCGCAAATAGGAAATGAAAGAGATCTAATTGAAGGAATGCAGATGGGAACCATTGATGTCAGCCTTGTTTCTACAGCCCCGTTGGCTGGATTTGTTAAAGATTTTCTGGCCTTTGACCTGCCCTTCCTTTTTAAAGACAGAACAACAGCCTTAAAGGTATTAGACGGAGAAATCGGGCAAGCCTCTCTGAAACAGATTGAAGCGAACAATCTGGTAGGCCTGGCTTTCTGGGAAAACGGATATTTTAATATCAACAACAGTAAAAAAGCTGTGAAGAAGCCCTCAGATATGAATGGGCTAAAAATCAGAACCATGGAGAACGCTATTCATATGTCTACATTTAAAGCCTTGGGAGCAAACCCGATTCCGATGGCTTGGGGAGAGGTTTTCACTGCTTTGCAGCAAAGTGCTATCGATGGATGTACTCTTACACCGACTTCGTTTTGGACTTCCAAACTGCAAGATGCCAATCAGAAGTATTTAACAGTTACTCATCATGTCTATATACCTGCTCCGCTCTTAATGAGCAAAAAGACTTATGATGCTCTGCCTGACGATTTAAAAGCTATAATCAGAGAGGCTGCGGCGGAGGCCCGGGATTATGAAAGAGAATTATCAGCTAAAGTTGATTCTGAATACATGGCTAAGATTAAAGCTGCAGGTGTTCAAATAATTGAAGTTGACCAAGCAGAATGGCAGAAAGCTTTACAGCCTGTTTATGCTGAATATATACCAAGTAAAATACCTCAGGAGTTCATAGATAAGATCCAGGCAGCGAACAAGTAAAAAAATAAATAAAACCAGTTTGAGGAATTGGAATGTGGATGCTTAACCATCCACATTCCAATTCCTATAGAAAGAATCCCCGAATTAAATTACAAGAAAAATGGGGTGATGGCGGGATGAAACAATTTAATGCAGTTCTAAATAAAATTGAAGATAATTTTACTGTAGTATGTTTTATTGCCATGTTAATTATTGTAAATCTAGCCGTGCTGTTTCGCTATGTTATACAAAGTCCGTTACCTTGGGGGGAAGAAGCAGCGCGTTATCTTATGGTTTGGGGTGTATTTATAGGAGTGTGTATAGGCGTACGTAAAAAAATACACTTAGGAGTAGAAGCTTTCATAAATCCCTTTCCACCTAAAATCAGAGCAGGAATCATCTTTGTCAGTCAGCTTATCCAACTTGCTGCGTACATCTTATTTGCCTATTTGGCCATTATCCTTGTAGCTAAAATTAAAGCAAACGGACAGACCGCTCCGGCGATGGGTATTCCCATGTATTTGGCCTATGCTGCAGTGCCAATTGGTCTTATTTTAAGCGCTTTCAGGCAAGCACAAAGAATGTGGGCTCAGTATATCAGCAAGAGTGAGGAGGGAAGCAACCTATGATGGCTCTAACGCTTTTTGGCGTTTTTTTTGGATTAGTAATTATTAATGTCCCGATTGCCTTATCGTTAGCTCTTGCTGCGGCTGTTCCGTTAATAGCCTTTACAGACCTTCCGCTTTTGGTAGTGGTACAAAGATTTTTTACAGCGACCGATTCCTTCCCGTTTATGGCTATCCCATTTTTTATGATCGCAGGCGGGGTATTAGAAAAAGGTGGGGTCTCCAAAAGATTAGTAGATTTGGCCATGTCGATAGTTGGTGGATTACCTGGCGGGTTAGCTATCGTTACTATGGTAGCCTCAGCTTTTTTCGGAGCAATCTCCGGGTCATCTACAGCTACTGTCGCAGCCATTGGCTCTATCATGGTCCCGGCTATGATGCGTGAAGGGTACAGCTTGAAATTCGCATTGGCCACAGTAGCCAGTGCTGGCTATCTTGGGGTTATCATACCACCAAGTATACCGATGGTTACCTTTGGATTGGCTACCGGCGCTTCAGTTGGAGACCTGTTTATGGGAGGATTCATCCCGGGTATTTTTGCTTGCACGGCCATGTCAATTCCGGCTTATTTTTATGGTAAAAAGAATATTCCCATAACCAGAAAATTTTCCATGGGCAACTTTTTAAAGGCTTTCAAAGAGGCTATCTGGGCATTATTTATGCCAATAATAATACTGGGCGGAATATATGGAGGCATATTTACTCCTACCGAAGCTGCTGCAGTAGCCTGTACATATGGATTAATTGTTGGCTTTTTTGTCTACAAGGAATTGAATCTGAAAGTGTTATATGAAATATTAAAGGGTTCAGCTTCATCAGCTGCCATGATTATGTTTATAGTTGCTACGGCGGCATCTTTTGGTTTTGTAATTACCAGAGAAATGATTCCTATGCAAGTGGCGGCCTATATTACTTCGTTAACATCAAGCCCAATCATATTTATGCTTCTGGTCAATGCGCTATTATTGCTTGTTGGCACGTTTATGGAGACGAATGCCGCTATATTAATTCTAGCGCCGATATTTATGCCGATAGTAAACCAAATGCATATTGATGTTGTCGCTTTCGGTTTAATTATGGTTTTAAACCTGGCCATCGGAACATTGACTCCGCCCTTGGGTGTGAATTTATTCGTTGCGGCAGGACTCCAAAACACCAAAATTGATAATGTCGTTAATAATCACTTATGGCTGTACCTTTTTGTTTCGATAGCAGTACTTTTGTTCCTGACCTTCTTCCCTTCAGTAATCACGTTCTTACCAAATTTATTAAATTAGGAATGCCAAAATTACAGAATTTAAGGAGGGTTAGTATGATTGAAAAAATAGATCATATTGGAATAGTAGTCAGAGATTTAAAGAAAGGTATGAAGTTATATTCTGAAGGCTTAGGACTCAAAGTGGAATCGATAGAAGAGTCGGAAGAATTTCAAACAAAGCTTGCCATGCTGCCATGCGGCGAAGTCTTAATTGAACTCTTAGAACCAACAGGGCCAGGTATGCTCCAGGATTTTCTTAATAAACATGGAGAAGGACTGCATCATATTGCCTATAAGGTTTCAAATATAAATGAAGCATTGGAAAAAGTCGGCAAAACATTTGAACTGAGAGACAAAACACCTCTACCGGGTGCGGGAGGCTCTAAAATTGCTTTCTTAAATCCTGCAAGTATCCTTAATGTGGAAACAGAACTTGTGGAGAAGTAAATACGAAAAAGTAAAGAATAGAGTATTATGCGGGTTGGCCTATGATGATATAGTGCAGCCCGCATCTTTTTGTTTTAGATACGGACATCAGTTCTTCAATAGTGCGAAGCTGCACTGAATGTGCGGTGCGGCTTCGCACTAGCTATGTAATATTATGAGACCGGGATGAGGCAAAACGTTGGGAAGCCTAGAGTTTATTCAGTATTATATTTTATGAAAGGTTTGGCATGAGAATTGCTAACATAATTAACAGAAAGATTTTGGACAGAGAGTGTGCTTATGCAGGAAGGAGTGCTGAGAGACTGTTGTTGTAAGTAGCAAGGTAATAATCAAAGATGAATAACAAGAGAAAAGGTTTATAGGAGGGATAAGATGAGAAGGGTTGCTGTCATAGGTACAGGACACTCCAAATTTATGTACAATTCACCGAAAACCTCGGTGGAGATGTTATCCGAGGTAGCGATGGATGCTATTATGGACGCAAGCTTAAAACCGAAAGATATTCAGGCTATTTTTGCCGGCAATGGTTTAGGAGACTTTGAAGAAGGACAGAGTAGCGTTTCTTCTTACGTGGCGGATGACATCGGCTGTTTTAATGTTCCCGCAACGCGCTACGAAGGTGCTTGTGCCTCCGGAAGTATGGCGGTACGGGACGCATATATGTGGGTAGCCTCAGGTTTTTATGATATTGTTCTGGTCGGGGGAGTCGAGCGGGCTACGGCCATAGGAGTTCCTCTTGCTACAAGAGCGTTTTGCACGTTCGCGGACAGCCGCTACGAGTTTCCTGCAGGATTTAACTACCCGGCATCTTTCGGGATGTTAACGTATCTTTATTCTACTACTTATGGTGTACCACTGGAGAGATTAAAGGAACTGATGGCGGGGGTTTCCGTGCAATCCCATGAGTATGGGCTGCAAAACCCAAATGCCCAGATACACCAAGCCCTGACCAAAGAGGATGTCTTGAAAAGCCCTATGATATCTTCACCTATTCAGTTACATGACTGTTGTCCTTTTACAGATGGCAGCGCAGCAATAGTATTGGCTTCAGAGGAAATAGCAAAAAAACTCGTCAAAAAGCCCGTTTATATTGCTGGAGTCGGTCAGTCCTCCTCGGGGAAAATCAGTTCACAGTCAAAGCATTACCCGCGAATCAGGGCACGCGAGTTATCGGTGCAGCAGGCGTATAAAATGGCCGGTTTAACTCCCCAAGATATTGATGTTTGTGAGCTGCATGATTGTTTCAGTATTGCAGCTATAATCGCATCTGAAGGTCTTGGATTTTTTGAATATGGAACCGCAGGTGAGGCATGGGAGAGGGGCGATACCAGACTTGGGGGCAAAATACCGATTAACCTTTCCGGCGGATTAAAGTCAAAGGGACATCCCATTGGGGCAACCGGAGTTGCGCAGGTTTGCGAGCTTACACAGCAATTGACGGGCAATTTGGTTGACCTGGGAAGACAGGTTGAAGGGGCTAAATATGGACTTACGGACACTATGGGCGCAGACGGCATAGTGGTTAATATAATCTTATCGGCAGAATAGAGAGGGGAGGGAACGTAAATGGAATATAAACTGCCTTTTGAAGTGTACAATAAGAATTTAAAAAAAGGTAAACTATTGGGTTTGAAATGTAATGACTGCGGGACAGTTACTTGTCCGCCGACGATGGCGTGCAGTGAGTGTGCCGGCACTAATCATGAGATCCATGAATTGAGCGGCATGGGGAAGATTGTTACCTTTAGCGTTTCTTATGTTGGAGCGGAGGGCCGTCAGAATGAACATCCTTTAACTATTGTTCTGGTAAAACTTGATGAGGGGCCATGGATCATGGGCAACTTAATTGACCTTGATCCCCAGAAAGTCACTATGGAGATAATTGGGAAAAGGGTCAAAGCCGGATCCAAGATGTTTCCCGGCGACAAATATTCTGCTGCGGCCGCCAGACCATTGTTTAGTTTTATATAGAGAGGTTTTGAAATGAAGAGACTATCCGGAAAAGTTACGTTCGTTACTGGAGCAGTGGGGGGATTAGGGCAGGCACAGGTTGACGCACTGGCCGCTGAAGGCGCTGATATTGTTGTTAATGACCGGAATACACCTGATTGTACCCAAAAAGCCCAAAACCTGATCCGGGAATTGAAAAACAAATATGGCGGTGACCATATCGCTGTCACCGGGGACGTATCAAGAGAAGAAGATGTTCAGGCTATAGTAAAAGAAATCATTGAACATTATGGAAAGATAGATATTTTAGTTAATAATGCCGGTATTTCTATAAACCATGTCGCCTGGGATTTTCCAAAGGAAGATTGGGAAAAGGTTATCGGAGTCAACCTTAATGGTGTTTTCTTCTGCATCAAGGCAGTACTTCCTTATATGAGAGAAAAAAGATATGGCAGAATAATAAACATGTCTTCTGTTGTTGGAATTACAGGGGCCAGAGGTACTGCTGCATACGCAGCAACAAAAGCTGCGGTAATTGGCTTGTCCAAATCGGTAGCCAGAGAAGTGGCTACCCGGGGAATCACGGTCAATTGCGTCGCTCCAGGGTATATTGATGCAGGTCTGATGGCTGTAATGCCCCAGGAGTATCTTCAACGAGAGGTTATGCCTTCAATCCCGATGGGAAAACTCGGAGATGCTTCCGATATAGCTCGCGCTGTAGTTTATCTAGCTTCCGACGATGCTAAATATATTACCGGTGAGGTATTGCGTGTAGATGGGGGCTTCTGTATTTAAATCATTGATTCAATATTGATAAAAATTATACCGAGGGGGTAAGAAAATGAAGTCAAAGAAACAAATATCAATTCAGGAGGCCGCAGCCGAAATCAAAAATGGCGATGCCGTAATCGTTGCAGGATTTGTCTTATGGCGGAAACCGATGGCGATAGTATACGAAATGGTGCGGCAGCAGAAACGTGATTTGCAACTGCTAGGGGCAAATCCGGGCGTCGATTGCGATATTCTCATCGGCGCCGGTTGTGTAAAAATATATGAATCAAACTATGTAGGCCACGAGCTCTTTGGTAAAATCGGAAACAATTTTGCGCGTGCGGTAATGGCAGGCACAATCATTTGTGAAGACTATGGTCATTACCATGGGGTGCTCCGCCTTGAGGCTGCTGCTATGGGAGTACCGTTCCTTCCATCTTTCTCCTGTCTTGGAACGGATCTGCTCAATCCTGAATATGACATGTTAGGTCAGGCTGGTCTTAGAGATGGCAGTAATCCCCGGATACCACGGGAGAAGTTTAAAATTGTGACCGACAGCTTTTATGGGGATGGGAACGTAGTGCTTGTCCCGGCTGCACGGGCAGATGTGTGTATAGCCCATGTGCAGCAGGTAGGCGACCGAGGAACTGTTCGTATAGATGGGCAGCGTTTCGCTGATATAGAGGCTATGAAGGCAGCCGGCAAAGTAATTGTTATGGCAGAGGAGATTGTTCCTGAAGAGGTACTCAGACAAGATCCTGCTGCTAACGTATTAGCGGGTTTTAGAGTGGACGCTATCGTAGAGTGTCCGTTCGGCGGACATCCCGGAGGTGTTTACGGTTGCTATGATGCGGATGGTGCTTTCCTTTCCAACTATAATGACAATGGCAGCCGGACACAGGAGGATTTTGACAAATTCGCCCAAGAGTGGATTTATGATATTAAGAGTCATGACGAGTATCTCGATAAAGTTGGTGCTTCAAAGCTTATGAATCTGCGCGCGAACAGTTCACTTAAATGGAGTACAAGAGTAAAACGGGGGGTGAGATAAATGAGTAATCCTAATTATGCAAAACCAGGGGATTACAAACTGGGAGCACTGATGGTGATAGCTGCAGCTCGGGAAGTTAGGGATAAAGAAATAGCTTTTGCCGGGACCGGGTTACCGATGGTAGGGATTATGGCTGCTATGAGAATGCATGCTCCTAATGCCCACCTCGTCTATGAGGCGGGAACGACAGATAGTATGCCTATATCGCTTCCCTCGTCAGTAGGAGGTCCGCGTTGTGGACATAAGGCTGCAGTCATCTCCGGAATGGCCGACGTCTTTGGCATGCTGCAGAGTGGGTGGGTCGATTTAGGATTCCTCGGTGGAGCAGAAATTGATAAATATGGCAATGTGAATTGTACTGCTATGGGCGACTATAAGCATCCTACTGCTAGATTTCCGGGTGCGGGCGGCAACCCGGATATAAATGCTTTAGCCAAGCGCACGGTTTATATTATGGTGCAGCAAAAGAGAAGATTCAGCGAACAGGTGAGTTACGCGACAAGTCCCGGTTGGCGAGTCAAATGGTGGGATAAAGATGGTAAAATGGAGTGGAAGAGCCGCAGAGAAGTCTACGGAAAAAGGTTCGGAGGAGGACCATCAGCGGTAATTACAGATATGGCTGTTTTCCGCTTCGATGAGGAAACAGGAATAATGTATCTGGATACCGTTCATCCGGGGCGGACGATTGAAGATGTCAAAAATAATGTCGGTTTTGATCTTGATGTTTCGCGTTGTTTGGGAGAGACCCCGCCTCCAACGTACGAGCAGTTGGACTTACTTTACAATGAGATCGATCCTGAGGGGATATTCCTGCCATGAAAACCAAGGAACAGTATATAGAATCTTTGAGGAAAATGAATTTCAAGCTCTATATGTTCGGCGAAAGGGTAGAAAACATCGTCGACAACCCGATCGTACGTCCTTCGATGAATTCTGTGGCTATGACCTACGAACTGGCGCAGGATCCGCAATACGAGGATACCATGACAGCCGTGTCCGGGTTAACCGGCAAAAAGGTCAACCGTTTCTGCCATCTCCACCAGAACACCGACGACCTGATCAAAAAGGTGAAGATGCAGAGGCTCCTAGGACAGAAAACGGCAGCCTGCTTCCAACGCTGTGTTGGGATGGACGCCGTCAATGCGGTAGACAGCGTGACCTATGAAATAGATCAGCAAAAAGGTAAGGATTACCACAAGCGTTTTCGCAAGTGGCTTGAATATATGCAGGATAACGACCTGACTGTTGATGGCGCCATGACTGATCCCAAGGGCGACCGGAGCCTTTCTCCATCACAACAAAAGGATCCCGATCTTTTTCTTCGAATTGTTGAAGAGCGGCCGGACGGCATCGTTGTCAGGGGCGCCAAGGTCCACCAGACGGGAGCCCTCAACTCTCATGAGATCCTGATCATGCCGACAATAGCCATGGGAGAGGCCGATTCGGAAAAGGACCTGAGAAGCCCGGAAATCGGCCATTATGTGGGAAAATACCTCCAGGGTGTTTCCGGGATACCCACGGAACACCGCCTGCGCATCTTGCGTCTCATCGAAAACATTACTCTCGGCACCGCAGCCGTGGGTTATCGTACCGAGTCGATGCACGGGGCCGGTTCGCCCCAGGCTCAGCGTATAGTTATTTCCCGCCAGGCCAATCTGGGTACCAAGAAGGAACTGGCTAAGAAAATTGCCGGAATCCCTGAATAATTTCCTCTCGTGGCCAAACAATTTAGTCTGAAAAAACGATGTTAAAGGAGTGAAAGGAATGAGATTTGACGGAAAAAACTTAATTGTTACCGGCGGAGCAGCGGGATTCGGCCGCCAAACGGCCATTGATGCTGCAAAACGCGGTGCCAACGTGATTATTATTGACAGAAATATTGAAGGGCTGCAGGAAGTAGTTGCCGAATTCCCGGAATACCCCATCAAAGCATACAAGATGGACATCGGCAAAACAGCGGAAGCAGAAGAAGTGTTGAACAAGATTATCGATGATTATGGACAGATTCATATTCTTATCAACAACGCCGGTATTCCCAGTAAAAAACCGCTTGAGGAATTATCGGAAGAAGAATGGGATAGCGTTATAGACGTCAATCTAAAAGGTATCTACAATACTTGTCGCATCATCTTACCGCACATGAAGAAATTCCGCTACGGTAAAATTGTCAACACGGCCTCTGTTGCAGGTAAGCAAGGCGGCGGTTTACTCGGCACCTGCGCATATGCCGCATCAAAAGGCGGCGTCCTTAGTATCACAAAATGTCTTGCCAGAGAGGGCGGCCCCTTTGATATAAACGTCAATGCCGTTTGTCCCGGTAACTTCCCTACGGCCATATCTAAAGAAATGATTGGTGAAAAATTGGAAAAATATTTGGCAGGACTTTGCCTTCGTCGCAGAGGCAAACTCGAAGAAGTATCCAATGTCATATTATTTCTGGCATCTGATTTAGCTAGCTATGTTACCGGTGAATGCACTGACATTGACGGTGGACAGGTGATGGACTAAACATACTGCATAACGGATACGAATTATGATTTGATCAAGATGGGGATGTGAAGGAATGCAGAACCATTATCCAATAAAATGGACACTGGCTCTGCATTTCAATAAGGAGGGGTACCGCAGCCGTGGGTTATCGTACCGAGTCGATGCACGGGGCCGGTTCGCCCCAGGCTCAGCGTATAGTTATTGCCCGCCAGGCCAATTTTGAGGCCAAGAAAAAGTTAGCCAAAGCAATTGCTGAAAGTCCAGCAAAAAAATACTTCTGCCGCTAAACCGGTGCAATATTGACATAGTTTGAGCAGATAAAAGCCAACCCCTGCCGCATTTAATAGATAGTGCCATCCAAAATATAAGAACATAATTTTAAGGTGAGGAAAATGTGTGAAACAAACGTTTATTTGATTGTGTTGAAAAAATAGGTTATTTGATAAATAATTTTTTAGATATAGACATGCTAAATCATATATTATATAATTTGATTATTAAAATTGGGTTGTGAAGGCTCAAAGCATAGATACACTCCAAAAGCTAATTAAAGAAATTGATTAAGTACGCCACGAAGGCTGAGAAACATCCGCAGGAGCGGAGGTTCGGCTTCGTGGCTATTATTTTTGCGAAAATGTCGATAACAAAATAAAGGAGGAAAGATATGGACAAAGTGTTATGGGAAAAAGCGGTTGCATTTCACGGGCATGAATGCCCCGGGCTTGCAATCGGGTTTATGGCATGCGAGGCAGCCGTCGAAAAAATGGGGATCGGAACCTCGGATGATGAGCAGATCGTTTGTGTAACTGAAAACGACGCCTGCGGAGTGGATGCAGTACAGGCGCTTCTAAGTTGCACAATCGGAAAAGGAAATCTTATTTATCACGGCACCGGCAAACAGGCTTTCTCATTTTTTAACCGCACAAACGGGAAAAAATTGAGAGTCTGCTTAAAACCGGAAAAAAACAAAGGCATGGATCGGACGCAGTGGAAGGAGTATCTTTTAAGCGCTCCCGTGGATGAAATATTTACTTTTTCCGAGCCTACATTTGATCTACCCGAAAGAGCGCGACTATTTAATACCGTCATATGCGAGATTTGCGGTGAAGGCGCTCCTGAGCATAAAATGCATTTGCAGGACGGGAAAACAGTATGCGTCGGCTGCTTTAAGAGCTACAGCAGAGGATGGTAATCAGCTGAAGCTGGTTATTATTCTCATGAAAAATACAAACATAAAAGAAAGGAACTACAGTAATGAGAAAATTTATAATATCAACGCTAATTATTGCTCTTGCAGTTTGCATATTCGCCGTCGGCTGCGGAACCGGATCCTCGGCTTCAACCACTACGGAAAAAAGAACGATAACAGACAGACTTGGACGTGTGGTAGAGATACCATCAACTGTGAAGAAAATTGTTCCCCTTGGGAATACACCGCGCATGATCACGTATCTTGGGCTGGCAAATAAAGTGGTGGGAATAGGTGGGATGGCCCCGAATATGATAACCCCTGTGACGGCCTATGCTTACGCCAACAAAGACCTGTGGGCAAACGTGCCTATCGTCGGTACGGATGCATCTGGTGCGACTGATTATTATCCGGAACAAATCATCAGTAGTAAACCTGATGTGATATTATGCTCATACACAAAGGAATTGGCGGATGAAATCCAAAGTAAAACAGGTATCCCGGTGGTTGCAGTGCCCATGGGCACTTTATTCGGGAAAGACTATGAGGATGCGCTTCGTCTCCTGGGTGACGTCTGCGGCGCAAAAGACAGGGCAGAGGAAGTTATTTCCTACATCAACGCTTGTCTGAAGGATCT
Source organism: Peptococcaceae bacterium UBA6129 (assembly GCA_002422465.1). Classification (GTDB taxonomy): domain Bacteria; phylum Bacillota; class Peptococcia; order DRI-13; family UBA6129; genus UBA6129. The sequence goes on along the minus strand of DIVP01000073.1, from coordinate 41,553 downwards.
CGCAACCAGAGCATCAACTATCCCTGATACGGACAAACCCACTGTTTTAGGAGCTGCGGCAACGTTCAAAGGCGCGCACGGAATAGAGGGCGTTTATACCAAATATGCCGTATTTGAAGCTATAGCCGCAAAGGATGTTACCAAAGGCATTTCTGACAAAGCTGGCGGAGTGCTGGTCGACAAGGAAAAAATCATTGGCTGGAATCCACAATATATATTCTTTGACAGCGGCGGAGTAAATCTTCTCAAGACAGACTATGCGAAAAATCCGGACTTTTATGCGCATCTCCAAGCCGTTAAGGATGGAAGTCTTTATCAGTACCCCAGCTCGACCTCCTATTATTCAAACGTTGAAATTCCTATTGTAAATAGTTATTATGTCGCAGGCATACTCTTTCCGGAGCAGTTTAAGGATATCGTATTCAAACATAAGGCTAATGAGATTTTCAAGTTCTTCCTTGGCGCCGATGATTATCTCAGTAAGCTCGAGAATGCCGGAGCAGGTTACGGCAAAGTGACTCTTGGTAATAACTGATGGCAGATGACCATATAACTCAACTCCAGTTATACAACGCGTTTGTGAGACGAAAAAGGCTTGTATTAGTAGTAGCGATTATTGCAACTTTAGTAATAGCGCTTTTTGCAGTCAGTGCCGGTTCCCTGAATATCCCAGTGCCTGAAGTAATCAAAACGATTTTTGGAAAAGGAGATGCGCAAGCCAAGATGGTCATTATGGGCATAAGACTGCCGCGAGTCATAGCGGCAGTCATTGTGGGTGCAGCTTTGGCTGTCTCCGGCGCCGTCATGCAGTGTGCGCTGCAAAACCCGCTGGCGTCGGCCTCGACACTTGGCGTATCTCAGGGCGCCGCATTCGGCGCGGCGTTGGGTATTATTGTGTTTGGCGGCGGAGTCGTGAATTCTGACTCCGCCGCAACAGCAGTTTCAATAAATAACCCCTACATAGTGACTATTTGCGCTTTTTTATGCGGCTCATTGTCCACTTTTGTCGTTATTGTTCTATCCCAGTTTAAGAAAGATCTGGGCCCCGGGGGAATCATATTAGCCGGCGTTGCCTTAAGTTCATTATTTACCGGCGGCAGTACTTTGCTCCAATACTTTGCGGATGAAACAAAAATCAGCTCTGTTGTGTTCTGGACTTTTGGGAATCTGGGATCAGCAGGCTGGACCGAGCTATTAATTCTTGCGGTTGTATTTTTCATTTCACTGGCATATTTTATGCTGAACCGTTGGAACTACAACGCAATGGAGAGCGGAGCGGATACGGCAAAGAGTCTTGGCGTTAATACGAGAGCGGTCATGCTGATCAGTATGGGCATTTGTTCTCTGACTGCGGCGGTTGCGGTATCTTTTGTGGGCATTATCAGTTTTATAGGACTTGTGGCGCCGCATATAATGCGCAGATTTGTTGGCAACGACTACCGATATCTTATACCGTGCTCCGCAGTAGCGGGGGCGCTGCTTCTCATTCTGGCCGACACGTTCGGCAGGCTGATCATTGCGCCCGTTATACTTCCGATTGGAGCTATCACGTCGTTTTTGGGTGCGCCGTTATTCCTTTTCCTTCTATTCAGGGGGTTTAAGACAAATGATTGAAATAAATAATATCAGTTTCTCATATAGCCGAACATCAAGAAACATACTAGAAAATGTAAGCTTTGATATACAAAAGAATCGATGTATAGCCATTTTGGGTAATAACGGAGCAGGTAAAAGCACATTGCTTAAATGTATTGACCGCATTTGTCCCGCACAGAAAGGTGTGGTGTTCGTTGACGGTGAAAACGTTTATAAAATGACTAACAATGTGATAGCGCAAAATATTGCCTATGTGCCGCAAAATAATAAATCGCTTAACATGACCGTGTTCGATGCGATTCTCCTAGGACGAAAACCATATATCAAGTGGGATTCAACATCAGAGGACAAGCAAATTGTATGCGACATAATGCAAAAGATGGAGCTGGATGATTTTGCACTGCGAAATGTATCGGAGCTTTCGGGCGGCGAAGCGCAAAAGGTAATGCTAGCGAGGGCGCTGGCACAGGAACCGAAGCTTTTGCTGCTTGATGAGCCCACAAGCAACCTTGACCCGCGCAACCAGCATGAAGTGCTTCAAATAGTGAAAAAAATTGCTCAGGAACACAACACCTGCGTGGCTATCATCATTCACGACCTCAATCTTGCCATTCGTTACTGTGACCGTTTTATATTTCTTAAGGATTCACGTGTTTTTTCTTATGGCGGATTGGAAACAATGACCCCCGAAAACATTGAAGAAGTGTATCGGATACACATTCATATTATCGAATACATGGGAATCCCGGTTATCGTTCCTTTCCCTGATGAGAAATGAGTCAACCATTTTTGCTCGGCCAGCCTTATCTACTTTCTTGGCTGAATCGAATGCGTTTATAAAGAGAAATGACCAAACTTTTCACAGATTCACAAAAGCCTGGTCATTTTTTTATTTCAAAATGTTTTAAAAAAAGATAAAAACAAGAAGATAAAAACGACTTGACATTGCCGCGAAAACGATTTATATTATATTCAATAACATTAAACAAAACATATATGAATAATATGTAATAGAGAAGAAAGGAGCTTCAATATTTTTTATTTCCAAAGGTTTACTAAATAGATAGGAATAATAATAAATACAAGTAATGATTATTAGGAGGAGATTAAAATGAGTGAAAGACAACTAAAATTTGATACGCTTCAGGTTCATGCCGGTCAAAAGCCTGATCCGACTACAACTGCCCGGGCGGTGCCCATCTACCAGACTACATCCTATGTATTCAACGACACTGACCATGCCGCCAATCTCTTTGGGTTGAAAGAATTCGGCAACATCTACACCCGTATCATGAATCCTACCAGCGACGTCTTTGAACAGCGTATCGCTGCGCTGGAAGGAGGGGTTGGAGCGTTAGCAGTAGCCTCCGGTTCCGCCGCCGTTACCTATGCTATCCTGAATATCGCCGGAGCGGGCGATGAGATTGTCTCCGCCAGCACCCTTTATGGCGGCACTTACAACCTGTTTGCAATTACCTTGCCCAAACTGGGGGTAAAGACGGTCTTTGTCGATCCGGATGAACCCGAAAACTTCCGCAAAGTGATTACCGCAAAGACCAAAGCCCTCTACATAGAAACCATTGGTAATCCTGGAATCAATATTATCGATATTAAGGCAGTGGCTAACATTGCTCATGAAAATGGCATTCCGCTGATTATCGATAACACCTTCGCTACCCCTTATCTCAGTAAGCCTATTGAACACGGTGCTGATATTGTGGTCCATTCCGCTACCAAGTTTATCGGGGGTCACGGAACCTCCATCGGCGGGGTTATTGTGGATTCAGGCAAATTCGACTGGAAAGTAAGTGGAAAATTCCCTGGTCTGACGGAGCCCGATCCCAGCTATCATGGGTTGGTCTACACAGAAGCATTTGGACCGCTGGCCTATATTCTCAAAGCCCGGGTTCAACTTCTGAGGGATACCGGTGCGGCTTTGAGTCCCTTTAATTCATGGCTGTTTATCCAAGGACTGGAAACCTTATCGTTGCGGGTGCAGCGTCATGTCAGCAATACGCAAAAAATTGCTGAGTTTTTACAGGATCATCCCCAGGTGAGCTGGGTTAATTATCCCGGTCTGTCAAACAATAAGTATTTTCAATTAGCCCAGAAATATTTGCCAAATGGTGCCGGTTCCATCTTTACTTTCGGCATCAAGGGCGGAGTTGAAGAAGCTAAAAAATTTATTAACAAGCTGGGATTATTCTCGTTGTTAGCAAACGTAGCCGATGCCAAGTCTCTTGTCATTCATCCGGCCAGCACCACCCATTCGCAGTTGACGGAAAAGGAACAGCTCTTTGCAGGCGTGACCCCCGACCAGATCCGCTTGTCTATCGGTATAGAGGATTCGGATGATCTGATTTGGGATTTGGATCAGGCACTGCGAAATTAAACATTCAAACGCAAGCTATACTTAGATTGAAATAAGTTAGAAGGGAGAAATAATAAAATGACAAAAATAGCAAAAAGTTTAACCGATTTAATTGGCAGCACCCCTTTATTGGAGTTAAGCAACTACAATAAGAGCCTAGCACTTGACGCAACGGTGATTGCTAAGCTGGAGTATTTTAATCCCGGGGGAAGCGTAAAGGATAGAATCGGGTATGCCATGATTAAGGACGCTGAAGAAAAAGGGAAAATCAAACAAGGCACGGTGATTATAGAGCCCACCAGTGGCAACACTGGAATTGCTCTTGCTTTTGTAGCGGCGGCCAGGGGCTACAGACTGATACTTACTATGCCGGATACCATGAGTATAGAAAGGAGGGCTATGTTAAAAGCCTTGGGGGCAGAGCTTGTCCTTACCCCAGGAGCCGAGGGGATGCCGGGCGCCATCAGAAAAGCGGAGGAACTGACAACTCAAATTGAAAACTCCTACATTCCACAGCAGTTTAATAATCCGGCTAATCCGGCCATTCACCGTTCGACTACCGCTGAAGAGATCTGGAAGGACACGAATGGTCAGGTTGACATCATTGTAGGGGGGGTAGGGACTGGGGGAACCATCACCGGGGTCGGTGAGATCATCAAACTGAGGAAGAAAGATGCCAAGGTTATCGCTGTCGAACCCTTCGATTCACCGGTGCTTTCCGGCGGAAAGCCGGGACCTCACAAAATTCAAGGTATAGGCGCCGGTATTATCCCCGATGTCTTGAACCTGAAAATTATTGATGAGATATATAAAGTAAAAAATGAAGAGGCATTTGCAACAGCGCGGGAGTTGGCTAAAGCGGAGGGTTTGCTGGTGGGTATATCATCTGGTGCTGCAGTTTTCGCTGCTACACAGATCGCAAAAAGATCGGAGAACAAGCGCAAAACCATCGTAGTGATTCTGCCTGACACGGGTGAGCGTTACCTTTCTACAGGGCTTTTTCAGGAAGAATAGGACTATACTAGGCAGAACAAAAAGTAACCATATTAGAATGAGCCTGATTGTATATCAAACTCATTTTAATATGGTTACTTAAATAAATACGTAGGAAAAACTAGAAAGTCACTTTTAATCTAGATAAAATACATTAATCCCTGATCCTTTTTATATTTCTCGGCTTCGTTTACTAAATCATTTAGTGTTATTCGCTGTAATGTAGTTTTAATTGCATTATCAAGCGCATCAAAGGCAAACACCCGCATGGCCGTTTCAATTTCGGGGCATTTCGCAAAAACGGTTTCTCCGGCGGTTTCAAAAAGGGAAAGTTCTACTGCGGACATAATGTCAAATACGGTAATTTGCTGAGGTGTTCGCGCCAGATGATATCCTCCCTGCGCTCCTTTTATCGAGTTTACCAGACCTCCTCTTTTCAACAGGGAGAAAACTTGCTCCAGATATATTTTGGAGATTCCTAGTCTTTCAGAAATACTGATTACCGTAATGTATTCGCCATTATTATAATTTTGAGCCATACTGATTATTGCGGCAAGCGCATAGCGGCCTTTCGCAGATATCCTCATATTATGTCCTCATTTCATACTTGTATTATATGTTTTAAATGATATGCAAAAATGGTATTCTTGTCAATTCTTCATATTCACTCCAACCAGCTTTTGCTTATTCGTGAGTTTCAAGCACATTTTCAAAAATTTTGAGCAGAAATTGTGGTAAAATAGTAAATGTTGGATTAATGGAAAATATTTTATATATAATACAGTTGCTTTACAATCGACATAATCCGCAACATTCCTGCCTTGCTTGATATGAGCGAAATGAAAGCCGTGATGAAGGGGGCGTAAACATGAAATGGGAAAATGTCAGTGTCTTTATCAGTTCAACCTTTAACGATATGCACGCAGAGCGGGATTACCTTGTAAAAACCGTGTTCCCGGAGTTATCCGAATGGTGTGAGAAGCGAAAACTCCGCTTAGTGGATATTGACCTGCGCTGGGGCGTCACGAGCGCGGACTCCGAAGCGCAGAATACGGTACTGACCTGCCTGAAAAATATTGACGGGAGCCGTCCGTTTTTTCTGTGTTTCTTGGGGCAGCGGCGGGGCTGGGTGCCAAAACAAAATGAAATCAGTGAATCAACGCTGAAGAATTATCCGGGAGTGAGACCGCATATCGGAACAAGCTCTGTTACGGAAATGGAGATAGAGCATGCTCTGCTTGCGCCTATGCTCCGCATGGTGAACGGCGCAACGGAAAGGCCTGCTCCCGTTAAACGTGCTTTATTCTTTTTTAGGAAAGATCAATTCACGGACGATCTGACGAAAGAGCAAAAGCGCATCTATACAAATGCTGCGGAAGAGGATGCAAAAGCAGCAGATGAAGAGCTTGAAGCGTTCAAGAAAAAAGTATATGCCAATGGGAGCTGTGTCACGACTTACGACTGTCGTTGGGATAAAGAGATCATTACGCCGGAGCTTTTGACTGAGGGCACAGCTGCCGCACAGGGCAGATTGACGGATTTCTCCGTTGACGGAAGACCTTTGAAGGATGCAATCATAGAAAAACTTAAGACGGCGATTGCCGCTGAATTTCCGGAGCGCGAGGAGCTTACAGCACAGACCGTGCTGGAGAATGATCTTGACCAGCAGGCGCAGTTCATCGCGCAGAACCAGGAGGGATTTATTCCACGCAGCGGCGATTTTGATCAGATGGACGGCTATATAGCGGGCACGGAGCGCGGCATGCTTGTTTTGACGGCGCAAGCCGGTCTCGGCAAAACGATGCTGCTGTGCAATTATGCGCAGAAGCTGCAAGACAGCGGGCAAAGGGTTTATGCCCGGTTTTGCGGAGCGTCGGACCTGGCGTCGGAGCAGTATAGCCTCTGGAAAAGCATCTTTGACGAAGCAGGGGCAGAATGTCCGCCTTCATTGGACGAACTGTATCAAAATATGGATAATGCACTGTTGAACCTCAGTCAAAAAGGTTCTGCGGTCATGATCATAGACGCTCTTAACCAGCTTGACGGCGGACTTTCCATGCTTGACCGCCTGCCGCGCAGCCTGCCGGACGGGATAAAACTGATCGTGAGCTTCAAAGAGGATGAAGACGCAGAGAGCTTGATTGAGGTCTTAAAGCGCAATGGGACCCAGTTGATCTCCGTGCACCCATTCTCCGCAGCCGATGATAAACGTGCGCTGATTGACGCCTATCTCGAAAAATATCTGAAAAGCCTTGATGAGGCATATATCAAGCTTATCTGCTCTTTACCGGGCTCGAACAACCCGCTGTATCTGAAAATACTTTTGTCTGAGCTGCGCATGTTCGGTGCGTTTAAACAGCTGGAGGATGAGATAAAGCGCTACGGGGAGACGCCTCTTTCCGCGTTTGACCGTGTATTGGAGCGTTTGGAAACCGATCCGGCGTACTGCGCAATAGCGCCGGGAAAGGCGGTGCCGTTCCTTTTTGGGTTGCTGTCCCGTGCCCGCAAGGGACTTTCCGAAGAGGAGCTTGTTTTCTGCTTTAAAAAAGAATTTACCAATATATCAGATGAGGATATCAAGAGTATGATCCGCCTGTATATCCGTCAGCTGCGCCCGTTCCTGGCGAGGCGCGAGGGCAGGACGGATTATCTCTACGAGAGCTTCATGCTTGCCGCCCGGCGCAGATATGCCGCAGCCGGACAGTATGATGAAACATTGCTTGCGGAGTGCTTCAGAAGCTACGCAGACCCAAATGGCGATTTTCCCTTTGCCGGTGGGAGCAAGAGGGCCTTGGCCGAGCTTCCTTATCATATGTACCGGGCCGGTGAGAACGGGTTGCTGGAAAAAATGCTGTGCGATTATTCGTGGCTCTATCATAAGCTCCGGTTGTGCGGCGCCGACGCTGTGACGGACGACTTTACCTTCGTCGGCGGCGTGAAGGCAAGCTACTATCTGCGGCTTATCAAAGACAGCCTGATGCTGTCTGCGCATATCCTGCGCAATGATCATCGGCAGCTTCCCTCGCAGCTTTGGGGGAGGCTGGCCGATACGCAGGCAGGGGAGATACGGCGCTTGTTGACGGCTGCCCAAGAGCAAACAAACGAACCCTGGCTGCGGCCGATACACACCTGCCTCAACGCTCCGGGCGGGGCGCTGCTTGGGACGCTGGCCGGTCATACCGGCCGAATCACCGATATGGCGGTTTACGGGGCGCTGCTCATTACGGCAGCATGGGACAAGACCATCCGGATATGGGACAGCGAAACCCTATTGTATAAAAGGGTGCTTACAGGGCATAAGGAGACAATCGATCTCCTGGCGATCCATAATGATCTGCTGTTTTCCTTCAGTGAAAAAGAAAAACTGATCAAGATATGGGATATGCTGACCTTCTCCTGGATTAAAGATATCGATATAGCGCCGTACTGGACCGATGCGCGCATGAGCGGCTCCTTCATGGGGATATATGAAAACATGGTTTATCTGCGTATCAAGGATAAGATCTTATATATCGACGCAAGTGAGCTTGCGGTCTCCCATACGATTCCCTGGTATGAAGACGAAGGGGCCGGTCATCACCTTGCGGCGGTTGTGCTGGACGGCCGCATTTATTCCTGCTGGCAGAAAATATTGACCTATGCGCCAAGATGCACCGGCGTAGTCATTAATGATGCAGCCACAGGCGGGAAAACAGGTTCTCTGGAGGCGGGAACCGGCGATTTCCAGCATATCTGCGATGTTGGAAGCGGCCTTGTTGCTGTATCCTGCAATAACGAGATTCAGCTTTGGGATACAAAAAGCGGAGAGTGTCTCTGGCGGAAAAACGGCATCGCCATTAAACGCAGCGTTCGCTGGAAGGATAAGCTGGTAGTCTGCTCGCTCGGTTATCAGGTTTACGACCTTAAAACAGGTAATATAATAAAGAAATTTCTGCATCCGGGGGAGACGCGTTCTCTTAATACCGGCATGGCGGTCATCGGCGACAGGTTATTTACTATCCATGCCGATGAGCGTGTGCGTGTATGGGACTTAAACGGCGATTACAGCGCTGTTAATTTAGGCAATGTTTTCGGCGAACGAAAAATCATCGGCTGTAATCAAGAGCTTTTGATCACGGCACACCTCCGGACAATAAGCGCCTTTGATATCATCTCCGGAGAACATGTGATGACTCTGGACGGACATACTGCTGCACCGATCACAGCCGTTTTTGACGGCAGCCGGATGATAACGGGCACAGCCAAGGGCGAGATCAAGGTGTGGGATCTCTCAACAAAGACCTGCCTTTTGACGATGCAGGGACCTGCCGACCAGATGGCCGGTCTTCTGCTTTATGGTGACTGCATCATGGCGGTTCCTTACCATCTGACCAGCGATACCGTGATGTTCTTTGATAAAAATACCGGAGAATGTGTACGCGAATTGCCCGGTGTACAATGCGAAAAATCATTGCTTTATCAAAACACGCTGCTCTTGTATACGCACAGCGGCAAAAATAATCTCGACAAAAAAATCGAGGCGTATGACAGTGACACCGGCGAGCGCCTCTATACCTTGACGATTCCGATCCTCAGAGCATGGATGATCGTTGGCGATGTCCTGGTTACGATACCGGTCAGTTTGAGATACAGCATCGAACGCTATAATGCGACCACCGGACAAAAGCTTGGGGAGATCCCGCTTGCGTCCCTGCTGCCCGGTGAGGATCTCAGCGATACATATGTAGATGGGGCCGCAGTATACCAAGATAAGTTGGTACTGACTGTCCAGAAAAAGAACCGCAGCTGCTTTACCTGCGTCATTGATATATATGATGGCACTGAACGCTGCCGATTTGCGTCTCATGCGGATGCCGCGTATCTTTTACAGATAAAAAACAGTATTATCCATACCGCCTCAGAGGATAAGACCATCAAGCTCTGGGATATGTCCGGGCAGCAGCTGACTGCGTTCTGCTCTGACTTCGATCTTCAGCAGCTGCTTGTTTTTAAAGAGAAGAATACTATTGTTGCTCAAACGAAAAGCGATATTATGCAGTGGCTTGTTTTGGAACCGAAAAAAACTGATAGGCGGTATGATGATGAATAAACTGCAAAACTACGCAAATGATTTTTTTAATAATCTTGAGGTATTTGAAGATATTGCCCGAGGACACAACTATAAAGCTTATATGCGTCAGGCGATTCTGGAATTTCTTGATAATGAAACAAAAGAAACTGCCTTTGCCGTCTATCAGACTTTTTTTGACAGTTACAGAATCACCTTGGCAGGTGATGCCAATCCGTTCATTGATCTGTTGGATGTTTTAAAAGGCTATGAGGAAAACGCCGCAACGCTTATCGATAAGCAGCGCGATCATTATATCCATTCCGTGAACGTATTCATACTCGGTTTATGCGTTTATTCACAAAACAACAATTTCCGCCAAGCCTTCGCAAAGGCAAACATGAATAAGTCGGATTATCCTGATTCCTACGATACAAAAAACGAGGAGTTCTTTTATCGCTGGGGACTGGCGTCACTGTTCCATGATGTGGGCTACCCGGTCGAAATTATTGCGAGACAAATCAACAAATTCATGGCCTTTGCCACAGATGTCGACGGAGGCGAGGTCAAGGTGATATCTCATTTGGAATTCGAGAATTTCGATGAGCTGAATTCCATTGCCGAAGTGATAAATAAACGCGCTTTTACTAGGAGCTATTATGAGAAATATGACAGCTGCGCATACGTCGACCTGCTCAAACCAATTGACCTGCTCGCCCATAAAATACACCTTTCTTTGGGTGTGGATTTAAAAGAGATCAAAGCCGCACTGGATAATTTCATCCATGTCATGGCGAGGTTCGGATTTGTGGATCACGGGTTCTACAGCGCCCTAATTGTGCTTAAATGGTATGGACATTTGATTCAGAAATCCGGCTACAAGCCTGAGTATTTCTTTTATCCTGTTCTTGACAGCGCAAGTGCGATTTTGCTGCACAATTACTACAAAAATGTCCTCATGAAGCCGCCGTTTTCACTAGGTGCACTTGAGGCCCAGACCCATCCCATCGCATATCTCTTGATACTCTGCGACGAGTTGCAGGAGTGGAACAGAGAAGCATACGGGATAGTAGATAAGAAACGCACCCATGCCGGAGAAGCGTCGATAGCAATTTCTGATAATAGACTGGAGATAACCTATATTGCGAAAAAAGGGACGCTGCCTGAAAAATTTTCCACCGAAAAAGAAGAGGTGTTTACAAAATTGTTGTGCATGGAAGACCTGTTTGCAAAGGGATTTTCGATTGGCTGCGAAGCCTTGGACACCATCGGGCAGTTAGCAGATAAATTTAAAACGGATGATGGCGTTTCCCCGCGTCCGCTCCTGGATAACCTGGAAAAGCTGGCGATGGCGATCCACGAGCTTTATAATCAAAAGCAGTTGGAACGTTATCCCGACAAGCCTCTTGAATACCCGCGCTTTGCGGATTTAACCGAGAACCTCAAGTATTCCAATCTTCGGCAGGCCAGAGGCATCGTCGATAAGCTTGATATGACGGGCTGCAAAATGATGCCAAAGGGAAGCAAGGGCGATATCATAAAGGAGTTTTCGCAGGAGGTCATTGAAGCGGCAGCAATAGCGGAACACGAAGCCTGGATGCGGGAACGCCTGGAAAGCGGCTGGGTCTATGGTCAAAAGAAAGATGCCGCTAAAAAAATCAGCCCGTACATCGTTCCGTATGAGAAGCTTTCCGAAGAGATCAAGGAGCTTGACCGGGATACGATAAGAAATATTCCCTTACTGGCAAGTATGATCGGAATGAGCGTTTACAGGAGGGAACATTTATGATGAATCTGACGGCGCCTTTTGAGGTTCCGATATCGTCTATGCGCAAATCACGAAGCTGCGCGATGCGGGATATCGCATTTGGTATGATGAGGGCATCGACCCCGGAACCGACTGAAACCTTTACGGACAGTCTGCGGTCAATGATCGATTTATATGTTTTCACGAAAAAGGGTATTACGAGCCTTTATCTGTCAGATATCAAAAAAATCACCTTATAGGGTTATAACCGGAGGACAGAGATGAGTATTCCTATCACCATAGGCGTCACCGGACACCGGGATTTACGAAGCGAGGATATCCCGCATCTGTGTAGAATTGTAAACGAAGAGCTGAAAAAGCTTATCGACGCATATCCGCATTCCCGCATCGTCATGCTCAACAGCTTGGCTGAGGGCGCCGATCAACTGTGCGCCGAGGCTGCGTTGGCGCTCGGGATTTCTCTTGTCGCACCTTTGCCGATGGCAGCGGAAGAATACCGCAAGGATTTTTCGGGCGAGGCTCTTACAAAATTTGAGCGTTTATGTTCCGCCGCTTCCGAGGTGTTCGTTGTTATACCTTCAGAGCCTGCACATGAACAGACCCGGGAGTATTTTTATCGTCAGGCCGGGATTTACGTAGCGAGCCACAGCCACGTGCTTTTAGCCTTATGGGACGGTTCAAAGGCAACAAAGACCGGTTGCGGTACTGCTGAAGCCGTGGGGTTTATGCTCAATACCAATTATGAGAGCTCCGGCGGTTCGCTTTTCAAGGCCACAGGCGACGGAGCAGTCATTTGGATTGTCGCTCCAAGAACGAATATTGCTGTGCCGGAGGAGGCCTTTGCGGTTCTTTTGTTGGAGAACAGCAAGGGCTCACTGAAGAAGGTCTTGGGCGATACCGATTCGTTCAATAAGGATGCTCAAATACAGACAAACACGCCATCCTATCCGCTTGTCGCTCTTGAAGTCATGGTTACCCTGTCGGAGAAAGCAAAAACCTTTCACACGCTTTATGCTAAAGCCGACGGGCTTTCGCTACATTTCAGAGATAAATATTTGCATATAATGCGTATTCTTTCGCTTTTTGGTGTCGGGCTTGTTCTGTCATTTTTGTTATACGACGAAATGGAGTCCGACTTGTTTTTGCCGGTTTACGGAATCATTCTTCTCCTCTCGGCCCTCTGTCTGGTTCGGGCCAGTAAGGGAACCTATCATAAAAAGTATTTGGAATACAGAGCCTTGGCCGAAACGTTGCGTGTACAGTTCTATCTCTTAGCAGCGAATATAGAGCATGATATCTGCGACAGCTTTACCTGGTCGCAAAAAAACGAGATCGTTTGGGCAAAGGAAGCGATTGCGGCGCTGTTAGCGGGGAAAAAGGAGCAAAGCAGCTGCGCTCTTGAAAACATAAAGGCTGCCTGGATCGACAGCCAAATCGGTTATCATGATGAGAAGGTCCTCAGGACCGGCAAAAAAGAACACTTTAATTCCGGTATTACACGAGTGATGATGATCGTATCTCTTGCTCTGTTTGCGGTTGTCTTTAGCTTAGAGTTTTTCTTCAGCGGTATCATGACTGCCGTCATACCGTTTGACGGCTTAAGAGGTTTGTTTATGATACATGAGGGACAAGAGGTTCTTCTGCGCGGCGTTTTTAAGATTCTGCTCGGAATTATTTCGGCTGTCACTTTGTTTTTGGCAAATTACTACGGCAAATTGTCCCTAAAGCGAAAACTGTCCGATCATGAAAAGATGGCCAAGCTTTACAAAGCAGCGCAACTAAGATGGGATGATCCTTGTATAGCAAAAGAAAAGCTACTCATAGAGCTTGCAGAGGAAGAGATCATTGAAAACGGTGTCTGGCTGTCCTATTGCCGTGATAATACGCCGGGCGTGAGTTTATAGGGAAGGATATCCGATTAAGCACTCTTACTTTGAAGCACAAATTGACAGAACATATTTATCAATCTCTACTTCAAAGTAAGAGTGAGTTTTATTTCCTAGTACATTTTTTTCGTCTTGAAGTATTATTCCTTTACCATCCAAATCTATTGTAAAAGAATCAAAAGGAATGCTCAACCCTCTTCCATCGGCCTTGATGCAACTTTCCTTGAGTGTCCAAAAGATATAAAAATACTTTAGACGCATTTCTTCAGGCTGATTCATAAGAAATAAATATTCTTTTTCCGAAAAGAACCGTTCGGAAATTTTATAATCAACCGGTTTAATCATCTCTATATCTATACCGACAGGGTTGTCATCTATTGCACAAGCCACCCATTCACCGGAATGGGAAATATTGAAATGGATTCCCTCAGGTTTAATCAAGATAGGCTTCCCATATTCATTTAATCCAAAAACCAATTCAGCATTTTTTGCGCCTGATCTTTTACAAATAGCGTATCTTGCCAGAATATCCCCCAAAAGCGACCGCTGCGAATCTTCAAAGCGATGAAACCGAAGGATGCGTTCTCTTTTATCTTCGGACACATAGCACAGCAGTCTGTCAAAATCTTTTTTCTCTAAATCCTTATTAATTTTTAATAGATATGTATCGGGCATTTGTTAAGAAACTCCTCTTAGCTTCAAATTTCTAAAAACATTTTAGAATAGGATGTAATTTGTTTTCTAACGTGAAATAAAAGATGTAGGAAATATGAGATAATAGAAGACGTAAGTCGTTTTGAGTAATAGTATAATTAAATAGTATAAAATAGAGCGATTTTGGAGGAGCAACTATAATGAGTTTAAACGTTGACTTTTCAAGACAAAACATTGTAGCATATTTGGCAGAATTAATTGAAGAAATACTGGATATAAATATTGCCGATTATAATGAGACGTTTATGAATCTGGGACTGGCATCAGTTGATATTCCCCTGTTTATGGCAAAAGTATCAAGGCAGTTCGGAGTGGAGATAGAAGTAGCTTCGATATTTGAGCACCCCAGTATCAACGCGTATACCGGTTATTTATATAAAAGGCTCCATAAAGAAGAAAATCATGCGGAAGAATTAAACAAGACCTGCAGAAACGCAGAGGATGATGATTTAAACACAGAGTATCATAATTCTCGGGAAGAAGTTGCGATTATAGGCATGAGCTGCCGTTTCCCGGGCGGCGCTAACAGTCCGGAGGAATACTGGGATGTTTTAATTAATGGGGTAAGCGGTATTTGTGATATGCCTCATAACAGGTGGGATATTGATAAATACTACAGCCCGGACAAAACAGAAGCAGGAAAGATGTACACAAAAAGGGGCGGGTTTTTAAATAACCCCATTGATAGATTCGACGCACAGTTTTTTAATATATCACCCAAGGAGGCCAAGTCACTCGATCCCCAGCAAAGACTACTGCTTGAGCTGACCTGGGAAGCCTTTGAGAATGCGGGTATCAATATCACACAATATTTTGGCAGCAATACCGGCGTATATGTCGGAATATCAGCAGAGGAATATTCCTTTGCCCACTACAAATCAGGGGACTTCAGCAAGGTAGATGCATACTCTCTTACAGGGACAACCTTTAGTACTGCCTGTGGACGAATATCCTATACATTTGGCTTTGAGGGACCATCCCTCTGTGTTGATACAGCTTGCTCATCCTCACTTACGGCCTTGCATTTGGCTCGTCTTGCCGTTGAATCCGGTGAAGTAGATACCGCCATAGTTGGCGCTGTAAACTTGATAATTACCCCGGCACCCCATATCTGCTTCTCTAAAATGGAGGCCCTGGCTATTGACGGACAGAGCAAAAGTTTTGACGCTTCGGCAGACGGATTTGCCAGAGCAGAAGGCGGCGGAGTCTTAATATTAAAACGGCTGGGTGATGCAAAAAAAGATAATGACAATATACTGGGCATAGTGCGTGGTACGGCTATAAATCAGGATGGCAAGAGCAACGGGTTAACTGCGCCTAATGGGTTAGCCCAGGAGAAGGTTATTTCGAAGGTAATAAAGGATGCCAAATTGGATTATTCGGATATTGATTACATTGAAATGCACGGAACAGGAACCAAGCTCGGAGATCCTATTGAAGTAAAAGCGGTTATCAATACATATTGCCGGGACCGAAACCTGGAAAACCCTCTGAAGATCGGTTCGGTCAAATCAAATATCGGGCATTTGGAAGCGGCAGCAGGAATGGCCAGTATGATCAAGGTGCTTTTGGCCTTTAAAAATGAAGTAATACCACAAAACCTTAATTTTAGAGAACCCAATCCATTTATACCTTGGGAAAAATCACCTATATGTGTTGTCGCAGAAAACAAGGCCTGGAAAAATGAAGGCAAATTAAGAAGAGCCGGTATTAACGGATTCGGATTTGGCGGATCAAACGCCCATATAATTCTGGAAGAGCCTCCCGAGAAGGAAGCGGTTGAAACAAAAAATAATGACCCGATATATACCTTAAAAATATCGGCCAAAAGTGCTCAAGCCTTGCTTGATAATATCAGCAACAATCTGGAGTATATTAAGAAAAACACTCACCTAAATATCAAAGATATCACCAAAACAAACAATACAGCCAAGGCTGATCTTAATTACAGGTTTACTGTCTGCGGTAAAAGCAGAGAAGAATTGGTCAACCGGATGGAAGCTTACCGGGATACAGGAAGAAGTATTGGTATTACGACAAGGCATCATGAGAGCATTGACCTACAACAGGAAACAAAGCTGGTCTTCCTTTTTACAGGACAAGGCTCACAATACTTAGGTATGGGAAAGGACTTGTATGATCATAATCCCATATTCAAAATGGCTTTTGATGAATGCGACAGGTTATTTGAGCCATATCTGTCTAAATCTCTGGTCGATATGATTTATAGTGGCCAGTATACCGGTGAGGAAATCGGGCGAACCTCGTACGCACAGCCATTAATATTTACGATAGAATATGCTCTCCTTAAATTCTGGGAAGGCCTGGGCGTTAGACCGGAAATAGTGTTGGGTCACAGTATAGGAGAATATGCGGCAGCGGTTGCCGCAGGCATCATGAGCCTCAAGGACTGTGTTAAGTTAGTAGCCATAAGAGGTCGGTTAATGGACCAAGCTCCAGGGGAAGGAGCCATGTCAGCCATTTATGCTGATGAAGCTCGAGTTACTTCATTAATACAAGGCTATGAAGAGAAGGTATCTATGGCCCTGTATAATGCGGAAGACAATATAGTGATATCAGGAGACAAGGCTGCGGTCGAAGAGGTTTCCAAAGAGGCGGAAAATAGAAAAATAAAGGTAAACAGACTTCATGTATCCCATGCCTTTCATTCATACCTCATGATGCCGGTATTGGAAGATTTTGAAGCGCAGGCCAAAGAGGTAGAATTTAAAAAGAGCAGGATACAATATATATCTGCCACTCTTGCACGGACTTTGGCTAAAGAGGAAATACCGGACGCTGACTATTGGACAAACCATATTAAAGATAAGGCTGATTTTTATCATGCTTTATCAGGGCTTGCGGATATTAAAAATACAATATTGCTCGAAATCGGAGCAGGCAATAGCTTATGTGCATTAGGTAAGTTGATACTAGGTGGAGACAGAATATTGCTAAACTCCCTGGATATGAAGAAAAACGCCTGGGAGCAAATAATCCATTGCCTGGGCGAGCTCTATTGCCATGGAGTAAATATTAGATGGGACAAGTTAGAAACAAGCTTTGACAGCGAATATAACAGAGTAATACTTCCTGCATATGCATTCGACAGGAAATCATATTGGTTAGTACCCGTATACTCACATGATAACAAATCGCTAGCAAATATAAGTAACGATTATCACCCTCTCATCGGGCAGAGGATCAGTACTCCGTATCTCAAAAACAGCACAATATATCAAAGCACATATACAACAGAAAATCCCTATTTTATGCAAGAACATATAATTTTCGATACTGCCATAGCGCCGGCTGCTGCGCACATCTCGATGCTTTTAGCTATTGCCCAGGATTTGCGGCACCCGTTTTGCTGTACAATAGAAAATGTGGAATTCCACGCCCCGCTGACGGTAAGGCAAGACGAAAAACGTGCAGTTCAATTCATTATACAAGATAACAATGCAGAGCAGATGAAATTTGAACTGGTAAGTGCGGATAAGAAATCACAAAATGAGAATTGGATCAAGCATTGCCTGGGAAATATTCAAATGTCCCAGGTACGGGAAAATGGCAAGAGAGTAGCCGTTGAAGAGCTAAAAAACAGGTATCCGGAAGTAACTTCAGGCTTCAATGTTTATGATGTGATGAAAAAGCTCGGGTTTAAATTAGGCGATGGCTTTACAAGAATTGCGAAGTTGTGGCAGGGTGCAGATGAAGGCGTCTGCTATCTTGAGCCGAAGCAGGATATTCCAGGCCTTGATGATTATATTGTTTATGCCGGGACAATAGATTCTATCTTTCAAACAGTTTTCTCAGTGTCAGAATTGAGCAGGAAAATGGATTCCCAAAGTGAGAGATTTTCACTAAGAACAACAATTCCAATATCTATAAGTAAACTAAAGTATTACTATAGGGGCGCAAAAAGCTATTGGTGCCATGTAAAAGTGGATAATTCGCAGCAATCCGGAGCAGTCGGAGACGTGGATGTCTACAATGAAAAAGGTGAAATTGTCTTTGAAATAGAAAAAATAATGGCCAAATTAACAGATAGAGATAGTCTGCTAAATGAGTTGGACAACAAGGGAAACCATTTGCTCTATAACGTGGAGTGGATAGAAAAGAGCAGAAACGAACAGGACCTAATGTCTAATGAGAATGAGAAAGTAAACGAGAATGTGAAATATGTTGTGTTTGGTAATAATCCTGTGGTTGTAAACAATTTCAGCGAAAAATTCAACAGCTATGGAGCAAATCCAATTAGAGTAATACAGGGCGCAAGCTATAGAGAGCTTCGGGAGGATATGTATTCGCTTTCTTACACAAATAAAAAGGATTTTGCGAAGCTCCTGGAAAGCATTGCCGACAAATATGGAAATGAAAAGTTCCGCATTATTTATCTGAGTACTACTGATGAAGCTGCTATTGACAAGATAAGTTTAGAGGAACTACAGGCAAGAGAAGAAAAAGATTGCAGCGGCTTGTTATACCTCGTTCAAGCTATAACTGAATTAAATTATATCCGAAAAATGACTATAAAAGTAATAACAAATAATGTTCATAATTTGGATGGAGTGGCTACATCCGTATATCAATCGACCTTGTGGGGGTTTTCCGAGGTCATCAGGCTTGAGCATACGCAAATATGGGATGGAATAATTGATACTGATACAAATATGCTGAAAAATAACATTGATGAAATGATAAAGGAAATAATAAATGGTCAAGATAAGCAGGTTGTGCTCAGGAATAACAAGAAAAGGTATATACCTAAACTGGTCAAAGGCGCAAAAAGCCTTGACTGTAAAGAAAAACTGGATATATCAGTTCAGGGGGAAGCGCTCTATATTATTACCGGAGGAACCGGAACTATTGGTCAGGTATATGCGGAGTATCTCATAGAAAAGGGCGCTAAAAACGTAGTGTTAGTAAGCAGAAGTGATGCAAAGGGCGAGCTTCCTGAAATGATTGATTCATGGAAAGAACAGGGTATCAATATTTCGCTGGAAAAGGTTGACATCAGCAGCGAAGCCGATGTTGCAGCGCTGGTGCAAAAACTGAAGCAGAACAAAATGCCCATCAAAGGATTAGTTCATGCTGCCGGAACAATAGAAGACTCGATGATAAAGGATCAGACCTGGAACAGCTTTGCAAACCTGTTTAAAACAAAGGTATCGGGGACATATAATTTACATAAGGCCTTATCGGACGAGAACCTGGATTTCTTTATTATGATATCATCTATTGCCTCGGTAGTAGGCAATATGGGACAAGCCAATTATGCGGCGGCTAATTATTTCATGGACATTTTTGCCCGGTACAGAAGAAGCCTGGGAATGCCGGCCATGTCCATGTGTTGGGGACCGTGGGCAGGTTCCGGAGTGACAGCAAGAAGTGCTGAAGCTATCAAGAATATTAAAATTAAGGGAATTAAAAGCATCTCCAAAGAGCTCAGCAAGAAAATGATGGACCGGGTATTTAATAAGGACATTGCTTCTATTGTAATCGCTGATGCCAATTGGGAAGTATATAGTGAAAAGACCGGCGTGGATGAAGTGACTAAATTCTTAGCGGATTTTATTACAGAAGATACAAAAGCAGAAGAAAACAATAAAAAGGCAGCAGTTCAAGAGGATGTTTTAGCAAAGTTAAGGGTTATGGGGATTTGTGAGCGAAGTGAGTTCTTATTAAGCTACTTACAAAAAATTGCAGCTAAAATAATGGGGTTTACTGATGTAAACAATGTCTCCGCAGATAGTTCATTAATGGAACAGGGAGTAGATTCTTTAATGATATTCTCATTAAGAAACGAGATGAAAAGTTTACTGAATGTACAGGTAGATATTTCAGTATTCTTTAACAACCCGTCCTTAAGAAAATTGAATGAATATTTATTGGCAAATATACCGGAGCTTGAGGATAGTGCGAATAATTTTTAGTGCAGAATAATGATAAATTGGGGGAGAAATTGCGAATGAGGTTGTTCTGTTTACCTTATGCAGGCGGATCAAAACAGGCATATTCAAGTTGGCAGGGATATGCCCATAAAAATATTGAAGTAGAAGCACTGGAAATCAAGGGCAGAGGAGAGCGGTTTTGCGAGGGGGTTTATCATGATTTTAGTGAAGCGGTAGATGATATTTATGCTTTAATAAAAGATAAGATTCAAAAAGAAGATTATGCCATATACGGGCATAGCATGGGAGCTGTACTGGCCTACGAGCTTTATTACAAAATTGCCGTGGAGAAAGGTAATGTGCCCAGGCACATTTTTTTCTCAGGAAGATATAGCCCGATTGTGCAGGATAATATGTATGTCAGCAGTAAAATGCCTGACGATGAATTTATCAGGCGGTTGCTTGCCTTAGGGGGTGTCCCCGATACGCTGCCACAAAGTAAAGAATTAATGGAGTTTTATTTGCCGATAATTAAGAATGATATCAGGGTTTTAGAAACGTATGATTTTAAGGAACGGGATGAAAAAATTCAATGCGATATAACGGTTATTAATGGCACCAAAGACAGGACTGATTCGAATGGAAAGATTTCCTGGAGAGATTTGTGCGGAGGAAAATGCAGCTCTTATTATTTAGACGGCAACCATTTTTTTATCAATAACAGCGTGGATAAAATATTGAAGATCATAGAAGAAGAATTATTTACGGAATGAAAAAGAACTATTGCAGAATAAAGAGGTCGGAAATGAAAGAATTGACGAATAAAAAGCTTGCCTTTCTTTTTCAGGGGTTCAGAAGTGAATATAAAAACCTTTTGGAGCTGCTTGACGAAAAGCAGTTGGAAGAACTAAACAATCACAGCTTAATAGTAGATAATGAAATTGGTGTAAATCTGTCAGACTATCTGTTTGATTCTAATAATATAAAATACGATAAATATGACAGGGTGTTTTATGATTGGATTGCCGGTTACACAAGCGATTGTATTGTCTATCATACGTACATTGATTTCGGAATAAGGCCTCATATAATGTTGGGATACAGCATGGGACTGATAACGGCTTTGGTGTGCGGCAATTCAATTTCTTTTGAAACGGGACTGCAGATGCTTTTGACTATCTACGGGTACTCTAAACGCTATGCAGGACAAAACGAAGGGATGGGTGTCATTATCGGCAAAAACCGCCGGGAGGTCTGTAAAATTATTGCCGGTAATTCGCTGAAAGATGACGTATATATTGCCAGTGAAAACAGTGATACATGCATTGTTATATCAGGGATTAACAACAGTATCGGCAAGGTTTTGAAAATTGCTGAGGATAGCGGCGCCATTAAGGCTGCGTTAATTAATTCTCCCAATGCTTTTCATTCTCCGTTTGCGGCCAGGGGGATTGAGAGCCTGGTAAAATTCGCTGAGGATATGCAGGTCTGTGATTGTGAAATACCGGTTATGTCGGTTTTTAATCAAAATATTATCCAAAGCGCTCCCGATTTAAGGAAAGAGCTTGTTATAAACGTGTCTGGTTCAATGAAATGGAAAGACTCCATCTTAAAACTGGGTGATTTAGGAGTAGACAGCTTTGTTGAGGTAAGTCCGGATGATTCGCTTACTAAAATGTCGAGGATAATAAATATTGATTATGATTTCGTAACCTATAAAAAATTTCTGAGACTAAAAAACAATTAAAGGCAAATTAGTATTAGTTCTATTGAAATAAGGATGTGAGTTTTACTTGCAGGACGAAAGAAGCTTAAAAAAATCCCAGACGCTTTTTGCTGACGCAGGGGATTGTATTTACTCGCTGGTTCAGCTCTATGATGCAGGCAGCGGGGACCACATCTCAGGGTTTTATCCGAGATTTATTGAGTCCGGCAAGAATGCGCATATCTGGGATCTGGACGGGAACGAATACATTGACTTTGACATGGGGCTTGGCCCCATTATCCTGGGATATTGTTATGAAGCGGTTGACAGGGCCGTCGCCGAGCAGCTTTCCCGCGGCATGCATTTTTCGCTGGTAAGTCCGCAGGAGGTGGAGTATGCCCAAATGCTGCAAAAACATATCCCGTGCGCGGACAAGGTAAGGTTCTTTAAAACCGGATCTTCGGCTTGTGAGGCTGCCATCAGGACAGCGCGGGCCTATACGGGGAAAAAGCATGTCATAAGAGGCGAATTCCATGGCTGGCACGAATGGACCGTCGCCGCCGAAGGCATCAGGCAGGGCGGAATCCTTCCGGAGGTAAGGCAGTATACCCACCGCTGCGATTATAACGCTTTGGATCAGTTTGTGGAAATATTTGAAAGATATCCGGATGATATGGCTGCCGTTATCATCGAGCCCGTTATCATCGAGGGACCAAAGGATAACTTCCTCCGTGATCTGCA
Organism: Peptococcaceae bacterium UBA6129; assembly: GCA_002422465.1. Classification (GTDB taxonomy): domain Bacteria; phylum Bacillota; class Peptococcia; order DRI-13; family UBA6129; genus UBA6129. The sequence continues at coordinate 18,838 of DIVP01000073.1, read as the reverse complement.
GGATTTGTGCCGAAGCTACGGCGCTGTCCTGGTTTTTGACGAGGTGGTTACCGGCTTCAGGTTCGATATCGGAGGAGCACAGAAGCTTTTGGGGGTAACCCCCGATCTTGCCGTTTTTGGCAAGGGCGCGGCCAATGGCCTGCCGTTGTCTTTTGTCTGCGGAAAAAAAGAGATACTTGATGCCGTTGAAAAGGATGTCTATTTTTTCACTACGTTCGGGGGTGAACGGCTTTCACTCTCGGCCGGTATGGCTGTTCTTGCGGAATTGGAGACAAAGAACGTAACCCGAAAAATTTGGGATACGGGGTTGGAGCTTCGGACGAATGTAAACGAGATGGCCCAAAGGCTGGGGGTTAGGATAGCGCTTGTCGGTATGGCACCCAGGCTGATGTTTTCTTTTTGGGACCGGAAAGGCAGATTCGATAATGAACTCAAAAACATCTTTATGCAGGAATGTATCAAAAGGGGAGTGTTTCTGGGCTGGACGGTATTTCCCTGTTTTACGCATACCAAAGAAGACATTGCGGCTGCCCTAACGGTGTTTGAGGAAGCAATGAAAAAGTGCCTGAGCCACCAGAACGCAAAAGACTCGGCCGCCGCCTGGCTGACTTTCGGGAGGAATTTATAAGTGCCTAATAATAACAGTGATACAAGTGAGTTAAGTGATATATCTGAAGAAATCCGGAACATTATCAACCGATATCATCAGGCCGGGTTGTTCAATGGCAGCGCGGCAGTCTTTTTTAAGGGGCAGACGCTCTTAAACGGGGGATTCGGCTGCGCGGATTTGTCAACTGAGACACCGGTCACGCCGCAGACCCGCTTTTTTATTGGTTCGAACAGCAAGCAGTTTACTACGGCACTTATCTTCATACTTGCCGATAAAGGAATATTGGATCTTGGGAAGTATGTCACAGACTACCTGCCGTATTTCCGAAAAGATACGGGGCGGAAAATAACGCTGCATCATCTTCTGACACATACTTCAGGAGTTAGTAATTATACAGACCATCCTGATTTTCAAAGTAATGAATGCTTCAGCGGTTATACCATCCCGGAATTGATTCAGGAAATTTCTCGTCCGGAACTGGAATTTGAGCCGGGAAGCAGATTCCAATACAGCAATTCCAACTATTTTGTTTTGGGCGGGATTATCGAACACGCGCTGGGGCAGCCTTTTTACAGCGTCCTCAAGGAGTATATCACCATTCCGCTGGGACTGTCCGACACCGGTTATTATAAAGGTGATGAAGACATGGGATTATTCGCCAAAGCCTATTATTTGGTTGATAAAGGGTCGGAAGAGACGAGGTTAGGCGCCAACGGTTTTGAGGAACTCCCCCTGCACCGGCCGGAGCTGTATTTTTCGGCGGGCAATATCTATTCATCCCTGGCTGATATGACCAGGTGGATCGGTATGCTGACTGCGCAGGAGGTGATCCCCGAAAGATACCGGGATCTTGCGTTTAAAACAATGCACAATAATTACGCTTGCGGGGTTGCCTGTGTTGAGGCTTCACTAACGGAAATCGGAAGTCTCATGAAGGAACAACTGCAGTTTGTCTCAAAAAGTGTCTGGAAAGGCGAAAAGGTGTACCGGTTTTTTCTCCACAGAGGCGTGGCGGGAGGTTACAGTTCGTTCTGGATGGCTGCTCCCGAACTCGACCTGACTATTGTGCTTCTTAATAGCGTCAGCAGCTATTTGTATTTGGACGAAATCATTTATTATCTGGCAAAAGCCTTGTTCAGGCTGGAAATACGAGGGGGTAAACTATGTTGATTCAGGAGATGATGCGGGAGGAAGAACGGCTTGTCAGAAGCATGGAGCAGTACGTGCAGGCCGAACAGCGCAAAGGGAACTATCCGTCATACTTTAACTTTCCTTTAAGCATACAGTTTGACCTGACCGGCAAATGCAATCTGAAATGCCTGCACTGCTTCAATGATTCCCGGCCAGATGCAAATAATGAAGAAAGCATGACGGCCCAGAGATGGCTTGCGCTGGCAGGACAAATCATTGCGGAGGGTGGAGTGTTTTCGGCCTGCTTTTCGGGAGGGGAGCCATTACTAAAAAAGCAATTGCTTTTAGAGATGCTGGGTTTGTTCGGGCAAGACGGAGCGAACCTGTCGGTTATTACCAACGGGTATTTGCTGGATGAAAAGACGGTATTGGACTTAAAAAAATTCCAGAGGCTTAAGCTGAGGATTTCCCTGGACGGGCATACTGAGGATTTGCACGATGCTTTGCGACAGGTTCCGGGAAGTTTCCAAAGGGCGGTCGATGCCGCCAGGCTGATGGCATCTCACGGTGTCATGTTTGAAATCTCAAGTTGTGTGACCCCGGCGAATCTGGGGAGCATGGAGCAGATGGTGGAACTTGCCCATGAACTGGGCGCGATGAACATTGTGTTTGATATGCTTGTCGCAAGCGGGAGGGCGGCAAAGAACAGACATCTGATGTTTGATTTAACACAGGTGAGGGCTTTTTTTGCACAACTGAAAGCGCTCAGGCAAAAGTATGAAGATGTGCTGCTGGCCTATACTGGAACAATAATGGTACAAAGCCTGCTTTCCGACCTGCCAAATGCAAATTTATTGATCAGGCCGAACGGGGATGTAAGATTGGCCTGCCTGGCCCCTTTTGTTATAGGTAACGTTATGGTAGAGGAGATCGGCGAAATCTGGCGGAAGAAGGGGGTTATCGCCTGGAATCACCCGATAGCCAGGGAATATCTCCATAATGCTGATTTGATTTCGGGAGAGAATAAAGGATTTGTTAATTATCTGGATAAAGATATCCGCCTTGATTTTACCTCTTTAATAAAAGAAAATGAAACTTTCGAGAAGCCCCCCCAAGAACAGTATGCGCCTCCATCGGTTTTGTTTTTCTCAGGGAACAGCGCTTACGATAGTATCGAAATGCAAGACATCCGGTTTCTTAAGACAAAAGCCAGAGGTACGGCCTCAAAAACTCGTGAAGACGGCAATCACCTGATAGTGAAGTCGGTAGATTCAACTTATATTATGAATGCGACAGCCCGCATGGCCTACGGATTGATGGACGGAAGCAGGGCAATTGAGGAAATAATTAAGGAAATATCCTCAGCGTTCGGGATAGAAGAAGAGAAGATAAATGCTGATATAATGGGTTTTTGCCGGAAACTGGCGGAGTTTAGGCTTGTAGAAGCTTAAGTGATAAATACAGGGTAAAAAAGAACCGGCCAGCCTTGCATCATTAACTCTGTGTGCACGGCTGGCCAGCTCTTTCTAATTAGTATCTGGTTATAGCAGAAACCTGTTAATATCCAAAACTACTTGGGCGATATCCGGGTGGATTCGTCGTAGCGCCGCCCGCAACGCTTTCAAGGTCATTGTCCGACAGCTCACCAGAAGCCGGTGCATCGGGGAGGACAATGGTCATGTGCGCCCCTACGTTTTCAATGAATTTGATAACGATACCGGCAGGTATTTCTTTCCCTGCCGCTTTTTTGATAGCTTCGTTGGGATTCTCCAGGCAGAGCTTCCTAAAAGCGCTGTCTTTGACCGATAATTCTTTAACCTTTTCAATAACTTGTTCTATTTCTTCTTGTGTCCATTCAACCATTTGCAATACCTCCTAATTTATTATGTAAAACTGTTACCATCCAAAAGCTTTGGTATAATTAGGTGGACGCGTGGGATTGGGGTTTTGGGCGGCGCCACCCGCGACGCCTCCAAGGTCGTCCTCCGACAGTTCTCCCGAAACCGGTGCGTCGGGAAGGACAATGGTCATGTGCGCCCCTACGTTTTCGATGAATTTAACAACGATGCCGGCAGGTACTTCCTTTCCTGCCGCTTTTTTGATGGCTTCGTTAGGATTCTCCAGGCAGAGCTTCCGAAACGCGCTGTCTTTTACCGACAGCTCCTTAACCTTTTCAATATACTGCGTTACTTCTTCCTGTGTCCAGGCAACCATTTACTATACCTCCTTAAATTGTATACCCATAGCTTTTCTACCGGTGACTTATGACCGATCGGGTCACCATCCAAAGTTACTTTGAAAGCCAACAGGTTTCGTAATGTCCTGAGCGGCGCCGCCCGCAACGCTGTCAAGGGCATCCTCCGACAGCTCGCCCGAAACCGGTGCATCGGGAAGGACAATGGTCATGTGTGCCTCTGCATTTTCGATGAACTTAATAACGATGCTTTCAGGCACTTCCCTCCCCGCCGCTTTCTTGATAGCTTCGTTGGGATTCTCCAGGCAGAGCTCCCTGAACGCGCTGTCTTTTACCGACAGCTCCTTAACCTTTTCAATGGCTTGTACTACTTCTTCCTGTGTCCATGCAACCATATACAATGCCTCCTCAGTCATTATATTGTTATGTAAAAACCGCTTGTAAAACCTCTCGCGGGAATTGCCTGCTATAGGCCGGTTACTGAAGATTCTTTATCATTCTTATTTCATGCCAGGCGCTTTGAATCCTGTTATCAAACGCATTTTCCATAAAGCTGAGCATTGGCTTGTTGCTGGACAAAATACTTGTGGTTATATACGTAATATCTGCTTTGACCTGCAACTGCAATATTGTGGCATAAGCCATGAGAAAAAGCGGCGTACCCCTGTATTGATCGTGCATGAAGGATAAAAGTATACCAAGCTCATCAGAAACGTTATGCCCGGTAAGTATCCATCCAATAACTCTGTCTGTGTGTCTTATTCCTATGCTCATGTCTTTTCGGATCGACTTTTGCGCGTTAAGCGGATATGCCCATAAAGGGTATTGCGTCTCTTTACTGTCTTCGATATATTTAATATCTTCTTCTTTTAGTTGGTGCCATTTAAAAAACTCATACTCGCCAAGCTGAACCGAATCCTTTTCGTAAAGCTCTGTAATCGTATAATCCTTGACCCAGCCGATATTTTCACATAAATCCGCAGCCTTTGACCTGTATACATTTATGGTTTGGTCGTGCAGTTCATACCCTGCGCTCTCTAACAAGGGCTGCATGGATTTTGCGAATGGCGTATCCGGCCGGAACGTCATAAAAAGCGCAACGCCTTGCTTACCGGCAACCGCTTGCTCAAGACGAGCGGCTAAAGCCCTGGCGATACCTATTCTTCTGAATTTGGGGAGGACAAAGAGCAAAGAAAACTCCCACCTTCCCTTATACCTGATATCTCTGGCGATGGCTAACCCTACAGCCTGTCCGGGGAAAAAAGCGATGACAGCACAGTAATCAAAATCTGTATCAGTATACTGGGATAGCATAGAGGCAATATCAGGGTTTATGTTTCGGTACTTCTCAATGTTGCTGGAATCTGCAAGCTCAATAAAATACATACGATAGTCCCCTACTTTGTGAAAAATGTATATAATGATTACATTCATTCTACCATTTTTACACAATAATTAGTATTACAACTGAATTATTTATTATCTAAATCATTCAAACAACAACAGCGAGGGAAGGATATCTGGATAAGCCAGGCGCAGCAATTCATATCCTATACCGGAACTGCCCTGGAATAAACCATAAACCGGCAGGGTTCGAGACCAATTATAGCAAAACCGCCCTGTTTCATTTTTTCTGGCCACAACCCAAGAGGCTCTTTGAAGAGCTTCCTTTTGTAATTCCGGTCGTGACAGCTTTTGCGCTGCAGTCAATAGTACGTCCACCCGGCCAAAATTACCGCAGCATAAATGATCCGAAACCTGCAAACTTGTCTCTTTTGTTGTTTGCAAAGAGACTTCGATGTCTTTTCTGATTGCTGCACTGTCCAGAAGCGACAAGCCTCCGATACGGGCCAGGCCAATGCCGGACGCACCATGACACCAACTGCTCATAAACGGCGGTTTCCGGTCATTTTTCACCAGCCGGAAATCCGGCCAGTTAGCTTCTTCCTCGCAAAATACGCTCTTTTCATAAGCGATGGCTCTTTCGGCAGCCGATAATAATTCGCTTTGACCGGTTAGCTCATACAGGCGAAGTAAGGCATAAGCAATACCTGCTGCTCCATGGGAAAAACCTGTCAGAGTTCTCATATCACTTTGGTTCGTATCATTGATAACCCAGTTTTGTAAGAGCTGATTGCCGCATAGAATTGCCTTGTCCAGAACTTGCTTTTTTTTCTCTGCCTTTTGTTCTGCTTTATCTTCCCTATTACCTTCAGCCTTATATAATGACAACAAGCTCAGGATAGTACCGGCGGCACCGCTGATAATATCAAAGGTCTGACCAGCGGTGATCAAATCGTTGCTTATTAGTGACGCGGCCTTGTAGGCGTCATTTAATAACGATTTGTCCTTGAGAAACTCACCTATCCTGACGAGACCATAAATAACCGAACCGAGTCCTTGGGCAGCGCCCAGACCCATTGCCTTGGCCGCAGCTTCGGCGTGAGGCCCGTTAAGCGTTTCGCGCAATGGCTGCAGTGCGGTCTTCGCCAAATCGCTATACTTGGCTTCCCCAGTAACTTTACCGAGAGCTGCCAGAAAAAAAGCTATTCCACAACACCCGTGATAAAGCTCCAAAGTCATTGGTTGGAGATTAAAGTCCTCTGTATCGTCGGCAACGCCAATCTGTATCCAGGTAATGCCCGTACCTTCGCTAATCGCCTGTTTCTCCAGCTCTTCCCCGAGAAGGATTGCTTCGGCTATTAATTCATTTTGGCTTAACGGAATAACATCATTGAGTTTAACGGAAAAATCTTCTGCGCCATTTGTGGCGGAAGATTCAAGGCGATAGCGAGTAGTAAAGGCGGCCCGAATTAAGCTGCTTTGCAATTCCATGTCTTTTTTGCTGAGGTTTTGCAGATGCTCCATTACTAAATCATATCCGGTTCGTATAAAGCAATTTTCGATAATCTTATCTGTAGATACCTGCAAGATATTCTGGTTGGCGAAATAACCAAAATGGGGAATATCCAGCTGCTCCAAAGCTCTTTCTTCTGCCTGCAATAAGGGCCAGTAGAGGAGATCAGCCTTAAATAAGGAATAGCCCAGGCGTTCTATTTCCATGCTGCGGTCGGCGCCATCATGCAGATATTTAGGCTGCAGTGATTGCGTCAGCATCGCAGCGTAGATTCTCGTAGCACGTAAGACAAAACGGAGCTTTGTATCTTGCATAGCCACGAGCGGGCCATCTGTATCCGTGAGCGCATCCCTGTTTTGCAGCAGGAACCGGTACATTTCCTCAAAACCACTTACCACTTCGTCTGCAAATTCCCGCGGAGAGATGCATTTACCGTCCAGTAAAGGCAAATTCTTGTTAGGTAACGCAGGCCTATTCTCATTAGTAGAGCTCATTTCATCGGTATTCATGTTTTTCCAAACTAAAGACGGATACTTTTCTTCTTCGGACAATCCCCCCAGCCCACTGAAGTCGTAGCTTTTATCTCCCAGCTTGATATCTTTTTGAGGTAAAAAGCCGGTGTTGAGCACCGATTTTTCAAAAATCCCCCCAAAAGATTGACTTTCACCGGTTATTAAGCCGGGCAGACCATTCATCCGGGGATACAAAAGCATTTCTACGTCCACGAGAACCGGATTGTCTGCATTGGTAATGATGTTTTCGTAATGGCAATCCTTACCGCGCAGAGCATAGACCACACCTAATAAATGACCGGACCTTTGATAATACCTTTTGATTTCTTCGACATTATTACAGGGCAGGTGTTCAACAAACTCTACCCAGCCGTAGGTTAGACGGTTAATTAATTTCAGGGTTTTCAAGAAAAAAGAGGGATTGCGGGTATTGAGCCAATTCAGCAGGTCATAATATGCGGCGTCGATTCCGATGTTTTTGGGCTTATAGACTAATTTTAGGCCGGAAGCAAAGGTTAGGCTGAATACGGTACGACCGTTATGATGTTCATCGGAAAGACCGGGATTAATAGCAATGACCTGTTCTAAATCTTTATTAGCGCCAAAACGAATGCTGATGTTATTCCAGTCTGCATCAAGTCTCTCAATGAATTCGGACACGACCTCGAGCCATTGCTCGGTTACGCCTGCCGTCAAGCGGGCCAGTACCGGGTATTCGCAGAAAAAGGGTACGAACCCCCAGCTTAACATATCCGTTACAAAAGTATCGTAGTATTCTCTCGAGAGAGAATCAGTTTTCTGATTGAATAAAGCTGCAAAAGCAGGATTATATCCCAAACGGTTTTTATACCAGGAGAATTGCAGGAGCAGCGTCGGCGCCATTATCGTGGATAAGCGCTCTAATAATTGCCGTTCCAGTGCGAAATAAGAGTTATCGTTCAAAAGATGATGAGCCAAACCGGACATTTCCCGAATTCTTTTTCTGGCGAGCAGAACATATGGAGTCAGTAGTTCTTCAAAAGGTAGCGGGTCTTTTTGTTCTATAAAGCCAAGTTGGCAAAAAGAGTCATTATGATCGTGGGTAGCTTTGAATTCAGAGGCTGTACTTGCCATTTCCCGTAGGGTTCGAACCCAGGAAGGCAAGTTGTCTTTATCTTTAAGAGCTACACCTGTCACAATTTGCCGAGCCTCATCTAAATCTAGTTTATCACGGCCCAGACGCTGCTTAAACTGTTGCATATCCTCTTTAGCCACGGCCTGGCGCCATTTGTCAAGCCTCACCTGGACAGAAGCGTTGTGCTCAGCCGATTCGCGGCTGGAAAAAGCATCTCCGATCCTTTCGTAAAGGCTACTGGACTTTTCAATAATTCTTATTAATTCTTCTCGCGAAAAAAGCATCTAGCGACCTCTATTTCCCCCGAACCAGCTCCCAATCCTTTTTTACAATATCCATGATCACCTGAGCGTGTTCAGAAAACAATTTAATACCGGCAAAATTGGGCTCGTGAAACATCTTTTGCATGAGCAGGGCGTCGTTATCCGGGTTATAAAAACGAGGAATCGGTCCCCCAAGGAAATAAGCATGGGCTCGCAGCACATCAACAGCCCCGCCTGTCCAGGGTGATGTCAGCGGAAGATAGACCTGGATAACAGTAATATCACTGTTCATGACCTCTTCTTCGGTTTTTCGTAAATAAAGCTCAAGGTCAGTACCTATTTTGAAAATGTTTATGCGCGCTACATGGAGCTTATCCAAAATAAGTAATTTGCCGACAGTCAGCGTTCCGGCAGGGACTTTTGCATTGGCAGGAAGGAAGCGATGCCAACAATGCCAGGCAGCATACATATTAGAGAGCTCTTTTTTATAAATATCCGGCAGATACAGGGTTTGGGGCCGGCTGACGAATGTCCCGCCCATCATCAGGGCAGAGGTCCGTCTCTGCTCCCCGGGAACCTGGGAGTTATACCCATCCACAGCCAGTGCAATATCATAACCCCTGATAGCGCCCTTATAGTTTATGATAAGCTTTTGCATAAAAGTGTGATGGCAGAGTATTTCCCCCCCCACCAGCTCGACCTTTAAATCAACTGCCAGAATATTAACGACATACTCCATCAATTCGTTGCCTATGTTTTGTCCCCGGTAATCGGGGGAGACAAAACCCATGTTAATAAAAAGGGTTCCTGCCGGAATATTGACATGAAACATGTCGATATAGCCTATGATTTCTCCTGCGGGGCTCTTGGCAACAACCAGATAAACATTAGCGCCGCCAAAACGCTCAATTACTTTCTCTATATTCGTAAAGGATTCTTGTGAAGGGTAGCCCGAGTTAGGATTCGCGTAAAGCCGTACTAATGCCGGGGCATCTTCGTTACGGAAAAGACCGATTTTAAACAATTGATCCGGTGTGGCCGAAGAGTTGGCGTCACTCATTGGCAAACCTCCCATGACGGTAATGTCGTGAATTAACTAGTGCCGGTATTTAACCGGCACTAGTCGCTAATAAGTCTCCTTTTTGATTATTAATTATGAGGATTAACGACATTTAGGTGGAGTACTGGTCATTCCACCGCCGCCACCGCCACCGCCGCCGCCACCGCATTTCATAGTGCCGCCACCAGTACCACCTGATACTGCCTCTAAATCGTTGTCTGACAATTCCCTACTGCCACTCATATCGGGTTTAGCCGGCAGGACGAGGTGCATCCTCGTGGGGCTTTCTTCATGGATTTCAAACTTCAATTCTTCCGGGAAGTCAACATTAAACATTTTGGTCAGAGTTGCTTTTGGATTGGCGAGCAACTCCTGTCTGAACTTATCATCCTCCCAGGCTTTTTTGATAATCTCCGCTTCAATTTCTTGCCGAGTCATTACTTTTGACATAATACTTTGCCTCCTTATCCAAAATTGAAAAAATATCATTATTAGATAAATTGTACCACAAATGTTTACTTTTTTTACCGTTGTCGACAAATATATTGTAATATAAGAAGTAGTGTTCTTTGATACTCGCAAGGGGATCTATTAGAAGTGAAAATAAACACTGGTTATGATTACTGCAGGTAACAATTAGCAAATCGTCAAGCTCTTCGTAATAACTAGATAATGAAGAAGATTTAAGATTTTTACTTATTGGAGTGAACTTTTATGCAAAAGAAGCTGCTAATAATACTCTTTCTATTAATATTTGTAATTCTTACCGCGTGCACGAATAAAAGTATGCTTGAACAAAGAGACAAAACTGTCCTTGAGAAAAGAAAGGATATCAGCATCGGCATTCCGATACCTCTGGAATTTGCTGAGGCAAACACTGACTTTTTGGATGGAGTCAAGTTGGCTCAGGAGGAAATCAATGCCCGCGGAGTCATGGGTAAAAAAATTGAACTGGTTATGGCCGATGATAAGGGTATTTTTAAAGATGCGGTTGATGTTGCTCAGGACTTTGCTAATAATCCCGACATAGCAGCTGTTATTGGGCATTGGTTTTCCGGTATTGCCATACCCGTATCCTCCATCTATGAAAAAGCGGGAGTCCTTACCGTAGTGCCGACGGTTTCCAATCCTGAGCTGACAGCAAAGGGATTCGGGTTTGTTTTTCAAAATATCCCCAGCGATAAAGAAATTGCGAAAGAAATGTGTAAGTATGCCCTGGACATGGGCTATAAAAGGATTGTAATTTACCATGAAGACAGCTCTTACGGTGAAAACCTAGCGACTGCTTATGAAGCCGCAGCTAATCAATTAGGTGTTATTATTGTAGACCGTGTTTCAGGCTTAACGAACGAACTGGCCTTAAAAAGAGCGCATGCCAAGTGGCAGGCGCTGGATTTCGAGGCTGTTTTTTTTGGTCTGAATATGCCGGAAGGCGCCGAAGCCATCAAGAATTTCCGCAAAATAGACCACAAGACACCTGTTTTAGGCGGTGACGGATTAGATGTAGCCAATCTCCGTGAGAGCCTCGGAGAAGATGCAGAAGGAATGGTGCTTGCTACCTTATACAACCCTTTTGAAGCCAGCCCCGGTTTATTAGAATTTCAGAAGCGGTATCAGCTGAAATATAAAAAAGAACCCGATGTCTGGGCGATTCAGGGTTATGATTCCTTACAACTTCTGGCCCATGTTATTGAACAGACCAAGAGTATTTCGCCGACAGTTCTCGCTGCGAAAATGCATAACATGGAGGCATGGAGCTCGGTGTTGGGACAAATCACTTTTAATCCAAGCGGTGAAGTCCAGGGAAGAAAAATATACAAGAAAAAAGTCGTGCAGGGTGAATTCCAATACATAGAATAAATACTCGTTTTAATAGACTAATTCTCGTCTGTAAAGGATGGTAATGGCCGGATGTCTGATAAAGAGCTTTTTCGCAAGGTATCGTTAGAACGCCTCTCTTCTCCCGAGGAACTGGATCAGCAGCTCTCAGTAACCTCATCCGTAGGATGGCTTGCTCTTTGTGCGGTTGCCTTTTTGATAGCAGCGGGGCTTATCTGGGGTTTGTTCGGAAGTATCGCCGATAAAACCACCGGAGAGGGGATCATCATCTCTAGCGGAGGGGTTACTAATATTGCTCACCATACTAACGGGCAGATTACCGGAGTTAGCGTTAAAGACGGGGATCTGGTCGCAAAAGGTACCGTCATTATGCGGGTTGCTCAGGAACAAGGCGTTGAAGAGATCAATGAATTAAAGGCTGATTTGGGGATTCTAAGCCAAATGGATACCAATAACCCTCAAATAAGCCCGGAGACGCTCAATTATCGCACCTACGATTTAGTTATTAATGTAGTTGCGACAAAACTGGATATCCGGCAGGCCCAGTTAGACTTAAATTTCAGTCTTGACAGGTATAACAAATATAAAATATTAAAAGACGCGGGGGCGATTTCCCTGCAAGAGTTCAGGGAAGAGGAAGAAAAATACAAGCAAATGCAGATCAACCTGACAGCCAAGGAACAGGCATGGCAGCAGCAAATCAATAAAATTGAACTAAAAATAATGGAATTGAGCGCGGAAATAGAGAAAAAGCAGGATCAGTTATTGAAGGACAGCGAGATAATCTCTCCTTTTAACGGGCGGGTTTTAGAGGTCGGAGTCAAGCAGGGAGATATTATTGCCGCCGGTCAAAGCGTATGTACAATCGTCAAAAGGGTTGAGCAGACTGAAAGCCTGGAGGCAGTAATGTATGTGCCGGTAGAAAAAGGCAAACTGATACTGCCAGGGATGGATGTAAATATCTCACCCACGACAGTAAAAAAAGAAGAGCATGGATTTATGCTGGGCAAGGTAGTCTCAGTATCCGAGTATCCCGCTAGTGCGGAAGGAATGCGGCTGACCCTCGGTAATCTCGAACTGGTGAAGAGACTGGTGGGTACTAGCGCTCCACTCGAGGTCAGGGTAAATCTGATTAATGACAGTAGTACGATATCCGGGTACAAATGGTCTACACTGCAAGGACCGCCCCTAAAAATTGACAGCGGCACTTTATGCGTCGGCGAAGTTAAAGTAAGCGCGAAAAGACCTATCAGTATGATCATACCGTTTCTGAAGAAAATCCTGCCAATCTGATACTAAACTAAGATCTGATATTTAACTTATCATCCAGATATTTAACTGAGCAGGTTGAGGTGAGAGCTTTGGTTCGGCAAAAACAAAACATACGGGTAAAAGTTCCGTCAGTACTGCAGATGGAAGCGGTAGAGTGCGGCGCCGCGTCGCTGACGATGATTTTTGCCTATTATAAGAAATATATTCCGCTCGAAAAGCTGAGGATTGATTGCGGCGTTACCCGTGACGGAGTAAAGGCCAATAATATCCTGAAAGCGGCCAGAAGGCATGGCTTCGAGGCCAAGGGATTTAAAAGGGAGCCGGCAGAGTTAAAAGAAATGCCGCTGCCGATGATTATCCATTGGAATTTTAATCATTTTCTTGTCCTGGAAGGATTTAAAGACAATAATGTCTATTTGAATGACCCGGCTAGCGGGCCTAAAGTAGTATCCAATGAAGAATTCGAAATGTCCTATACAGGAATTGTCCTGACTTTTCAGCCGTCGCCTGAATTTCAGCCGAGTGGTGTTAAGGACAGCGTCCTCGGGTCATTAAAAACCTGGCTGAACGGTTCTAAGACAGCCCTGATATATTTGGTTTTAGTGGGTTTATTGATGGTTATTCCCGGCTTGATTATCCCTAGCTTTACGAAAATATTTATTGACGATATCTTGTTGGCCGGTAAAAGCAACTGGCTGAAGCCTCTTTTATGGGGCATGGGGGCTACGGCAGTTTTGCAGGCTGTTCTGACCTGGCTGCAGCAGCACTATCTCTTGAAGTTGGAAACCAAAATAGCCATCAGCAATGCGGGCAAGTTTTTCTGGCATATTCTCCGGCTGCCGGTGATGTTTTTCAATCAACGCTCGGCGGGTGACATCAGTTCACGTATGGATAACAATGATAAGGTGGCCGCTTTTTTATCGCGGGAGCTGGCGGAGACTGCCCTGAGCTTTCTTACATTGATTTTCTATTTTATCGTGATGCTCCAGTACAGCGTGTTTTTAACGCTGGTTTCGCTGGCTATGGGAATAATTAATATCGCCTATATGCTTTACTCCTCCAAGAAAATCGAGACCCTAAACTCCAAACTGCTCCAGGACGGCGGAAAGCTAATGGGAATTTCCATCGGAGGCTTATATATAATTGAAACCCTGAAAGCAACAGGGTCGGAATCAGGCTTCTTTGCGAGATGGGCCGGATATCACTCTAAACTGATTAACGGTCAACAAAAATTAGGCAAGACAAGCCAGACCTTGATGAACCTGCCTACGTTTTTGACGGGGTTTACCAACGTAACCGTTTTGTGTGTAGGCGGACTAATTATCATGAAGGGGGACCTGACCATAGGCTCACTGATAGCCTTCCAAAGCTTATTGGCCAGCTTCATGGGTCCTCTCAACGGCCTTACGCAAATGGGAGTAAAAATCAAAGAAACCCAAGGGGATATGAATCGCCTCGGGGATGTATTCAAATATGCAATTGATGAAAATGTTGTTCAGGAAGTAGCGGTTGAAAACGAAGAGGACTCCTTTAAAAAACTGGAAGGATATATGGAGATCAAAGACCTTAGTTACGGCTATAATCTCTGGGACCCGCCGTTGATTGAGAATTTTAATCTGAGTCTGACCCCCGGTTCGCGGGTTGCTCTGGTAGGTGGTTCCGGCAGTGGCAAAAGTACCATTGCCAAGTTAATCGCCGGGATCTACCAACCCTGGTCTGGGGAAATTTTGTTTGACGGACTGGGCAGGGACAAGCTGCCCCGCAATGTCATCACAAATTCCATGGGCGTGGTTGATCAGGATATCTCGATGTTTGATGGCACTATCAAAGACAATCTTACCTTATGGGACAACACTATTTCCGAGTTTGAGATAGTCCGGGCGGCTAAAGATGCCTGTATCCATGACGATATCACGCAAAGAGACGGAGGATACGAGCACAAGGTTAGTGAAGGCGGCAGAAATTTCAGCGGTGGGCAAAAACAGCGGTTGGAGATAGCTAGGGCCTTAGCTATGAACCCGTCTATACTGATTTTAGATGAAGCAACCAGCGCTCTCGATGTTCGGACGGAAAAAACGGTTGATGATAATATTCGTAAGCGTGGCTGTACTTGTATTATTGTGGCCCATCGTTTAAGCACGATTCGCGACTGCGATGAGATTATTGTCCTCGAGCGAGGAAAGATTGTCGAGCGGGGTACCCATGAAGAAATGAAATTGAACAGAAGTTATTATGCGCAGCTTATAAGTGCTATATAGGAGACCGATGCAAAAGTCCATCTGCGCCCGGTATTTCGGGTAGAAAATGTCAGAGGAGAGCTAACTCGTGGATTTCTTAAATAGTCTGGCAGGACAAGAAATAAAGGCCGAGGGCAATAACCCGGTACTTTTAAATGATGTTAATAAGGTCTGGTTTGTCCAGGAGGGGCAGGTAGATCTATTCCTAACGGGGGTTGTTGGCGGAAAACCCAGCGGGGCCAGGAATTATTTGTTTTGTGCCGGGGAAGGGGATATTCTCTGTGGGCTCAAATCCCTGGAGGAACAGGCGGCCTATGGCCTTCTGGCTGTTGGGCACACGGGGACAATCCTGTTGGAAGTAACCCATCGGGAATTGGTTGAAAAAATTGCTGATCGAAAGATAAGTGAAGTAGGCTTACTTCTTGCACAATGGCTTAAGAAGCTTGGGACCGTGGCTGGAAGCGTCGGGGATGCTGAACGGGAAATAGCTATGGGTATAGAAAAAGCTGAGCACACAGATGCCGGCTTTGATACAGCAGCTGTCCTGGATACAGCTCAAGAAATTCAGTCCCGTCTATTTCCTTCTATCGTTCAGAGGTTCATTCTGGCTAAAGAAAAAGCAATAAATATCAATAGGATAAAATATCGGCAAGATAACCAGTATATGAAAAACAGTTTATTTAATCTGCTCTCCGCTATCAGACCTAAATTAGGATTTGAATCACAACTCCAAAAGGGTGAGGTGGATAATCTCCTTTTCCAGGTTTGTCAAGCCGTCGGCAGCGCCAAAGGTATTCAGATTGCTGTGCCTACGAAATTGAAGGAGAAAACAGACACACCCGCTAAGGACCTCCTCGGCGATATCGCCAGGGCGTCGCAGATTAGGACCAGGGAAGTTATTTTGAAGGATAAATGGTGGGTCAAAGACAACGGAGCACTGGTGGGTTATAAGGAAGACAACGGCAGCCCCGTAGCTTTACTGCCTTTATCCCCGAAAAAATATGAATTATTTGATCCCTCAGACCAAAGTAGGACCGTCATCTCACAGGAAGTGGCGGAAAAACTTCGCGCCCATGCGGTTACCTTTTACCGGCCTTTGCCCAATAAAAAGCTGAATTATAAAGATATCCTTAAATTCTTATATCAGGGAATCTGGAAAAGGGATTTGGCTCTGCTTGTCTTAATGGGTGTTCTCGGAGGACTGGCGGGTATGCTGACTCCGATGGTGACGGGGATAATATTTGACAGCGTTATTCCTGATGGAGAAAAGCTGCTTTTAATCCAAATCGGATTTTTGCTCACTGCCTTGGCTATCACCACTTTCGCGTTTAATTTAACGCGCTCGTTTGCGATGCAGCGGCTCGAAGGCCGCACAGAAGCAGACCTGCAGGCGGCTGTTTGGGACAGACTATTAAGTCTGCCCGCCACCTTTTTTAAACAGTTCTCCGCAGGTGAACTGGCTAACCGGGCTATGGGTATCGGTGAGATAAGAAGCATCTTATCAGGGATGGCAATCAATACCGTTATCTCGGGGATATTCTCAATCTTCTACTTTGTCCTGCTTTTCTATTACAATGTTAAGCTGGCGCTTATCTGCACAGCGATTGTTGTAGTCGTTATGGCTATCTCATTGTTATGCGGCTTCCTTCAGCTCCGCTTTGAACGGGAGTTGATTGATCTTAGTAACGAAATGTCCGGTCGTATATTTGGACTTTTAAGCGGTATCAGCAAACTGAAAATGGCTGGCGCTGAAAAAAGAGCCTTCTATCAGTGGTCTCAGGGTTTTAGCAAGGAAAGAGGGATTTCCTACCGGAATGAATACTTAGGCAATAAACTGGCTGTGTTCAATGCCACGGTCAATATAATAGCGAGCATGATTGTCTTTTTCGCGATGATAAAAATAACAGGTATCAAGCTTGGAGCAGGGACGTTTATTGCTTTTAACTCTGCTTTTGGCAGTTTTGTGGGAGCTATGCTGCAGATTTCCAACGTCATCCTGGAGGCTAATGTTTTAGTTCCTTTATATGAAAGGACGAAACCTATTTTTGAAACACTGCCGGAATATGATGAAGATAAGGCAGACCCCGGCGATTTGCTTGGTAATATTGAGGTCAGCCATATCAACTTCCGCTATACCGAAAACGGACCGTTAATCCTAAATGACGTATCTGTTCAGATTAAAGCCGGCGAGTATGTGGCTTTAGTGGGGCCGTCGGGCAGCGGTAAGTCTACTCTGTTTCGAATTTTACTCGGTTTTGAAAAGCCGGAGGCCGGGCAGGTATATTATGAAGACTGGGATTTGGATAAAGTCGATATTCGCCTGGTTCGTCAGCAGTTAGGAGTAGTTTTGCAGGGCGGACAGCTGATGTCCGGGAGTATCTATGAAAATATTGTAGGGGCCCATCCGGGTCTGACCCTTGAAAATGCCTGGGAAGCGGCCGAAAGGGCAGGTATGTCAAAAGACATTCACGATATGCCTATGGGTATGCACACCGTCGTCACCGAGGGTGGCGGTACTTTATCAGGCGGTCAGCGGCAAAGGCTGATGATAGCCAGAGCGTTAATAACCAATCCACAGATTATCTATTTTGATGAGGCTACGAGCGCCCTGGATAATAAAACTCAGGAGATTGTCAGTGAAAGCCTGGGCAGGCTGAAAGCCACCCGTATTGTCATAGCGCATCGACTTAGTACTATCGTTAATTGTGATAGAATCATTGTCCTGGATAAAGGACAGGTGGTTGAGGAAGGCAGTTACGAGGAACTCTTTGCCAAAGGCGGTTTCTTCACCAATATGGCTAAAAGGCAGTTGGCTTGAACAACAGGTGCGAAAATGAACGGCAATAAATTTGTATCAAGAGATTTGTAATATCCGGAATATATGAACAGGGGAGACTTTCATTAATGAGATTAGCTGACTGCGAGAAAATACAAAATCAGGATGATTATAAACTTTACCCGTATGAGCTGCGACGACTGGACAAAGACGATTTGCCGCAAATCATGGCTCTGCAGGCAAAAGTAATTTCCGGCATGGACAGAAATGACTACTGTGTACCGTTGTCAGAAGACGAGCATCTGAAAATACTGGATGGCTGCGGTGAATCCGTGGGTGTCTTTATAGAGGAGCGGTTAGTTGCGCTTTGTGGGATACTTTTTCCGGGAGAAAGCGAGAATAACATGGCTTATGAACTTAACTTCAGCCCGGAAAAATTGCACTCTGTAGCCCAACTTGAAATTTCGCTCGTACATCCCGGCTTTCAAGGGAATGACCTGCAGCAAAAGATGGCAGGTCTTCTTGTCGAGCGGGCTAAGAACAATCAACACTGCCGCTACCTCTTTACAACAGTATCCCCCTACAATTACCCCAGTCTGCAAACGGTGACTGCACTGGGGCTTTTCATCGCCAAAGTATGCAAAAAATACTTCGAATGGGACAGATATGTTGTTTATCGGGATTTCCAAAAGCCAATAGAGCTTGATACAGCTAATGCTATTGCTGTTTCCAATACCGCTTTGGAGGAGCAGCAGGCGCTTTTGGACAGTGGATATCTGGGCTTTTCACTGCTTAAAGGTGAGGATGATATCAAGGTTTTGTTTGCCAGGAAGAACAAAGAGGGTGCATGAAATAATGAGCAATAGAAATAAACAATTTGAAAGGCTTGTCGGCATAAACGTAATAATCCAGAGGTTTTTGAGGGCGGTTTTATTGATGAAGTATATAATAATTAGGGCTTGCTTAAAATCGC
>DIVP01000007.1 GCA_002422465.1 Peptococcaceae bacterium UBA6129 | reverse complement strand
GGGGCTTTATTCATCTAAGTTTATTGTCAGCCCGATTTTGCAGCTGACCGATAAGGTTAGGAGCATTGCTCAGGGTGATGTCAATGCCAAAATTAGTATTAAGACAAATGATGAAATTGGAATTCTGGCGCAAGAATTTAACATTATGACACAGCATCTTAAGGAGTACCAGAATAGCAATATCGCCCAATTAATCATGGAACGCCGCAAATCCGAAGCCATAGTCGAAGAGATCTCCGATGGTCTGATAATGGTTGATAAAGACAAGAAAATATCAATTGTAAATAAAGCGGCAGAAAAAATCTTTAACATAGATGAACATAAAGTTATTGGTAAACACTTCCTCGAGGTGATCAAAGACAATTACATCTTTCCTTTGTTGGAAAAGGTTATGGAGGGCCGTGAATTTAATGATGATGTAAAAACTATTGAAAAGATAATTAATGGAACGAAGAAGTATTACACTATTGAGATATCGAAAATTGAAGGGGAAGAAAAGGTAGTTGAAGGGGCTGTTTTACTTTTCGGGGATGTAACCCACTTTAAAGAGATTGATGAAATGAAGTCGGACTTTGTTTCCACTGTTTCCCACGAGTTTCGCAGCCCCTTGACATCTATTGAAATGGGAATTGAGCTGCTGCTTGAGAGTGACGTTGCTAAAGATGGAACTAAAGAAAAAGAATTAATGAAAGCAATCGATGAGGAGAGTAAACGGTTAAAAAGGTTGGTCAACGAATTGCTGGATTTGTCCAGGGTGGAATCGGGGAAAATAGTCATGAACTTCGAATCTTTGGATATGGCGGACATGGTAGAGACCGCGATAAAATCATTTGAAATCCAGGCCGGGGAAAAAGGTCTGAAATTAAATAATATGATCAAGGATAGAAGTGTCTATCGTGTTACCGCCGATGCTGATAAGATTCTCCTGGTATTATCAAATCTTATAGCAAATGCTATCAGGTATACCGCTAAAGGCGGTCTGGTGCAGATTAATGCAGAAAGTAAAGGAAATAAGGTTTATATTGCGGTTGAGGATACAGGCACCGGGATTCCGGCAAAATACCATAATATAATTTTTGAGAAATTTACTCAGGTTAAGAATGATGGGATAAGTGTCGGAGGCGCCGGGTTAGGGCTGGCTATTGTCAAAGAAATTATTAAAGTTCATGGGGGCAGGATCTGGGTGGAAAGCGAAGAGGGTAAAGGAAGCAAATTTATATTTACTTTACCTATGGAAAAAGAAAACGCCTGTTCAATTTGAAAGGAGAATAAATCATGAGTAAGAAGATTTTACTAATTGATGATGAAAAAAATATTCGTTTAACGGTTAGTGAATGCTTAAAGATTTCAGGTTATGAGGTTGATAGCGCTGTTAGTGGTGAACATGGCCTCGAAAAGTACAGCAGTGACTTCTATCAATTAGTGCTTTTGGACATGAAAATGCCAGGCCTTGATGGTTTAGAGGTACTGAGGAGGATAAAAAGTAAAAATCCTTACCAATCTGTGATTATGATTACAGCCCATGGTACTATTGAAACTGCAGTGGAGGCTATGAAGCTTGGAGCTGTTGACTATCTGAGAAAACCATTTACACCTGACGAGATTCGTTCAATCGTGAATAGAGTTTTTAATCGGGAAACGCTGGATGAAAAGGAAGCTGCTTTATCTTACGAAAATTCTCTGGAATATGCCAAAAACTGTATAAATATGCTGGATTTTGAGAAAGCCTACGAGTATTTGCGAAAGACGATTGGCATGGAGCCTAGAAAGCCGGAACCATATAATTTATTAGGGGTATACCTGGAAATAAAAAACGAATTGATAGACGCCCTGAAAATGTACCGTGTAGCCTTAGACATAGACCCTACCTATAAACCGGCCCAGGCCAATCTGGATCGGGGAACTAAATTCCAGTACACTCGCGAAGGTATAGACATGGGAGACAAACAGAATAATGAATCTGATGAGGACCAGGCTAACGTGCTTGTAAATGAATTGTTTGGAAAAAACACCAGGAAGTAGGTTTGGAGGTTCAGGAGATGTATGTAATAATTATCGGCAGCGGAAGGATGGGGGCTGAATTGGCCACCGGCCTTTCGGCTGAAGGCCACGACGTAGTAGTTGTAGATAAGGAAAAGGAAGCTTTTAAATGGCTGGGTACGGATTTTAACGGCCTAACCATTGTAGGTACAGGTATAGATGAAGATGTACTGAAAAAAGCCGGCATTGAAAAAGCAGATGTCTTTGTATCTCTTACCAGCGTCGATAATGTTAATATTATGGCCGCTCAGATTGCCAAAGAAATCTTTAAGGTACAAAAAGTAATTGCCCGCATTTACGACCCGGAAAGGGAGTATTCCTATCACGAGTTTGGGTTGGAGACCGTTAATCCCACTGTATTAAGTACAAGACAGGTTAGACATGACCTTTTGCCTAATTCGCTACATAAATTATTTAATCTTGGTTCCGGTGAAGTTGCAGTAATCGATGTGAAGGTAACAACCGGCTTGGCCGGAATTGATGTAAAATCACTGCAGATTCCTTCTAAGTTTAAGATAATTGCTGTGGTGCGCGATACAGAAACTATGCTTACAGACGACAACTTTTTTCTGGAGCAAGGAGATATCCTCATGGCGTTAGTGAGAATAGACGCCATGGGAACACTGAGTGACATGCTGAAAGATAAGGCTGGGATGGAAGCATGAAAATAATTGTGGTTGGAGGCGGTAAGGTAGGGTATTATCTCACAAAAACCCTATTAGCCAAAGGACATCAAGTCAGTTTAATTGAAAAAGAAGAGACCCGCTGCCAGAGAATTGCGGAAGAATTCGACATCTTAACTATCAACGGTGACGGTACCAGTATCTATAATTTGGCTGATGCCGGAGCAGATAATACCGATGTGGTAGCGGCTGTAACAGGCAGTGATGAGGAAAACCTGGTGGCTTGCCAAATGGCTAAACGAAAATTTGCTGTCCCCAGGACGATTGCCAGAATCAACAATCCTAAAAACGAGCGAATTTTTACTGAATTAGGGGTGGATACCGCCATTAGCAGTACTTCCCTGATTGCCCAGTCGATCGAAAAAGAGGTGGTCAAAGGGATTATTAAGACCCTTTTGACCTTTGATAAAGGGGATATGGAAATTGTCGAGGTCGATTTGAGGCCGGATGCCCCCGCGGTAAATAAAAGTGTTCAGGAATTAGCCAAGCATTTGCCGAAGGATGCCTTGCTCGTTTCTATTATAAGGGGCGAGAACTCCATTATCCCCAAGGGCGATACAATCTTTGCCGCCGGAGATGCCGTGATAGCTTTAACTACCGTCAGAAAACAGGATGAGTTGAAAAAGGTATTGGCGGGTAAAAAAGCAGTGGATTAAGAGGATGAGCAGATTATGAGAATAACAATGCACAAAATAAAAATACAGATGTCCATATTATGGGGACTTCTAACCGAAATATTGTACGTTGTCGGTCTTGTTGTGATTGGTTATTTGATTTGCCTATTCTTCAGTAAGTAAGGTGAGAGAATGACGCGGACAGCTTACGAGAATATTAAAACGATTGGTTATTATATTGGAAAAATTGTAATTGCTTTTGGCTTGCTGATGTTAATCCCTATGGTCACTGCCGTCGTTTCCGCCGAATGGAATGTGGTTTTATATTTTCTCATTGGCCTTGCGGTTGCAGTCATAGTCGGCTATTTTTTAATCATCCTCAGTACGCCCTGCCAAAAAAAATTAAACTGGTCTCAGGGTATGATCGTGGCCTCTCTAACGTGGATAGTTACGATGATGGTGGGTGCGCTGCCTTACTGGCTGAGCGGAAATTGGCTTACTTTTTTAGATGCTTGTTTTGACACGATGAGCGGATTTACTACCACCGGGTTAACCCTGGTGCAGGATATGGACCATCTCTCCGACGGCATCAACATGTGGAGGCTTTTATTGACTTACCTCGGGGGACAGGGGATTATCGTGCTGGCGTTGATTATTTTGCCGCGGACCATGTCGGGAGTTTTTACCTTGTACATAGGAGAAGCCAAGGACGTCAAGCTCTTACCCAATGTGG
This sequence comes from Peptococcaceae bacterium UBA6129, assembly GCA_002422465.1. Taxonomy (GTDB): domain Bacteria; phylum Bacillota; class Peptococcia; order DRI-13; family UBA6129; genus UBA6129. The sequence continues at coordinate 3,263 of DIVP01000007.1, read as the reverse complement.
TCAATACGGCCAAAGCAATTTGGGGTATCAGCCTGGCTTATCTGGTGATTGGCAGTGCGGCGCTTATGTTGGCGGGAATCTGGCTCGGCATGCAGCCGTTTCGGGCCTTATTGCATGGAATCTGGATTTTCATGTCGGCCTGGAGCACCGGGGGATTTGCGCCTATGAGTCAAAGTATTCTGTATTATCATAGTCTACTCTACGAAGTGATTACTATCATCATTTTTATCATCGGTTCTTTCAACTTTGCCCTACATTATTCCATTTGGACGGGTAATCGCAAGGAAATCTACAAAAACATTGAGAGCGTTTCTTTTTTAATTACGTCAACAATTTTAATAGTTCTAGCCACAGCGGAGCTGGCGAAAACGGGTGTTTATACCAATGCGGCAGCTCTGTTTCGCAAGGGCTATTACCAGATGATTTCCGGTCATACGACTACGGGGTTTATGACAATCTACGCTCGGCAGTTTATCCATGAATGGGGCAGCTTGGCAATGATCGCCATAATAATTGCCATGTTGTTCGGCGCAAGCGCCAGTTCGACGGCGGGAGGCTTTAAGGGCATCAGGATTGGCATCGTGGTCAAGTCGATTATTCAGGATATCAAGCGCCTGATGGCACCCCAGTCTGCCATTACGATCGAAAGGTTCCATTTTATCAGGACACAGATACTGGAAGTGGATTATGCCAGAAGCGCGATGTTAATTATAATCGCCTACCTTGTTTTATTTGCCACGGGAACCGTAGCCAACGTGCTGTATGGTTATCCCCTGCTTGATTCAATATTTGAATCGGCCTCTGTAACCGGGAACGTCGGTTTAAGCGCTGGCCTGACCTCCGTTTCCATGCCGGCGGGACTGAAAATCCTCTATATTTTTATGATGTGGATTGCCAGGCTGGAGTTCATGTCGGTGCTGGTGTTATTTGGTTTTATTTTAAAAGGGGCGAGTAAAACATGGCAAAAAAATTAATAGTAGTTATTCTTGGCCTGGTTTTTTCTACGTTAACCTTCGTGGCACCTGTATTAGCGGTAACCGTTGACAGCGTTACCATGATTGAACAAGCTAAGGAATATGACAAAAAAATTATCATCTATGAGGGGGAAGTTATCGGTGACGTGATGAGAAGAGGAACGTTTGCCTGGGTCAATGTCAGCGATGGAAGCAATGCCATGGGGATTTGGCTATCTATAACCGATGCGGCGAAGATACAGTATCGGGGTGGGTACCATTATAAAGGTGATACAATTCGCGTTACAGGCGTGTTTCACCGGGCCTGTCCTGAGCACGGTGGCGATATGGATATCCATGGAGAAAGGGTGGAAATATTAAAACTGGGTGTCAAAAGAAGTATTGCTTTAGATAATAAGTATATCTATTTATCTATAATCCTTTCATTTCTTGCCTGTATCTTTGCCTATGTCGGTAAGAAAAGGCAATAGTTATTTGTTAGAGAGGGTGAAGATAGGTTGAGTGGCATACATGAATGGCTACAGGGGTTACCGGTGAACAAAAAAATCAGAAACGATAAAGGGTTTATTGTTCGTTTCTTGCAAATAGTGTTAATCGTAGCGATATTGACCTTATTATTAAAGCCTTTTCAGGCTATCCTTGGTCTTGTGAATATTTCCATGATGTTTTTGCTGCCGGTCCTTTACAGCGCAGTTGCTCTTGGCCGGCGCGCTGCTATTGTGTCGGCAGTTCTGGGAGTACTGTTTTTTGATTTCTTTTTTGTTCCTCCGCCTCTCAGTCTTACCGTAGATGACCTTCGGTATTTGTTGAGTTTTTTGATTTTTATCATAGTTGGGGTCCTTACGGGAACGCTTGCCTCCAGTTTACAGCACCAGGTAGTCCGTTCAAGACAGCGGGAAGCAAATATGACGGCTTTGTATGCCCTAAGTCGTGAGATATCGGCAGTGGCGGGGCTGGATAATCTCTTGGCTGCGGCTGCGATTAAAGTAGCGGAGAGTATTGAATGCCAAGTTATAATAATGATGCCTGACGAAAAAACAGGTTTTGCGGTTAAGGCCAGTTTCCCAGAAGTCAAGCAAGCTTTTATTGATAATAAGGAGTGGGCTGTTGTCACATGGGTTTATCAACAGAGAAAATTAGCTGGAAAAGGTACCGATACACTTGGAGATGCCGAAAGGATCTACCTGCCCTTGTTGACGGAACAAGGAATAGTAGGGGTGCTGGGAGTCCAGCCGGCGATAGAAGAAATACACCTAAGTGCAGAACAAAGACGCTTGCTGGAGGCTTTTGCCAGCTTGATTGCTGTGGCAATAAACCGGGTACAATTGGCCGAAAAGGCCCGGGCTAACCAATTGTTAATGGAATCGGAACGGCTTTATACGGTTTTGTTTGATTGCGTCTCTCATGATTTAAAGACACCGCTATCATCTATTCTGGGGGCCGTAACTACCCTCTTATCTGAAAATGAAGCGATTCAACCAGATGATAAGCTGGAACTGCTGCAGGCCATTAAACGGGGGACTCAGCACATGAACCGCCTTGTAAACAATTTATTAGACATGGCCAGACTGGAGAGCGGTTCTTTCCGACTCAGCAAGGAGTGGTGCGATGTTCAGGATTTGATTAGTGTTGCGGTAAGACAGATTGAACCGTCACGGGACAAAAAGGTGATCTTGCACACCATGGCTAACCTGCCGCTTGTTAAAGCTGATTTTATTCTAATTGAACAGGTCATAATCAACTTACTGGACAATGCCTTTAAATATTCCAGGGATAACAACGTTGAAATTTCTGTACACTCAGACCAGCAAGAAATCAGAATAGCGGTTATTGATAATGGTTTGGGCTTACCGGAAGAAGATCTGGAACGAATTTTCGATAAGTTTTACCGCATTAAATCCACAAGACAGGTGAGTGGAACAGGATTAGGGTTGACAATATGCAAATCCATTGTCGAAGCTCATGGAGGAAGGATTTGGGCTAAGAACAATCCACATAAGGGAATGACCATTACTTTTACGTTACCGGTGCTTGCCGGTTTATCCGGAGAAATTCCATTAGTAAAGGATGGTGAAGAGAATGGAGAATGAGGGGGCGCGCATACTGGTAATTGATGATGAACAGGAGATGCGCAAACTGCTCAATGTAGCGTTGGGTTCTTTCGGTTTTAAGATAAGGTTAGCCTCCACCGGACAAGAGGGATTGGAAGCGGCAGCGTTTTATAAACCGGACCTAATTATTCTCGATTTAGGTCTGCCAGATTATGATGGTCTTGAGATATTAAAACAG
>DIVP01000094.1 GCA_002422465.1 Peptococcaceae bacterium UBA6129 | reverse complement strand
CACCATTGGCCGTATCGTGTTTTGATCTGGTCATATAAGCAATCGCGGAGTTTGAAAACATTATACCGGCAAGCGTTCGGCCTGCCGACTGAGATCGCATTATAGAGCGCATCGATATCAAGGACAATATCCCCGGTCCTCATCATCTGATTAACCGCGGTATGCCTACCAGAATACGGACTACCCCAAACAATATATACCTGCTTTTTATATCCAAAGCGGCGGTGGTCCTTGTTGTGGCATTTCAAGCAGATGATTTCGATTAATTCTCGATTAAGCGCTATTGCCGGGTCATTCACATTTTCAAGCGTGAGCTCGACTTTATGATGTCCGATCAGATACGACAGGTCCACTATGTGAGCGCCGCACCGTTCGCATTTCTTTCCGCGCTCGATTTTGAGCAACTGGCAAAACCCTACCCACGGCTCTCTTACATAAAAATCATGCAGGGTTTTAAACATTACCAAAACTTCCTTGCATCCGTATTTTTTTCATGCTCAAATTTGTCATTGTCGAGTTTTTCTTTTCCGGCATTCCGGCGCCATCTATCCGGGCGACGATTATTAAGCCAGATGATTTGGGCCATTGTTTCTGGCGGCAAATACTTTGTGACTGTAGTTGTCTTGATCTCTTCCTCTTCGCATCGGCGGTCTTGATCGTCATAGTAAACTGATTTGCATTTAAACGCTACCTCTTCTTCATAAGTGCTACCGATGCACTTTTTATATAACGCATTTTCAACTAAATCATTGGCGCCCTCTTCGTTACTTTTTAAGGATTCCAACAATTCGGGATGATTATTTTTATACGTTTCAAAGGTAGAAACAGATATGCCGAGCTTCTTTGCAATATCTTTTTCGAGCATTCCCGCCCTGCACCATGCGGCAATCTCATCTATTCTGTCCTTTACCTCTGGCCATTTACTTTTCACTGCTTTTCACCACCTGATCACTTACCCAATAATCATAGCCTTGTCTATTGCATTTATCACATTGACTCTGATTTGAATTTGAATAATCCCGCTCAATAATAAAACCGGCGCCCTCATAATCTTTGCGGCACCTGTAGCATAAAGTTATGGATCTCTTTTTCATGTGCTTTCCTCCATCCGTTTTGTTAGATGGAGTAAGAAACGTTTCAAGTTAAATTTCTAACCATAATGCGCAAAACAAAAGCTCCCAGACTTCGGGAGCCTCTGTATTTAGTAGTTTGCCTAGATATACTATACTACATGTCAATAGTGACATTCAATGACATTTAGCAAATTTTTTTTAAGATAGCGCCATGGTACCGATGAATACGCCGGAGATAGCTATCAAAGCGGTCTTTAAAATCAGGTTTATCGCCGAAGATGTTATATGTTACCCTTGACCACGATAATCCATCGAAGTAGTGCATTCTCATAATTCGCCGTTCGCGGGAAGATAGCGGGGAAATAACTTCCTCGATCTCTTGACGTCGATTAATTAACAAACATTGCTTTTCTTCGATGTCCCGGCATGTGTCTGCCAGTTTTGCGGCTAACTCCCCGGCCGGATCCCCCGGCAATCCCCTTTTTTTCGGCTGACCGTCTAAAACCGGGATAGATTCAATTTTGGCGACATAATATAAGCGCCGCTCTTCGAGCTCATCAATTTCTTTACAAATATCGCAGTATTGCCGCAAGGTCATTTTGTCCATAGAACATCCTCCTTATCTTTGGCACCAATAAGTTAAATTATCAAAGGTCGGTTTAAGTAAAACTTCAATCCCCGTAATTATATTTGCGAGTGTTATTTCTAAATCTTCCGGCCTAACCCCATGAATCTGACACGATAATGATAATTGCATTTTATCTGCAATCGGCATTGAGCATATTGCTTTATGTATGACTTGCGTATCCATATCATTGCCTCCTAAGTTTTAGATAAATCGCCCAGCCTCTGAAATTGTTCCATTCCGGTATGTAACTCACAATACGCCAGCCCGGATACTGTTTTTTCCAAAAATCAATATTTGGGTGCGAATTTATATCTTTTCCCCAAAGAGGGAAGGGCACCGCGGCAGCCAACCTGTCTATTTGCCGATGAGTAAATTTATGGTCTGCGTTGGGAAGCCTTACGGGTTTTTTTAAATTCAGTGAACCAAACCATCTTTTACGCCCGCGGCGTTGTTTGCCAAAATAATAGGCTTTGCCAGAAATGTCAAAATGCTCATCCGGTATGAGCCTGTCAATATTAATTCGCCCAATCCGTGCGCCTTCTTTTTCGCCCTTTTTTTTAGGGCGGCGCCATATCTCCCGAATCTCATCAAAACTCAAATCTGCTTTGATAAATAAATGGTGATGAATGCGAACCGGTTTTCCGGTTTCGCCGGATACGTCGGATGTAACTGCTAAATATTTTAAGGGCGGCAGGTGTTTTTTTTTAAGTAAGCTCTGGATCCGGCGTAGACAGTTTTTCATTTCCCGGTCCGCATCCTCCACTGTTTCCGGATAGAAAGCATCGAAGTATGTTAATTCGATCGCCCAATCACCTTCCGTAAAATTTGCCTCAGCTAATTGCACAAAATATCTCTTGGAGTTTTTATCATTCAGATTTCTCTGCGCCGGACGGCTGATCTCTTTTTTGGTCCGGTTGGATATCTTCGGCTGAATATCTGTTGTCGAAAATATGTCAACCTCACGGTAAGTCTTATTCGATTCTATTTTTTTCTCACGAATAAACGGTTTCATAGACCCTCCGTCGAGATTTTAATACCCTATACGAGCATAATTAGCACCTCGCCGAATTTATTGATCAGAATATGGCCGGCCTTGCGGTGCTTGTCCATAGTCTGTTTCTTCTATATAATATAGCGCTATTTATTTTACTGTCCCGCCTCCGCGATCCCATGGATATTCTTGAATCAGATCATCTCCCCATATAGGGCGGAGCGATTCTTTCATAAAGACCGGTATATTTGAATGATTACAAGATTCTGCTATGTTTTCTATCCATTCCCGCTCCGGCACTATTTTATCTTTCCGGTTTCCCGTCTCCGCCCCTATGATTACCCAATTAGCAAAAAAATTAGGCATGGGAGGAAAAGCTGTCAATAATGGCTCGATACTCAGAAAATTATTGTGGTGATCCAAACCAATAAAATATAAATCTTTCGATCTGGCAACCGTGGTTCCATACCAGAAGTTAGGCAATCGTGGAAGCTTACCCTTACTACAAAGCGCATTATATCTTTGGGGGTTCTTTGTAAGAAACAAATATCGATGCTGTGGCGCCGCTTCACACGCCCGAAACACCTCCTCTGTCCATTCATCAGGTACCCATTTTCCAAAGAGATCCGCCATGGAGCAGACAAAGATTGTCCGGCCCTTTTTATGTAAATAATCGTTAAGGCGGTACCTGTGAAAAGTAGGGTTAAAATAATCATAATTAGCAAATCCAGAATAAGGAGACCGGGGCTTTTCATTGAGAACTACCAGAGAGGCCGCCTCAATGTGGATAATTTCGGGGTGATCTGAGCTTACTAATGGTTTTCCAAACCGTCTCACAATCCGGTGTGCATAACAAAATGGGCACCCGTGCAGGCAGCCGGTGACCGGGTTCCAAGTCGAATCCGCCCAGTCTATCTTAGTCTTGTCCATATCGCGCCTCCCCTGATTCCAGCATGGGCAATAAAGCCGGCATCTTTCCGGTCAAATAGGCTCGTTCAATCTGCGGTCGCATGAAGTCGCTCACGGTCGCTCCCCCGGGTAAGACGATGTTGGCCATAAACTCATCCTCAAATACCGATATCCCGCACTCGCAGGCCTCCAACTTGGCTTTTATTACTAGCCCCAAGGCACGCCATCGCTGCCGGCAGGCCTGCTCCCATTCACGCAGGGCGCTTTCTGGTGATCGGCGCTTCCCAAGCTCCGGGGTATGCGTAAACTCCCGGTTGTTTGGATNNCGGCAGCGGCAGCATAAATCTTATTTGCCTGCCTTCCTTCATAAACCCTATCATGGCCTTATCGTTTGATGTCGCGTAGGCAAATTGATCTGCGCCATATCGTCTTAATGTCCGCTCGATTTCCCCGCGGCTTTGCTCGCTTGATACGCTGGTATCCCTCGCATATTTAACCATCTCTATTCCTCCAGCTGATAAGCATTGACCACGGAGCGCTTAACGTTGATTTTGCCCTTGCTGTTCATACCGATCTTGGCCTTACCGTACCTATTAATATCCAAATTGGTATTCAGTAGGCGTTTGTCTGCCGTCAGCTTTACTACAGTGTGCAGCAGTTCGAGCGTTTCCGCCTCATGAATCGGGACAAATCCTAGGTTTTCCGAATCCGGGCCGAAAAGCTCATCTATTCGGCGGCACCCTTTGACGATCTGCCGCAGTTTCATCCCTTCTTCGCAGTCGCAGTTTTCCGTGGCCTCATCGTCCGCTGCATCCTGGGTCGCCGCGGCCAGGACTAATATCTGCTGCTGGCCGCAGGCCCGGCAATACCCAATCTCAAATTGTTTTTCCATATTTACCTCCTTATCTTTCATCCCCATACATACAAAGCGGACACTTTTTGCAGGTTTCACACGGTTCATCGTCCATTTCCGATTTTTGAAACCCCTCGCATAAACCATCATATTGGTCAGGCGTAGTCACTTTACCCGTCCAGGGGTCAAGATCACCATGCTTCTTTATAAGGCTGCAATTTTTAAGTGTCCGTCTACTCATTGGCAACCCTCCGCCGGCACTCGACCACTGCCGATTTGCCGATGCGTAAATTTCGTTTACTCCGGGGAGCCTTCCGGGGATGATAAATTTTTGCATATACTTTCCGCTTCTTCGGTATTAATAATTGTTTTAATTTCTCATAAATTTCATCGGAATAATCTCTTAGCTGCTTATCTGTACCATCCTTAAAAAAAATGTTGATATAAAGGGTTTCCTTTTCAATCATTTTGATATTGTTCTGATCAATGATTATATTGGCTATTTCTATCATGATTGCACCTCTTCTCTGATGATCGGTAAGCTGAAAGTGATCTCAAATATCTCCTCATCTGTTTTCTTAATCGTTATTGGGACCCCAAACAATATTGCTGCCTGCTCAATGTCGGCAATATAAATACTTTTTCTAAATTCATCAAATACGGACCGGCTCATTGTGATTTGCTTCGGGATTAATGGCCTATTGGTATAGACCTGTCTTAACGTATAGGTAAGTGTTGAATTCATATCCATCATTGTCCCGCCTCCGCTATTCCCGTCTTTTCCTGGAGAAATACATAATCGTTAAGCAATGCTAGCATGTCCTCATAAAAACTCTTACCAAAGGTATGTACCGGATGGCCTTTCGGGTCTTTATAATAGGCCAATCTGGCTTTGATCTCTTCGATTACCTCACCCAGTATGTGATTTGGCAATGGGGTTCTTTCAGTTTTTAAAACCGCTAGTTCCCCCTCTGCTCGCTCGGCCCGGATGATTGTCGCGGCAAGATGTGTTTCCAGTTTAATCACCTTTTTGGTGTTAAAGCAGCTTTCCATCTGTTCTATTTTTTGCCGCAGCCGCTCGTTTTCCGCCTGCAGGTCTTCATCGTGACAGAATCTCTGGCTAAAATTAATAACCACAGACTTGACCAGTTTCCCTATCTCTTTTATTGATTTCATGACTTATTCTCCTTTCACTTTCCACGATTGCCGTATAAACTATTGCTCCCAATCGGCGAATATCTCCACCTGATCGTGACGCCATTCAATACCTATATAATCAAGCACGCGGCCCCAGCCGTACCATTCTCCGGTTTGATCATCCTGTACTAAATGATGCATATAATAGTCCCACATTTTTCGGTTGGCATAATAAAGCCGGTCAAAGCGATGTGGACGTTTTTCAATATGTATTCCAAAACCGCAAAGCTGACAGCCGGTGCGCTGGGCCTTGGTAGTATATAAGGTCCCGTCTGCCTTACGCTTGATTTGGCCATAAACTTCCGGCACTGGTGCATGTAAGTCGAGGGCCAGTTGTAATAAATCCTGCCGGGAGAAAATAGCAAAAGGGCAAGACCGGATTACCTCTTTTCCAAAATAATTGCAGCCGTTTTTCATCAGCCCTTGTTCGCGCTGCCCGCCCTCGATGGCCATCAAACCCAAATATGGAAACACGCCATGCTCTCGCTGCCAATCTTGCATTGGTTTTTCTTTTAACCAATAGCAACAACGGTTACTGACTCTAAATTTAGCGCATTTGCAGCAAAGGTCCGGGCGATGATCGTTATAAAGCCCTCCAAATAATTGTATCCATTTATCCGGTAATTTGAGTTTATCCGAATGCCCATAATGCCCTTGCTCTCCCATGTCGCCTGTCATTATTGCATGAATAAAAGTCTGTTTAGGGCTATCTGGTGTCTGCAATATCTCAATTTTTCGTGCTTTTGCCTTGCTTATTACTGGAAAGCCAAACTCCTGAATGACGCGTATTTGATTGTAACGCCTTCCCTGATTATCCTCGGCAGGTTTTACTCTGATCACATCCAGCTGTTTATGTATTTGTTGAATGCTTTTATCCTCAAGCTGCGATACGCTGACCCGTGGCACATTAAGGCCGATATTTTCAAGAAACAATGCTAGGGTAATACTGTCTAAACCGCCTACAGATACACAAACCTTTCCATATACTCGATCATCCCAATAAAAACCGCGGGCCATCCGTTCCGCCCAAGCCACCTTAAAATTATAAGGCAAGGCCTGTTTTATTTTAAAATCAGCCATTTTCTCAGCTGTAGTCAGACTCATTTCGCATCCTCAATAAAATCAAATAGCGTGGGCGTCAGCTGCTCCGCCTCCGCCGCCTGACAGTATCCAACGCCATCCCGGAAATAATCGGCGTTAAGCTCTATCCCGGCGCCGCGGCGCCCCATTTTTACCGCCATCATTGGTACGCTCATTAATCCGCCAAAAGGATCCAGCGCCCAATCGCCTATATTGCTATACCGATTAATGATTCTTTCGATGATATCCAGCTGTAGGGGGCAGACGTGCATCGCCAGGCGTCGCTGACTCTGTGTCGTGTTAAGGGTCCTCATCCGGTTAATATCGTCCCATACCATATCCGTCCAACTTCCAGGCGCAACCACCATAAAACTCGCGGGGAGCTTTCCTTTTTGGTCTAATTCTTGCGCTAAGGCCACATGCTCCGCATAATTATAAATACTGTCGCGGCTATATTCCCGAAAAGCGGCCTGCAATTTTGATACCGGCATGGCTAGAAGTTCCTCTTTGGTCAAGAGTCTGTCCCCGGAGCTCCGCCAAAAAGCGTGAGCGTCGATTTGCCATTGTGCCCGTGAATATACATCCTTGCTTTTGGTGACCGGGATATCTGCGTAGCCTTTGGAAGTGTCTGAGGGGAGCTTCCGAAAAAGCAAGATGTAT
>DIVP01000120.1 GCA_002422465.1 Peptococcaceae bacterium UBA6129 | reverse complement strand
ATCCACATCCGGATAAAATAACTCTCGAAATGAATCAAAAGGAGATCACCGACACACAAAAGGTCTTTGACTCTTTAAACATCTCCTCTAAAAAAGTATTTGCACCCCCTTATGGAGAGCATAAGGAAAACGTGCTGAACGCGGCTGATGCACTCGGATATAAAACAATTTTATGGACCGTGGATACGGTTGACTGGAAGAATCCCGCCCCGGAATTGATATATCAAAAGATAATATCAAAAGCGGACAATGGCATTCTAATTTTAATGCACCCGAAGGAATGCACACTAACCGCGCTGCCATCAGTCCTCGATGCTTTGAAAAAAGAAAATTATACCTTCAAGACGGTTTCTGAAATCATCCAATAAAATATTTTAAAAAGGCCATACTAATCTCTATAATGAGTTTAATTTGCCAAGTGAGCTCAGAAGGGGAACCTCTTGAAAAATACTAAATATTTCTTTTCATATATCGTCTCTATTCTTTTACTAATAGTGCCTGTTCAAGCTGTTAGTGCCCTGCCGACAATAAGCGCCTCATCTGCAATAATGATCGAGGCTCAGACAGGTAATATCTTGTTTGACAAAAACGCTCTGGAAATAAGGGCGCCGGCAAGCACAACTAAGATTCTGACAGCATTATTAGCTATTGAACACGGTAATCTCGATATGCCTGTCAGAGTTGGCAAGAAAGCCGACTTAACGAGCGAGTCTTCAATTTATCTAAATGAAAATGACTTAATCAGTCTCAACAATCTTGTACATGGAGCCTTAATAAAATCGGGAAACGATGCCTGTGTAGCGATTGCTGAGGCACTGGCGCCGAGCGAAGAAGAATTCGTCGGACTTATGAATCTTAAAGCGAAGGCAATAGGAGCGCAAGCTACTAACTTCCGTAATACAAATGGACTCCCACAGGAGGCACATCTTACAACTGCATATGATCTGGCTATAATCACCCGTTACGCTCTGTGTAATCCGGTTTTCCGTGAAATAGTACAAAAAAAATCTTACGAATTGCGCTGGCTGAATCCCTCGCGGCGCATAACAATAAAAAATACAAATAAACTTCTCTGGCTATATCCCTACGCAACTGGTGTTAAAACCGGCACAACTGCCAAAGCAGGAAAATGTCTTGTTGCTTCTGCGAAATATGCTGATCGAGAATTAATTGTTGTTCTGCTAAATAGCCCAAATCGTTTTGGCGATGCGCAAAGATTGTTTGAATACGGCTTTAAAAGAGAAGGAGAATAGGGAACATGTTTGTCAATAACATTGATAAGATCTGTCTCGCCAATGGTGTGCGAATTATTACCGAAAAAATTAACGGGGTACGCTCGGTTTCTGTCGGAATCTGGGTTGGTGCCGGTTCAGGTCACGAGAATGATGAAAATCTGGGTATAACTCACTTCATTGAACATCTTATGTTTAAAGGAACCCAGAAGAGGTCGTCGATTGATATTGCAGAGTCCCTTGATTCAGTTGGCGGCCAATTAAATGCTTTTACAACCAAAGAGTGCACCTGCTATTATGCTAAAGTTGTTGATGAACATTTTGATCTTGCACTTGATGTCCTCGCAGACATTTTTTTCAATTCGACATTCAGTGAAAAGTCTATTGAGAAGGAACGCGGGGTAATTGAAGAAGAGATCAAAATGTATGAAGATACGCCGGATGAATTAATCCATGATTTATTTGTCCAGACCTTATGGGATAAACACCCGCTAGGCAAACCTATTTTAGGTACCTTTGAATCATTGCATCAAATTGACCGTCGGGCGATTACAAAGTACATTGATAATCACTATCTGCCGACTGACGTGGTAGTGGCAGTTGCCGGCAATATTGAGCACAAAGACGTCCAAGAGAAAGTCAGAAAATATTTTGAGGGGATGGAAGTCAAGGGCAGTAACAATATAATTGCGCCACCTGGAAACGTAACCGCAAGACAATTCAATCTTCCGCGTGAAACCGGACAGGTGCAAATATGCCTTGGCACAAAAGGGCTTTCCCAACAAGATGAGAGGCTTTATAGCGCAATTATCTTAAACAACGTTTTAGGGGGCGGGCTTTCCTCGCGTCTGGTCCAATCAGTGCGTGAAGAAAGAGGCCTGGCCTATTCGGTTTATTCCTATCACACCACTTTTTGTGATACGGGGCTGTTCATTTTCTATGCCGGGACAAGCCCAACCAAATATGAAGAGGTTATTCACCTTTTGGCTGACGAAATCAAGCTTATTATTGATAAAGGTATTACGCCAAGAGAACTTGAAAAATCAAAAGAGCAAATTAAGGGCGGTATCTTTTTGGGACTTGAAAGTGTCAGCAGCCGCATGTCCAGACTTGGGCGAACGGAATTATGTTTAAACAGAATCGTAACTCCTGATGAGGTAATAAACAAGGTATTTGAAGTAAACCTTGAAGGTGTTCATGATATAGCACAAATTCTCTTCAAAGAACAGGAATTCTGTTTAAGTACAATCGGCTTGAATGAGCAGACTATCGACATAAAGGAATTATTTGCGTCATAAGAGCAGAGAAGTCCGGGGGCGACCCCGGACTTTTTTTTGCCGCTCCTTGCCATCCTGGCACCGCGGTAATTAAGTCGTCCTGACTTTTTGTCATATCCAACCTCTGCGTGCATAAATTTAATTAGAGGGGGGGATGTTACCATGATATGGAAAATAGTTATAATAATCATATTGTTTGCATTGACAGTATGGGCAGTTAGGTCAAGGGTTAACATAAAAAGAAGACGCGCTTTTGACACAATGGAAACGGCAGTGGCTTCTCCGGCATCCGTAGCAATAGGTGAATTAATTGCAATAGCAGGCGGAATTTATCTGTCATTAATGGTTGTTGTTTCTTTTTTAAAAATCACTCTGCCGGACACGGTAACTATCAGTCATCTTCAGTTAGACCCACTTGCTATAATTGCTATCGTCATTGCGTTGCTGCAGCCTATCTTTATGTCACTATATACATATTGCTGCAAAAGATAAAGTGATAATCTGCGGAAAATCTTGGATAGGGGTTGAAAAAATTGAACAGCGTGCGTTTAAGCGATTTAATCGGGAAGGATATCGTCAATATCCAAAACGGCAGCCGTCTTGGTACAGTTGCTGATTCGGATCTTGTTATTATGGCTGAAACAGGGGAGATAGAATCTATTATCCTGCCGAGCAGGAGCAGTGTCTTAAGCTTTTGGGATAAAAGCAATTTTACTATTCCCTGGAGTGCAGTCAGAAAAATTGGCTCTGAGGTAATCATCGTAGATCTTGATGAATCTCACATGCGCTTTAAAAGGTTCTCCTATTAAACGAGCTAAAAGCGATTTTTTGGGTTGACAAAAGAGAAGAGGAGTCATAATATAATATACAAAATCAAATAGATACCTCACTCAACGGGGTGAGGTAGGGGTCGCGGAGGTCAAGAGTAGTCCATGTTAATCTGCAAAAATGAACGGACGAAAGGGGCATTCGCCGAAGTGTAGTGAACAGACAACGCACTATGCTGGGACTGTATTTAAGAGATACAGGACTGTCACTTGGTATAGCCCAATACCAAGTGGAGCACTATCTCACGAGGGTAAGAGAGAGGCGTACTACAGTTGATACAGCTGGAGGATACACCTTTGGCTGTTTTTATTTTCCCAGATAGTTGCTCATTGATGAGCAGCAAATTGAGAAGACTATACTCGAAAGGATGGATTGGTATGACAGTCCTTAATGCTGTGGTAATTGGCGCATGCGGCAAAATGGGCAGGGAAGTGTTAAAAGGCTTACTTGCTTCCGGCGATATTAATATCGCTGG
>DIVP01000038.1 GCA_002422465.1 Peptococcaceae bacterium UBA6129 | reverse complement strand
CCGGTGATTGTGGTGGCTAACCACATCAGCCTGCTGGACGGCTTCCTTTTGCTGGCTTTCTGGCCGCGGCGGATTACGTTCCTATCAGCAGCCTACCTGTTCAAGATGTTGGTAGTGGGAGCGTTTTTACGCGCTATTGGCGCCATTTCGGTGCAAAACGAGGGGGGTGAGCTGGCGGGAATGAGGAGGGCCTTACGGGTATTGCAGAGAGGGGATACCCTGGCCATTTTTCCTGAAGGCCGGGTTTGCCAATTAGATAATCTATGTCCATTCCAAACGGGATGGGCGTATCTTGCCCTGAAAGCAGGGGCACCCGTACTGCCGGTGGTCATCAAGGGTACTAGATCAGTCCTGCCAGTAGGCGCTGTTTTTCCTCGCCGCAGAAAAATCCTTGCCCAAATCGCTGTTCCATGGACGATGGAAAAGATCCATCATCCACGGCAGGAAACCTTGACTGCTATGAACATGAGACTGATCAAACAAATGGAAAAAATATTGAGTGAGATGCAGGCTAGTGCAGGAGGTCTATGAAAATGGAAGAGAGGCAACCGGTTAAAGAGAGGCCTCTAATCGGCCTGGCCCTGGGGGGCGGTGGGGCTAGGGGCTATGCCCACCTGGGGGTGCTTAAGGCTTTACGGGAGGCAAACATCCCTGTTGACGTTATCGCCGGGACCAGCATGGGGGCAGTAGTTGGCGCTGCTTATGCTGCTGGATCCGGAGTTGAAGAGTTGGAAGATATGGCCACTCATATCCGGTGGAGACAATTGCTTCGCCTGGCAGACCCGACTATACCTCGCCAGGGCGTGATTGCCGGGAACAGGCTGGAAAAGTATTTTAATACTTTAATCATGGAAAAAGAATTTAATCAACTGGAAAAAACTTTAATCGTCGTTGCGACTGATATTATGACAGGAGAGGAGGTGCGCATTAACTCCGGGTCGGTGGCGCGGGCCTTACGGGCTAGCACTGCGCTGCCAGGCATATTTTGTCCTATCAAGTTAGGGCGGCGACTGCTGGTGGATGGGACGATAACCACGCCGGTGCCGGTGGAAGCAGCAGTGGAGGCAGGGGCTACGCTCATTGTGGCTGTGGATGTTTGCTCACCAGTGGACCACGCTGATATCCTAGTTCAAGCATTAAAATGGTGGAAGGGGATACCTTCCAGAGAAGCTTATCGCCTGTTGGGATCGCCTGATTTATTGCGTTTCCTTAAACCGATAGTGCCCCNNAGTGCCCGAGAGTATCAATATTGTCGGCCGCTCGCTGGAACTACATGATCTTCATATCAAAAATTCCTCCCCTCTGACTTCACCCATGCATTGCCTGCTTGTGAGGCCGGCGGTTGACAATGTTAGGTGGTATGAGTTTCATCGGGCAGAGGAGTGTATCAAGGCAGGGGAAGTTGTAGGAAGACAGGTGGTCGGTCAGATCAACGCTTTACTGAAACAGGGGACCTTGCCGGAGGAGCCAGTCATTAAATCAGGCCCGAAAGAAAGGTAATGGAAGGGAGTAAGGTAATATAGAAGAATGATTTTTACAAAAACCGCCGCATTCATTTAGCGTTGAAGCTCAAGGCTCCGCGAGAGGCTTACCAAGGGTGTGCAAGTAAACGTGAGATTGTACTTAAAAGGCTATTAATTTTCGAGGTGGGGTCCAAACTCAGTCAGGAAAGCGGGGAGCTATTTCACTGTGCTGCTGAGATGCTGCAGATAAACAAAGGTATAACGGCAGACGAGGCCTGGGATGAGGGAATAAAGAACTTTATCGCGTCATTACCCTGACCGGGGAGGAGAAGGGTATACTATAGTATATTTGGCAGTAGGCCGAGCAGATCCGACAAAAAAGAACAGTTGAAGAACCTGGCCCTGAGCAGGGAGTAGTTATGTATAGCTGAGAGAGTTACGGTAGAAGCTCGCATGAAAAACCAGTGCAGGGGCAGTATCTGGGATTTTGTTTCGGTGCAGTCGTTGTGCTGATTCTTATTTGATGATAAAGGGGAACTAGTTTATGAGGATTGAAGTGATCTTTCAAATTGCAGGAATCGGTTTCTTGACGTATATCATCCATGTTCTGTTAAAACAGGCGGGGAAAGAGGATTTGGCTTTAATCGCCACGCTTGCTGGTGTTTCCATAGCTCTTCTGATGGTGGTACAGGTAATTTCCGAATTGTTTATGAAAGTGAAAAGTGTTTTCTTCCTGCCGTAGCGAGACTGATCTCAGCGACCTAGCGTACTATAGATTGTCGCCCATAAGGAAGCATGCAGGGTAGAATGACTAAAATCTGAGGTTGCTATACCAGAAAAATAAGTTACACTGTAGGTTCTATATTATGAATCTGTTACCAATGTTGTTGCGGGTTAGATGTTCAAAAAAAAATGTTAGAAGAAAACCCTAAGCTTTTCAGACTGTAGTATGGAAACTAGCTTTTTACTAAGTGAGAATAAAAAAGGCAATAAGAAACCAACCCAAGATACAGGCCTTTTCCGAGTTGTATCTCAATGTACTCGCGATACTCCTCGAAAAACAATGGATGCGGCTTCTTTTTCAGTTCCTCATCTCCATCATTAAAACTACTGATGATTTTTCTGACTGTCTTTCGATCCACTGATAGTACCCTTGCTATGTGGGACTTGCTGTACCCCTGTTTGTACAATGTTTTGACTGTTGTTTGCATAGCCACCTCCAGCATAATTACTTCCCTCTTTCTAGGGAGTTACCAGCTTTCAGTATACTTACAAACTAGGGATTTTTCTCCGTCAAAAGTGGGTACTTTTATTATGCCAGTGACAGTCCAATCGCTTTAAAATATGGTAGTAGCTGCTTCTCGGGAGTCCTGCGAGCTTGAGAAGAGCCTTTAGAGGAAAGACGCGCCTTAGTTCAGATACAGCTCTTACTTTATCTTCTTTTTGGATTTCTCCCGCTCTTGTACTAAGGCGTTCAATTTTTTTAAGTAGGCATTCTCCATGCGAAGTTGCGCGTTCTCCGTCTCTAACTGTTCTTCGCGAGTCAAATCACGTTTTGGTTTCTCTTGTTTCTTTGGCACTTTTGGCGGCCTGCCTTTTCTAGTAGTCAGCAGCCCGGATACTCCAGAGCCCAAATAACGCTTTTCCCACTGATAAAGAACACCTTCATTTGGTATTTCAAGCTCGGCAACTGCTAACCTATATAATAAGTCATGCTTCCAGCGGTATTCAATAGCATAAATCTTAAATTCCTGTGTGTGTTTTTTATTGTTAGAAACAAGTTGTTTTATGCCGCCATGAGAATAATTTGCATACCATTTCTTTAAAGTAGTTTTACCAACTCCATATTTTCGAGCGACAGAATTAAATGATGCTTCCTCATCGACTTCCTTAACCAATTTTACACGATAATCTTTACTAAACTTTGTCATAAAAAGTGCACCTCCAAATGTTGGTTTTTGTCTAACATTTGGGGTGCACTTCAAATACGCCAGATCCCTTTTTGAGGTTTGCCGTGCCGTATGAAGCGGGAAGTAAATGAATGGCTAAAGAAGCCCCATATGAAACCTAGATTATTCCTAGAATGGCAAAATACTACATGCAATTTGTAATATATGGTATATAATGGGGACAAAAGCCCTATAATACATAGGACGAAAAGGCAAACCTGTCGAAAGGCAGGGACGCAAAGCTGCGGGTCTAAGGCGAGCACCAGATCGCGATGACAGCCGGGTTGCCGAAGAAAGTCATGTCGGTTCACTGGTGCTTTATTTATTTAAAGCATCAGTGGGCCTTTTTTCGTTGTAATCTTTTAAACACTATTTTTCATAAAGATATGTTCCAATAGTTTAACAAGGAGGGTAGTATTTATGAAAAACGGGCAAAAAGTAAAATTACTCGTTGTGAATGCTCAAAATGGTGATCAGGATGCTTTGATTCAATTAGTGTACCGATTTATTCCCATAGTTAAAAAGTATAGCCGCGGGATGGGTTACGAAGAGGCATATGCCGACTTGATTGCCTGGATAGTCAATGCAGTCCATAAGTATGATCCACCTGATGACTCCAAATCTGAGATATGGTATAAGAATCTTTTTCAAAACGGAAATAATCGAAGGTAATAAAAAAATATTGGGATGGGAGGTTGCAAAAATAAGGCCTGCTTTCTCTTTCACTGATAGGAAGTTGACAAACTTCCCAGAAGGAGGTGAAAGCATGGAAGACTACCCTTGAAGAATATGATCCTGAGGAAGCACGTATTGTATCCTGGTTCATTACCGGACTTCGCCATGAAGCAATCCGTCTAACCAAGAAGTATCGAGGATTGCGAGAACATGAACTTCTTATCTTAAATGGGAGGCTGAGAAAAGATGAGGGAGAAAGAGAAATTGGAGAAATGATAGATACTTTAGTAGCAAAGTCGGATACCCAAGCCCAAGCGGAAGAAAATATCTTTCTACAAGAAACCTTTTCAATACTCACTCCCCCGCAGAAGAAAGTAATAGCGGGAGCAATCTTTGAAGGGACAACGGAGAAAGAAATAGCCCAAGAAATGGGAATTACTCACCAGTGTGTACATAGGCTAAAAGAGCGAGGTTTAAAAAGATTAAGAAAAAAATTCGTCCCGGAGAAGTCCCACCGCCAAGTAGAACCTTATCCAGGACGAACGACCACCCTTACCCGAGGGTAGAAGGGTGCCTCATATACTATTTTAACCTGTTAAAAATTAAAAAAAGTATTTTTAGGAGAGGGTGAAAAAAATATCCTCTCTTTTTTCTTTAAATACAAGCTATAAGGGGTCACACAATCATTGACTGCTGTAAAACAGCTCAATTATTTGTGTGACCTTTTTTGTTGACTATAGCCTATTCTATTTTTTTGTGTAGGGGGGTGCTAAATATTTCCTTATTTTCTCTTTCTCTAGCAGGTAGCAAAAACCGCTTAAGGAGGAGATAAAAATATGGAGTCCTACACCTGACGCAAAAAAATATCATTTATATCTTTATGGCAATTCGGTAGGGTGCCATTCCCCTCCCTCTGTACTGGTTTTTCTTTACCCAAAAACCAAAACGGAGGGTCGGAAAATGAAAAAAATCAATTTGCGGGATTATTACCCCTTTTATCAGTCTGACTTTTTTATTGAAGTTGCGGATGAAATTGTAGAACTCTTCAAACAGATTAGTCGAAGGGAACACGCAGATTTTGAACGCAGGCGTGTCCACAAGGCATATTATTCCCTTGACGCTTGGGACGGCATTGAAAAGGATATTGTCCTATTGGTGTTATCGCCAGAGGAAATATACGAACGGAAAATGAGCAATCAGGAGTTGTATGCCGCTATAAGCAGTTTGCCGGAAAAGCAGGCCAAACGTATCTATGCCCATTTCTTTTTAGATATGAGCAAGGCAGAAATAGCCAGAACTGAAGGTGTAAGCAAATCTGCCGTAACACATTCAATTGAGCAAGGATTAAAAAGCATTGAAAAATTTCTAAAAATTAATTCCTAAAAGGGTTAACTTTTACCCCGAAAATCTGCTGATTAGTAGAGGGACAAGTCTACCCCCTCGGCTGAACCTTGAAAACTGAATATGTGTTTTATCTGGTACTTTCCCCGTATGTCCTGTGAAGGGAAGCTAGATTGCAGGTACGCCAAGACCACCTTTCCCGATATAGTCGGCTTACAATCGATGTATAATACCATTTCCGATTAGTGAAGGTAGGTGCGAGCGCTCAATACCCATGCAATAAATAAATGCCGGTTGCATTTAAGGCGATGACACATACGGAGGGATTATGATACTTGCGCATAGTCGAGGTTAGGTCCCAGAGTGCGCCCTGGTCGTTGACGGGGAGGTGGAATTCCTATGAGGACGGTTAACCGCCGTCCGCCGGGTAAGACTATAAATGATCAAACCAAAACAGAAATGCAGTATGGGGGTGCGCTTATTTTTTGCGCGCTTATGTGTATCCGATTAAAAGCGCACTCCTGTTACCTGCATTCCTATATTTTTATAAAGGGGGCTGATGCTTTGTTAAAAAGCAATGAAGCATATAAGCTGGTCTTTCGGGAATATCCAGATGTCGTCAATGTGGAACAGATGTGTGAAATGCTTGGAGGTATCAGCACAAAAACCGGATATAATATTTTGAAAGAAAACAAGATTAAGCATTTTAAGATAGGCAGAGTTTATAAAATTCCGAAGCTACATATTTTTGAATACTTAGACGTCGTACAAGAATCTAATGCGTAAAACTACGTTTGCACATTTGAGCTAGATTGTATAGCTGCTACACTGTAACTGTCAGTGGTAGGTGAATACAAACTGTTACTTTTTAAGGAGGTCAATTATTATGGTAACAGGACATCTGCGAGAAAAAAACGGCTATTTCCAAATTATCCTCACCTATAAGGATATGAACAGCGGAAAGCGCCAAACAAAGTCTATCAGCACAGGACTTCCCGTAAAGGGTAACAAAAAACGTGCTGAAGCTATGCTTTTGAAAACCAGGCAAGAGTTTAACCCCGAAACGGCAATGAGTGACAAAAATACTTTGTTCGCAGACTTCCTGGCAAGATGGCTGAAAGATGCTATAAATAAAGTGGACGCTGAAACATACGCGCGCTACTCGTACGATGCGAAAAACAGCATCGTCCCTTACTTTCAGAATATCGCTGTTACAGTAGCGGAAATAAAGCCGGGGGATATAGAGTGCTACTATCAGCATGAGAGAACAGAAAATTGCAAATTAAATAGTACCATCCTCCAATACCACGAAGCCATCAAAGGAGCCTTGCAATATGCCATCGAGCTGGAATTGCTACGGGATAATCCGGCGGACCAAGTGAACCCAACCTCTGCCCAGGCACAAATATTGTTTACTGACTTCCTGCTGGAATGGCTGGAAATGATGAAACACTCTGTTGAGATAACTACCTATGCGGCTTATGCTGATTGTATTAAAAATCGCATTATACCTTACTTTGAAAAGAAAAAGATTATACTGAAAGACGTAACTCCTAAGCACATACAGGATTATTATCAGCATGAGCTTAATGAAAAGGGATTGAGTGCCAGCACGGTCATTCATCGTCATGCAAACATCCGAAAAGCATTACAACACGCTTTAAAGTTAGGCTTGATTGATTATAATCCAGCTGATCGGATTGAACGTCCTAAAAAAGGTAAGTTCGTAGGCAGCACCTATGACGCAAGCGAGTTGGATTCTTTATTTGCAGTTGTAAAGAATAAATGGATAGAGCTTGCCGTGATTTTAGGCTCTTTTTATGGACTGCGCCGAAGTGAGATCGTGGGGCTAAAATGGAACGCCATTGACTTTGAAAAGAAGACATTGGCGATTAAACACACAGTAACCGAGGTAACAATGGATGGAAAAGTTGTGACTATAGCAAAAGACAGTACAAAGACAAAATCAAGCTATCGCACCTTGCCGCTGGTTGCTCCTTTTGAAGAACTTCTCCATAGACATAAAGCGGAACAGGAGCTAAATCAAAAGGTATGCGGCAAAACGTATTACAAAGATTATCTGGATTATATTTATGTAAATGAGATTGGCGAAAGAATCAAGCCCAATTACATCACCCAGCACTTTGCACTTGTCCTAAAAAACAATGGCATGAGGAAAATCCGTTTTCACGATCTGAGGCACAGTTGCGCCAGTTTGCTCTATGTTAATGGAGTAAGCCTCAAAGAAATCCAGGAATGGCTGGGACACAGTGATATTTCCACGACATCCAATATTTACACACATCTTGATTTCAGTTCTAAAGTCGCATCGGCCAATGCCATTATTGGTGTGTATCCTGCCTGATAAAAAAGAAAAACTCTCAAACCCGCTTGAACAACGAGTTTAAGAGTTACTGGTTTCTGGTGCCGATGGCCGGACTCGAACCGGCATGGGGGATACCCAACGGTTTTTGAGACCGCCGCGTCTGCCAATTCCGCCACATCGGCAAGTTAATATTAATTTCCCTGATCCAAAATCCAACATTGGAAGTTGGAGGGATATTTTGGAGGGATGTTAATAGCTATCGGAAAATTAAGTTGTCAAGAATCCAATAAAATCAAGGTTTTCCGAGTCGTCCACGACTTTTGACGCATAACATTTTGAGTCTGCTGCGTCTGCCGATTCCGCCACACCTGCATTATTTAAATAGAACGCAAAAATCATTGTACCAGAGATATCATGCAGTGTCAATGATTCACGAAGAAGTAGATAATGTCAGGACACCCTTTTGTATAGAAAAGAACGGATGAATTTGATATATTATAATGAAGCAGAATCAATCAGAGGAGTTATGAGATAACCTATGAACAAATGTATTAATGATTATGAAGGAATCGAAATAGGACCTATCAGACCACCGAGTGAAGCAGAAAGTCTCTTGATTAGGGTTACGAGGAATTGTCCCTGGAATAAGTGCAAATTTTGCGGATTGTATAAGGGTAAAAAATTTAGTATTAGAAAAAAAGAGCATGTGATTGAAGATATTGATCTTATCAAGAAATGTATTGAAATATTATGGTATGTACAAGAATTTGAGAGCCGGGAGAGACAAGCAAAACTGCAAGATATTCTGGGATCAATAAGCGACAACGAAAGAGATGCCTTTTATTGCGCAATTAGGTGGTTCAATAGCGGAATGAAGTCGGTATTTTTGCAGGATGCAAACAGCATGATTATCAAGCCGGATGATATGCTTGATATTCTGAAACATATAAGGATAAACTTTCCTCAAGTAGAAAGAATCACTTCATACGCAAGGTCCGATGCTATTGCCAGGATAAGCGACGAGGACTTAAAAAGAATCGCCGACGCCGGACTAAATCGAATTCATATAGGCATGGAAAGCGCTTCAGACAAGGTCTTGCAGCTCATTGGAAAAGGTGTTGATAAACAAACTCACATCATGGCTGGGAAGAAAGTAAAAAAAGCGGGAATCGAACTATCGGAATATGTGATGCCAGGGGTGGGAGGCAATGAGTATTCAAAAGAGAATGCATTGGAAACTGCGGATGCTCTAAATCAAATTAACCCTGACTTTGTCAGGATTAGGACATTTATACTGTTAGACACGGTGCCATTAGCAGATGACTATCAAACGGGAATTTGTACAAGGGCAAATGATACTGCCGTTATTGAAGAATTAAAACTAATGATTGCGAGCCTCAAAGGGATAACCAGCACAATTGTGAGCGATCATATCTTAAATCTCATACCCGAGGTGGAAGGTATTCTTCCTAGAGATCAAGAAAAAATGCTGTCGGTATTAAATTGGTATTTGGATTTAGACGAAGCAGAGAAGATGATTTTCAGGATTGGCCGCAGGACAGGAATAATGAACTGCATGATTGATCTTGCTGACTCGAATAGCAGAGAGAAAGTAGAATCAATAATTGGGCAAAACAAAATATCAATCAATGATGTGGACGAAGTAATATATGAGATTATGAAAGGATTTGTCTAAAAAGGATTATAAAGAAGTAAAACAAAAGAAAACGCAGCAATGCTGCGTTTTTCCTAATTTTGGCGGCGGTCGGGGAGTATGATTCTAAATCAGAAATGGTTTAGATGGTTTTGTTCTTATTATTCTTTTCGTCTATATATTTGTCGTTTGATTTGTTCTGACTGGTTTTAATGAAATCATCGGTTGAAGTATTCTTATTCTTATCAGAATCGACTTTATTATCAGATCTATTCGTGTTGTCAAATTCAGATGAGAATTCCTGGTTCATCTTGTCAGAGACGTTATAGTTTTTACTTGCCGGCTTATTGGTCTTCATCTTGTTCTTGTCCATATGGACCTCCTTAAAATTATTAGGATTGGTTATTAATTATCCACCGCCGCCTGGGGGTAATATTCTCTCTCCCTGTTCAATGGTTATTTTACCCAGAATTAAAAGGGCTATCCAATTATTTTTGCTTGTGTTAAAATTGTTTTGGCAAGCCAAGCAAGTCAATGATTAAGGAACATTTTCCGGGCATATTTCGTCTATTTAGTGATAAGTGAAGGGAGGCGCCAACTGTGCATAATGAGGATGAGTTGGTGAGAATGAGCAAAAACGGCGATATTAACGCTTTTGAAGAATTAGTATGCCGTTATGAGCGAAAAATATTCACTGCGGCCTTTCGTCTGATCGGAAACCGCGAAGATGCTGCAGATTTGGCTCAGGAAGCCTTTCTTAGGGCTTTTCGTTCAATACAAGGATTTCGTGCGGAAGCGTCATTTCTGACGTGGCTGTATAGTATAGTGACCAACCTGTGCCGTGATGAGTTGCGCAAACGCGCCCGTGTTCAGCTTGAGTCACTCGATGAGCGTATTACGCTTGATGACAATGAGGTTGCTAAACAGTTTTCGAGCCCGGAAGTTGGTCCGGCTGAGGTATATGAACAAAAAGAGCTGCAGGAGAAAATTCAGGGACTGATTAACACTCTGTTGCCGGAATATCGTATGGCGCTAGTCTTGCGTGATATACAAGGCTTCACCTATGAGGAAATTGCGATACAGATGGAGTGCTCACTAGGCACTGTAAAATCTAGGATAAACAGGGCTAGGAATTACTTGAAAGACAAGCTTCTGGCCGAAAGGGAACAAAATAACCGCAATGCGCGTCTATATGGTTAGGAAGGGGGGAAAGTGATGAACTGCAAACGAATTGAAGAAAACTTATCGGCATATCTGGACGGTGCTTTGACTGTTGAAGAGACAGAAGAGATAAAGACCCATTTAATGAATTGCCCTGCCTGCCAAAAAGCTTATGATGACCTCAAGGAAACAGTGACGATGCTTTCCTCACTTGAGGAAATTATTCCACCGGCTGGGTTCCGGAGGGAAATCTACAGTAAACTGCAAAAAGAACAAGCTCAATCTGATAGGTTTGCTTTTTTGCATCTTTCGGACCGCTTCAAAAGAATTAACCGGTATCAATTGATGCCGGTTGCGGCTGTTCTTATAATTATGCTTCTTTCGCTGCCGTTGCTAAAGGACGCCTTAAATATGGGTATGGCTAAAAAAGCCGACTCCAGCCCTGCCCAGACGGCAGGAGAATATGATATGAACGCGAAAACCAAGGAAAATTCTATGAGGTCCACGGCAGATAACGTTGCTATTACCGGCTTTTCAGTAAAGGATGAAGCCCTGAAACAACAAGCTTTGGGGATCCAAAAAAATATGGAGACTGCTCCGCAAGCGCCCCTAGCTCCAATTGATGGCAGCGTTATCGAACGAAAGATTATGAAAAATGCCGACATCGCTTTAAGCGTTGACAACTACGATTCAACGGTCGCGGCGATTAAGGATAAAGTCGCTGCGGCGGGCGGATATATCACTAATGAAAACGGGGTATCCGCAGGTGCGGAAGATATTCGCAACGGCTATATGCAAGTGAGGGTACCGGATTCACAATTCGAAGTGTTCCTTTCCGACATGGATTCACTCGGTAAGGTTAAATCACGGAACATCTATTCTCAGGATGTTACTGAGGAATATGTTGATGTCGAAAGCCGTCTGAAAGCCATGCGTACTAAAGAAGAGAGGCTGCTTGCAATTCTGGCCACCTCCGGCAAACTCAGTGATATTCTGGCTGTCGAAAACGAACTGGCTAACACCCGGGCACAGTTAGAATCTCTGGAGGGCAGGCTGCGTTACCTGAATAACAGAACGGAGTTTTCAAATATCGGTATCAACATTGAGCAGGCAGTTACTTCGACGCAACAGATATCCACCGGCGGATTGACAGGCGTAATGATTAAAGCAAAAGAGGCTTTTATCCTCGCTGTCAACAAAATCATCAAGGATGCCGGTAAGCTTGTTGTGCTTATCAGCTCAGCGCTTCCCTATATTATTCTGGCTTTAATCGTCGGCTACGGTTTCTGGCTCATTATCAAGAAAAAAAAGCAGGTTTAGTTGACGAAAAGGATTAAATTAAAGACAATCCTCGTAAGGTGTGCAGGGAAACTTATACTGCACACCGAATTTTTTATTGGAGAGAATAAAAGTATACTTTAATGATGATGAATACTGGAGTTGATTGATTTGGCAGGAAAGTTTATGATGATTGACGGCAATAGCCTTGCGAACAGGGCTTTTTATGCTATCCCGATGCTCTCAAATTCACAGGGGTTTATTACAAATGCGATCTATGGTTTTTGCAATATGCTCTTGAGAGTTATTAATGAGGAAAAGCCGGATTACCTGGCGGTTGCGTTTGATAAGGGCAAGGTAGTCTTTCGCCACGAGGAATACAGTGACTACAAAGCGGGCCGGAAGGGTACTCCGGATGAGCTGAGGGCGCAGTTCCCGGTATTGAAAAGATTATTATGCGCTATGAATATCGCAGTTTTGGAATGTGAAAATTACGAGGCTGACGATATTCTCGGCAAGCTTGTGAAGCTAGGGGAAAAAGAAGGATTGGAGAACCTGATTGTGACCGGGGACAGGGATGCTCTGCAGTTGATTTCGAAGCAGACGAAGGTTGTTCTAACAAAAAAAGGTATTTCCGAACTGGAATGGTATGATGAAGCGGCGCTGAAAGAAAAATATGGCCTTGTTCCTGCCCAAATGATTGAGCTAAAAGGCTTGATGGGTGATGCCTCCGATCACATCCCCGGTATTCCGGGGGTCGGGGAAAAGACGGCGCTAAAGCTCATTCAGGAATATGGCGACATTGAAAATGTTCTCGCCAATCGCGGTAACTATAAAGGCAAAAAGCTTGGGGAATTGCTTGAGCAGCACGGGGACCTGGCCAGGATGAGCAGGAGGCTAGCGACTATTAATACCGATTTTCCTTTTGATGTAAGTCTCGATTCCTGCCGCATGGCGGAACCTGATTATCCTGAGGTCATAAGTCTGCTCAAGGAGCTGGAGTTTAAGAACATCCTTGAAAATATGCTTGCGAAAATGGCCGCTACAGACAACGGGACAGTTGAAAAGGAGCAAGAGCAAATTGAAGGAAGACTAGTAAGTGAGCCTGGACTTTTGCAGGAATATCTCAGCCAATTGAACCGGAGTGTTGGCGAAATTACTATTTGGCTGACGACGGAGAAAACCGGCCCGGCTTGCTATGCGATTAAGGAGCTTGCGGTCAAGACGCAGGGTGGCCCTGCAGAAATGAATCTGCCGCTTGTGCTCACGTGGCAGGATGAAGAAGAGCTAAAGTCCTATCTTAAGATACTTAAGCCCTATCTTGAGGAAAAGAGCCTGAAAAAAACGATACATGACGCGAAAGCGGCATACCTGGCGTTTGATGCCTACGGCATTAAACTTAACGGCGTGTGTTATGATGTTATGTTAATGGCCTATCTGTTAAATCCGTCGCGGGGTGAGACTGATCTTGCCACATTAGCCCATGAATATTTGAATGTTCATGTAGCTTCCTCGTGCAGCCCCCAAAGGGAGTACCTGCTCCTTAACAGCATTGAGACGTTGGGCGATACCCTGGCTAAAGGTCTTTTTGATGCGGGTATGTGGGAGCTGTATTCTAACCTTGAACTGCCGCTTTGTACGGTGCTCAAAGAGATGGAGCAAACCGGCGTATATATTGATGATAAGATCCTCAGCGAAATCGGCGATGAGCTCGATGTCCGTATAGGCAGGCTGACAGCGGAAATTTATGAATCAGCCGGTGAAGAATTCAACATTAATTCACCAAAACAGCTTGGCGTAATCCTTTTTGACAAACTTGGGCTCGCGAGGGGTAAAAAAACAAAGACCGGGTATTCTACAAATGCCGCAGTATTGGAGAGTCTTGCCGCAGAACATGAGATTGTCGCAAAGATTCTCGATTACCGGCAGCTTGTGAAACTCAAATCGACGTATATTGACGGGCTCTTAGGCATCATGGATCCGCAGACGAAAAAAGTGCACACCACGTTCAAACAGGCGCTTACCGCGACCGGGCGTCTTTCGAGTACGGAGCCTAATCTCCAGAATATCCCTATTCGCCTGGAAGAGGGCCGCCGAATTCGCAAGGCATTTTTACCTTCTCCGGGAAACCTGTTGCTTGCGGCCGATTATTCGCAGATAGAGCTGCGGGTGCTCGCGCATATTGCGCAGGATGAGGTTCTCATTGAGGCCTTTAACAGCGACCAGGATATCCACACCCGGACTGCCGCCGAAGTCTTCGGGATGCCGATGGAAGCGGTGACGAAGGAGATGCGGCACGCAGCGAAAGCAGTGAATTTTGGGATTGTCTACGGTATCAGCGATTTTGGCTTGAGTCAGGATCTCGGCATTTCACGAGCCCAGGCCAAAGACTATATTGACAATTACTTTAACAGATACCGGGGTGTCCGGCTGTATATCGATAAGGTGATTGCCGAGGCGCGCGAAACGGGTTATGTTACGACAATACTAAACCGCCGCCGCTATCTGCCGGATATTCTGAGCAAAAATTTTAACCTGCGCAGTTTTGCGGAGCGTACAGCTATGAATACACCTATCCAGGGTAGCGCCGCCGACATAACTAAACTCGCGATGATAAGACTGCGCGAGGAACTGCTGCAAAACGAGCATGCCTCTGTAATGCTGCTCCAGGTTCATGACGAGTTGATTTTCGACGTCCCGGTCGAAAGCATAGAGTCGTTCGGAGGAATCGTCAATGACATTATGAGCAAAGCCTATCCGCTGTCGGTACCTCTTAAGGTTGACCTGCAGAAGGGCAGCAACTGGTATGACCTATCCCCGTTAAAAATCTAAGAGAATAATCCAAAGTAATAAGTAATTTGTTCCAGAATAGTTCAATATTTCATTATGGAGGGGAAGCGTATGCCTGAGTTGCCGGAGGTGGATACCGTAAGACGGACTCTTGAGCCTTTTATCGTTGGCCGCAGGATCGAAAGCGTTGAGATAAATTACGGTGGGATCATCAAAAAGCCAGAGCCTGCAGAGTTCATTAGGCTTGTAGAGGGGCGGGTCATCCGCGTAATCAAACGCAGAGGCAAGTATCTCCTTATTCAATTAGACGCGGAATATACACTGGTAATTCATTTGCGTATGACCGGGCAATTGACAATTTGTGAGCGGAACTCAGCTCTGTCTAAACATACACATCTGATTTTTCGTTTTGAAAATGGCCGGGAATTGAGATTTGTTGATGTCAGGAAGTTTGGCATGGTCTATCTTATCCCTATTGGCGCCTGGCACGAAGCAGGCGGACTGGCCAGGCTTGGGCCGGAGCCGCTCGAAGATGAATTTACGCTCTGCTCTTTTTGCGAGATAATAAAAGGAAAAAAAGGAAAGCTGAAAGCCTTTCTTTTGGATCAGACGAGGATTGCCGGTATTGGCAATATCTATGCGGATGAAATAATGTTTGCCGCGGGGCTTTCTCCGCAAAGACAAATTGAGACGCTTAGCAGCAAAGAAACAGAGCTCCTCTATGAGAACATTCGTGCTAAACTGAATGAAGGCGTAGAGCATCAGGGGACTTCGATCCGCGATTATGTAAACGGACTCGGCGAGAAGGGCGGCTTCCAGCATCGGCTTAAGGTTTATGACCGCGCCGGGCAGCCGTGTGCGCGCTGCGGTACTTCTCTTCTTAAAGCAACAGTTTGCGGACGCGGTACGGTGTATTGTCCGCATTGCCAGCACTGATGTAAGTTTTTAATTCTGTGGGGGATCTGTTTCTCCCTATATCGGTTGAGTCAAAAGAGAGATATTATTGTCGCAATTGACGGTGGAGGGTTTTATTATGGCACTCGTAGTAGGTTTGACCGGGGGTATTGCTTCCGGCAAGAGTTTGGTTTCGAGTTACCTGCAAGACCTAGGAGCAGCTATCATTGATGCGGATGAACTGGCTAGGAAAGCGGTAGTACCGCACAGCCCTGCCTGGCAGGAAATCAGGGAATATTTCGGCGCTGGGGTATTTCAACCGGATGGGAATATTGACCGTAAAAAACTGGCGGATTTAGTTTTCAATTCCCGCTCAGAGCGTGAGAAGCTAAACAGTATTATTCACCCACGAGTCATTGAGTCAACATTAAGATTGAAAGAAAAGCATCAAAATGAAAAAAGGGCGCCGTTGATAGTAATCGACGCGCCGTTACTGATTGAGACAGGTATGTATGAGCATGTTGACGAGGTCTGGGTGATAGCCGTACCGGAACAAACCCAGTTGGAGAGGCTTGTGGAGCGGGATGGCTTATCTATGCAGCGAGCTCAGAACAGGCTGGCATCACAGATGCCGCTCTCGGAGAAATTGCAATACGCCGACCGCGTTATCGATAATAGCGGTGAAATCGAAAAAACAATTGAGCAGATAGATACGCTCTGGAGGCAGGTGGTTTGTCGATAACAGGCATATTTTAAGCCACCCGCGCGTATTAATATTTTATTAAAACAAGTTATCGTAAATATTTCTTTGATGGTGGTAGGAGGAAAAGTCTTGCTGTACCGGTGGTGGCGAAAAATATTCTCATTAATATTGTTGGGGGTCATTTTAATCGTGCTGATTAACAGTTCCTGGTTTTTAAAGGTGTTTTATCCTTATCCTCACCGGGAGCTCGTGACAACATACAGCCAGCAGTACAATGTTGATCCCTATTTGGTTTTGGCCGTGATCAGAAAGGAAAGCCGTTTTTATACACAAGCCCATTCCAGGGTAGGTGCACAGGGACTTATGCAAATCATGCCTGAAACCGGAATGTGGATTGCCCAGCAAATGAAGCTTGAAGGTTTTAGTGAGGGAAAACTGTTTGAACCCCAGTATAATATCCCGATGGGAATTTGGTATCTGGCATATCTTGACAAAACGTTCAATGGGGATCTCCCGAAAATGCTTGCGGCCTATAACGCCGGCGAGCATAAGGTAAGGAAGTGGCTGAATGACAGGACCTGGAGCGGTAGTCTACAGGATACGGACCAGATTCCATATGAGGAAACGAAAAATTATGTTGAACAGGTTCTTTTTGATTATCACGTCTACAAGCGGATTTATCGGGAAAGGTAAACCGGGGCAATGACCTCAGGTCCATTGTTCATATTTTGCGAAAGCGCGGCATTATAGAGGGGGGTATACTCGCCGTCAACTTTTCGGATTTCCTGTCCATCTTGTTATTAGTTGAAAAGCTGTGTTAAGATTTAACTGGAAGTGAGATATTAGGAACAATAAAATGAGGAGGGCGACTAAAAATGATGCATCCTTTTCGTTGTGAATTATGCGGTGAAACTTATGTCGGCTCTTATCCTGCAGAACGCTGCCCGTTTTGCGGCGCTGCCGGGAAATACCTTTTGCCTGCGGCCGAGTGGATGAAATACGGCAAGGTCGAGATGTGCAAGCAGAGCTATGAAGACTGTCAAAAAGCGCTGGACCTGGAATTATCCAATTATGCCTATTATAAGTGTGCTACAGCCTGCGCTGAAAGTCAGGTCACTGAAACGATCTTCAAAAGGTTTATGAAACAGGAACTCGAACATGCCGAGGTTTTTGCCAAGGCTATGGGGATAGCGCTCCCACCCGAGCCCCAGGTGAGTTGTGCCGGTAATGATGTCAAGAATATGGAAGAATCGAACATACACGAGAATATGGCAATCAAGTTCTATATCGAGGCTGCCAGGAGAGCGCCGGAACCACGCATCAGGCAGATTTTCAGGGCATTCGCGGAGGTCGAAAACGAGCACCTCGTGACCCTGAACGTGTATAAATAGTACAAACAGGCTGGAAAAAGAGCCCTCTTGCAGGGCTCTTTTTATATACCACTGAATCTTAATTCTATTTTTGATATAATTAAATAGTATAAGCAGCCATAGCAAAGGGGTGCAGCTTAAAGTGGAAGCAGCGAAAATTGTGGTCATTGACGATGATCCGAAGATTAGGGCAATGCTCGTCAGGAGCCTGGCTTATGCGGGATATGAGGTCACTGCGGCCGAAGACGGAATTAAAGGCTGGGATCTCGCGCAAAAAGAAAAACCGCATTTGTTTATCCTGGATGTGATGTTGCCGGAAATGGATGGGTATGAAGTCTGCCAGCTTTTAAAGAAGGCGATGGATGCCCCGGTTTTGATGTTGACGGCGAAAGATGAAATCAAGTCCCGTGTGAAGGGGCTGGACAGTGGGGCCGACGATTACCTTGTCAAGCCTTTTGCCCTTGAAGAATTGCTGGCTAGGGTTCGGGCTTTGCTGCGCCGCTATAATAGCCAAACGGAAGCAATACTGGAATTTATGGAACTGAAGGTAAACCAGCATACGTATGAGGTATGGCGCAATGGCCGCGGGATAGAGCTGACTGCCAAAGAATTTGACCTGTTAAGTTATTTTATGAAAAATCCGCGTCAGGTGCTAACCAGGGAAAAACTCATGGATACCGTCTGGGGTTATGATTACGAAGGTGAATCAAATGTACTCGAGGTATATGTCGGCTATTTGAGAAATAAGCTCGAGCAGCAAGGGGAGAAAAGGATTATTCACACAATTCGTGGTGTGGGTTATGTCCTGAAAGAATAGGGTGAGAACGATGCCAACACGCTGGCGTTTGACTTTATGGTATACCGGTGTTTTAATGGCTATTCTGGTTGTATTTGGCAGCATGGTCTATCTGCTGCTCAACTATTCACTGACTGCAGAGATTGAAAGGAATCTCAGCACCAAGGCCGAAGAGGTTTTGAAGTCTACGAAAGTAGTCGGAGCGCTGCCTTTCTTTCTTAGGCAGGTCGTCCTGCCTGATGTTGAGGTTTTTGCCGCTCCTGATATGTATATTCAGGTTGTGACTGAAAACGGAGAGGTTGCGGTCAAATCCCAGAATCTGCAGAACTACAATCTCCCTGTGCCAAAATCAGTTTTAAACGAAGTAATGAGTGGGCAAAGCAGTTATACAACAATCAGCATAGACAATGAAGCGCTACGGATGTTCGTTAAACCCCTCTTATTAGACCAGGATATTGTTGGACTATTGCAGGTGGCGCGCCCGCTTAAGCCAGTCAGTCTGGCGTTGGTCAGGCTGCAGAAGATTTTAATATTGGGAGGGCTGGCAGCGCTCCTTTTATCTCTTTGGCTGGGCTGGTTGTTATCCGGTAAGGCCTTAAAACCGATCAGGGATATTACACATGAAGCGAGAGCAATTGGCGAGGAGCGGGATTTTAACAGGCGTATTAAATACGAGGGGCCTCCCGATGAGCTGGGAGAACTTGCGGTGACATTTAATAAAATGCTCGGCAGTCTCGAAGATGCTTATACGCGCCTCTCTGATTCACTGTCTATGCAGCAGCGCTTTGTTGCGGACGCCTCTCACGAGCTGCGCACACCGTTGACGTCAATTCAGGGAAATGTTGATTTCCTGCTTGGACTCGATGAATGTCAAAAAGGGCTGCGTGAAGAAGCGTTATCGGATATTTCCTCCGAAACAAAAAGACTAAGCCGACTTGTCAAAGACCTTCTCACACTGGCCAGGGTTGATTCAGGACAAAACCTAGAATTATCGGCCTTAAGGCTCCTCCCTGTTCTTGAAGAGACAGTGCGCCAAGCCCGTTTTCTTGTCAGAGAGCAGGATTTTACAGTTGACCTCTCACAGGTAGGCGACCTTACTATCGAGGCAGATACCGATTATTTCAAACAGATGCTATTGATCTTTTTTGATAACGCCTTTAAATTTACACCCGCGCAGAAAAAAGTAGTTTTCAGGGTTGAAACAGGTGAAAACATGGTGGTTTTAATCTTTGAAGATGAAGGGCCAGGCATTCCTGCTAAGGACATTCCGTTACTATTTGAACGCTTCTACCGGGTCTTGGATTCACGGACCGGGGAAGGGACCGGCTTGGGACTTGCAATTGCTAAGTGGATAGTTGATAAGCATAACGGAAGCATTGAGGTGCAAAGCGAGTATGGACAAGGGACCATTTTTACAATATATTTGCCGGTTCTCAGGTTATTTTAAGGTTTTGGGATTATCCTTAGTTATAATAGATCATTTACCAGGGGGTGTATTGCATGAATGAATTCAAGATTAACAAATCGCTAGTTCTATTTACGCTTCTAATTTTTCTTTCGGGGGTGTTTTCAGCCGGTTTCTATCTGACTGTGCAGGGCTATGATGTACCGTGGAGTATCCAGAAGATAGCGCGTGCGGATACTGCTTCGACCACAACGACATCCGCTCCGACAGGGGCTCTGGTAGGCCCGGATACTATCGAAAAAATTGTTGAGAAGTCCGGACCTGCCGTTGTAAAGATAGAAACACAGGTGAAAGTAAACAGCAGACAAGCCAATCCTTTTAATGATCCCTTTTTCCGGGAGTTTTTCGGGGATAGTTTTCCCAGCAATCCTGAGCCCCAAATTAGCCAGGGGTTAGGATCCGGTTTTATTATCTCGAAGGATGGGTATATCCTCACGAATGAACATGTGATTTCCGGGGCTGATGAGATCAAGGTATATCTGACGAGCAGTAAGGATCCTTATACTGCCAAAGTTGTCGGCTCAGACAATGAGCTTGATCTGGCAGTCTTAAAAATTGATGCCGGGACAGATTTACCTATTCTCAAACTCGGGAACAGTAATGACATCAAGGTCGGCAACTGGGTTATCGCGATAGGAAACCCATACGGCCTGGATCATACTGTCACAGTTGGGGTTATTAGCGCGAAGGGAAGACCGGTTACTATCGGCGAGAATAATTATAAGGATTTAATCCAGACTGATGCCTCGATAAACCCCGGAAATAGCGGGGGTCCGCTCTTGAATTTGGCAGGTGAGGTCATCGGGATTAACACGGCTATAAACGCTGACGCTCAGGGAATCGGCTTTGCTATCTCGAGCTCTACGGTCAGCCAAGTTTTAGATCAACTCTTGACGGGGAAAATCGTTCACCCTTGGCTCGGGGTTTATATACAGCCGGTTACCGACGAAATTGCCAAGTATTATGAGCTTGCCAAAACTGAAGGTATTTTAATCAGCGCTATACAGGAGGGTTCGCCGGCGGAAAAAGCGGGTCTGAAAAGAGGCGATATCATCCTCGAGTACAATAATAAACCCATAACAACAGTGGATGAACTTCAGAAGGCGGTCCAGGATACGGTTATAGGCGCGAAGGTCACCCTGCTCATACACAGAGAAGGGAAGGCTACAGCTGTTACAGTGACAATTGAGGAGAAAAAATAACTGATATCACTGGCATATACTGAAACAATAACTATATACAGTAGCAACAAAAAGGAGAGATTTCGTCTCCCCTTTTTTGTTTGCTTTTCAGTGTTGAGTTAGTTTTATATCCATCCCAGCGGGTCTTCCTCAAGGAAGAGCCAGGGATTGATGAAGAGCGCTCCTGAGCTGATAGTCCAGTGCAGGTGAGGTCCGGTCGAGAAACCGGTCGAGCCTACTTTGCCGATGATATCACCTTTTTTGACGCTATCGCCGTCTTTCACAAGCAGGACATCCATATGGCAGTATGCGCTGAAAAAATTCATACCATGGTCAATGATTACGGTGTTGCCGGTAACATTAAGGAGTCTGGAGAGGTTGACAATACCGCTGTTGGCAGCCTTGACCGGTGTACCCCGAGATGCGGCGATGTCGAGTCCGGCATGCCGTCCGGATTCAACTTTATTGATATAGCGGACGAGGCCGTATTCCGTGGAAATTCTGCCCTCGATCGGCATTATGAACAGACCTTCCCAAAGCGGTGTATCAGAGCTTACGGACTTGGCTTTATTGACGTGAACAGCATCCTGCTGCGCAAGCGCGTCGGTGCGGGTGGCTTGCTGGCTGGCTGTAACCTGCAGATATTGCGTCTGAAAATCTTTCGGGGCGATCACGATTTCTTCTTTTTTTTCGAAGATTGTTTGACCGTTTCGGTTTATAGTTAAAACTAGCGGATACTGACCCGGCTTAGTACGGTAGTTTACAGCGAATACGGCAATTTTGCCGTTCCGGTAGGATATCAGAGGAGGTGTTTTCCCGACTAGCTCTGTTAAAATGTTAATTTCGTCAGTAGTCTTGAGATTATCTACATAGATAACAAAATAATCGCCCGGGAATATTTCTGTTTTTGAAAAGCTCACTGCAAGTTGCGGTTGGGGGAGAGGCTCTTCTTTGTTCGTAAAGGTTGGAGGTAACAAAAAGATCAAAGCAGAGATGAGTGCAAGGGTCAGGACCATAATACGCAGTTTGCGAATAGGCAAGATGTACATTCCTTTCCTTAATGCTTAATCGATGTTTAGGTAATAAGCTTCAAAACAGCAGTTTTGATGTCCTCGAAGATTTTACTTTGATCCCGGCTGCCGTTTATGACGAGGATATTTTCCCCCTCAGCTTGCAGCTCGCGGGCAATTTTATCGTAGTTTTGGCTGATTTTTTGCAGGTGGTCCTCTCTTTCGTAGAGTTCTTCATGAATCCGTGACTTATGTCTCCTTTGAGTAGATTCCGCGACTGGAACCTTTAAGAGAATAGTTAAATCAGGTTTTTGGCAAAATGTATTGATCTGACGCAGCCAGCTCAGGTCAATCTGGACCGATTGATAGGCAAATGAAGAAAGGTAATATCTGTCTGAGATAACGTTATATCCCTTATCAAGCAAAGAGATAATACCTTCTTTTTGTTCGTTTTCCTGTGTACAGCACAGGTGATCCATGCGGTCTGCGGCAAAGAGGAGCGCCATTACTTTTTCATCAAGGGGTTTAAGCCGTTTGGCCAAAGCCAAGCGGATGACGCCACCGACCGGGCCTTCTGTGGGCTCTTTCGTAAAAAAGGCTTTGCCAACGGATTCGTTTTCTGCGAACCAGTTTTTTAAAAGATTAGTCTGCGTAGAGATGCCTGAGCCATCCACGCCCTCAATAACGATGAATTTACCTCTTTTTTGTTGATTACACATGCGGGTCCACATCCTTTGCAGCTATACTGTTCACTTTGCCCGGGTAATATTCTGCGGGTTTTTCCATATAAACAAGTTCTTTCTTTCAGGACAAAATCCTGTTTTACTACTAATAATATTTTAAATTAGACATACTCTGGTGATATTATTGCTGTTCGTTTCACATAAATTCTTCATTTCTGAGAACAATAATAACGAAAATATCAGAATGAACGAAGGAGGATTAAATATCATAAAATGCGTCAGAAAATAATATCCGGCAAAAGAATTTTTGCAGTTATTCTTGCTGTAACCATGCTATTTAGTATTATTGCGATTTCCGGATGTGGCATAGAAAGGCGACCAGCCCCGACGCAACCGGGACCAGTGCCGGAACAGTCCCCGGCACAGCCAACACAGGAAACCCAAAAATCGCAGATGATTGCCCAGAAAATCAGTAATATGGAAGAGATCAATTCGGCAACTGTTGTGCTGGCAAATAACAGCGCCTGGGTGGGTGTTGATATGAAAGCGAGCACGACAGCTACGATGACAAACGAGCTGAAAAATAAAATTACCGATCAAGTAAAAGCTCAAGACAGTTCTGTACAAACTGTATTTGTCACAGCAGATGCCGATACCGTAACCCGTCTGAGGAATATTGCGCAAGACATTGCAGCAGGCAGACCGGTTTCCGGATTTATCAATGAATTAATGGAAATTGGTAGAAGAATTACACCTTCGGTCAAGTAAGATCCAAGACAATATCCAAGCTAAAAATGACAGGGTGCGTATCGTTTTGATATGCGCCCTGTCATTTTTTCTAGCTATTCTGCATGGCTATATGCCTCAAGATGGATATGCACCTGAAGATCCGGATAAA
Source organism: Peptococcaceae bacterium UBA6129 (assembly GCA_002422465.1). GTDB lineage: Bacteria > Bacillota > Peptococcia > DRI-13 > UBA6129 > UBA6129. Next base: position 7,120 of record DIVP01000038.1, on the reverse strand, counting down.
TACTGTACAACTCACTTCTGATTCCCTCTGCGATTTCATGGCCTTCTTTAATAGTGATTTCCGGAGAGAGGCCAAGGTGAAAATCAACAAAGCGCTGAGAACCGGATTTTCGTGTTTTAAAATAATTAATTCGTACGTTATTCTTTGTTTCAAACTGAAAATGTTCGAGTGTTTCTTTGATAGGCTGTTCCTCTGCTTTGCTTAAACGGCCATCAAGGAGCGGTTGAAATGCAAAGGCTACAAGATGCGCGGCTTCCCTCACAATGAGTAAGGCCACGAGGATAGCTACTATAGAGTCAAGAATTACGATACCGGTAAGCTTGATTATCAATAAGCCAAAAGCAACACCTAATGAAGTATAAACGTCGGTTTTTAAATGCAGGGCATCTGCTTCAAGAGCAACCGAATCTTCAGCTTTGGCTGTCTTGTATAGCTTAATCGCAACGATCGAGTTAGCAAGGGCTGATAATAACATTACACCGATACCCCAAAAAGTTGCTTCAAGCGGGGCTGGATGAATAATTCTTTCGATAGCCTCCTTGATTATTAAAAATGCAGCAATAAAAATCAATAAGCCTTCAACCACACCGGAGATATTCTCGATTTTCCCGTGACCGTACGGATGACTCTCATCAGCCGGTTTCCCTGATATAGTCACAGATAAATAGGCTATCAGAGAGGCAATTAAATCCATGCCTGAATGAATAGCTTCAGAGATAATACTGACAGAGCCGTTCATAATACCGACGATAGTTTTTAAACATATTAATGTTGTATTTGATATAATTGATAGGGCGGCAACGTGTTGTTTTTTTGTCAGTTTCATAGAATGTTTACCCTCCTTTCATGGAATATAACGAAAAAAGGTATAAAAAAACCATAACTACATAGTAGTTATGGTCCCACAGTTTCCTGCTGCTCTAAGCCCGGCCGCTTGATTAGAGGCAATCAACGCCTGATCCTGAGTGGGGTATTTTAATCTATACATTTTCATTATAACAAATATTAGAGAAAAAAGGAAGCGTTTCTCCAAACCTAAACTTATTTTTCAAAAATACTTATCAAACAGGAAAAAATTACTTATAATAGATTGGACTAACAGAAAAAAAGTATCGGGGATGTAAGGTGTTATGGATAACATATCGATAGATAATAAACCGCAGGAACTTAAGAAAAAGAAAATTTCTTTTACACCGACTCAGGTATTGGCTGTCGGTTTTATTGTCGTGATGTTTCTCGGCGCTGTACTATTATCTTTGCCGCAGGCCACAGTTGATGGTAAGGGGATTTCCTTTATTAATGCGCTGTTTACGTCAACTTCTGCAGTATGCGTTACAGGTTTGGTAGTAGTTGACACCGGTACATATTTTACGTATTTCGGACAGGCTGTTATACTTCTTTTGATTGAGATCGGCGGACTGGGTTTTATGACCTTTGCGACATTGTTTGCCATTATCCTGGGCAGAAAGATTACGCTGAAGGAACGTATTTTACTCCAGGAAGCGCTGAATCAAATGACTCTCGAAGGTATAGTACGGCTAGCTAAACAAATTTTGCAGATAACCTTTCTGATACAGCTTGTCGGGGCGTTTATTCTTGCGGCAAAATGGGCTGGACAACTTGGTTGGGGCAAAGCTTTGTATTACGGAGTATTTCATGCGATCTCGGCATTTAATAATGCCGGTTTTGACCTGATGGGCGGGTATGAGAGCTTTTCAAAATATACTGGCGATATAGTGGTAAATCTCGTTATTATCACATTAATTGTATTTGGAGGCTTAGGGTTTGTAGTGCTTGCCGAATTATCTGTGCACCACGGGAAGAAGCTTAATCTGCATTCTCATCTGGTAATAATTACATCAGCACTCATGATAGCGCTTGGCGCTGTCGTTATCTTTGCTCTGGAATACACTAATCCCCAGACTTTGGCCGGACTGGATCCCATTACAAAAGTATTAGCCTCGGTGTTCCAGTCTGTTACGGCCCGTACTGCGGGATTCAACACGTTAGATACGGGTGCGTTAAGAGATACTACATTACTTTTTATAATTATTTTGATGTTTATCGGCGCATCCCCTGGTTCTACCGGCGGCGGTATAAAAACGACAACGTTTGTAGCTGTGGTATTATCAGTCATAGCTAATTTCCAAGGCAAACATGATGCCAGTTACAGAGAGAGAACGCTGCCGAAGGAGATTATTCAGAAGGCTGTTACGATTATTATGTCTGCGATGTTGTTAATCATCATCGTGACAGGATTCCTGACTGTCACAGAGAAGTTTGACTTTATGCCGCTCCTTTTTGAAACAGTATCTGCTTTTGGTACTGTCGGACTGGGTCTCGGTATTACGCCGGATTTGACGTCGGCAGGGAAAATAGCGATAATATTTACAATGTATGCGGGCAGGGTCGGGCCTCTGACCTTAGCCTTTGCACTGGCGCAAAAAAGAAAGGCGACTGTTCAGATCAGGTATCCTGAAGAAAGAATACTCATTGGCTAACGGATACACAGTGAATTAAGGTTATACATTGGGGATTTAGGAGGTTTAAATTCTAATGAGAAAACAATTTGCGGTGATCGGTTTAGGCCGGTTCGGATCGAGCGTAGCGCAAACCCTGAGTGAATTAGGACATGATGTGTTGGCTATAGATAGTGATGACGGCGCTGTGCAGGCGGTGGCGAATTTCGTTACGCATGCCGTACAGGCGGATGCGAAGGATGAGGAAACTCTGCGCGCACTTGGAATCCGCAACTTTGACGTCGCCATAGTAGCGATCGGGGACGATGTACAGGCTAACATACTGATTACGTTGATGTTAAAAGAGATGGGTGTAAAAAAGGTCGTTGCCAAGGCGATAAATGCGCTGCATGGAAAAGTGCTCGAAAGAATTGGCGCCGATAAGGTTATTTACCCGGAAAAGGATATGGCCGTGAGGCTAGCTCATCACCTGGTCAGCTATAATGTCATGGATTTTATGGAATTGGCAGAGGGTTATAAGGTGGTGGAACTGACAACCCCAACAAAATATGTCGGAAACACATTGAGCGCTTTAAATTTACGGGCTAAACACGGGATTAGTGTCATCGCAATTAAAAAGAAAGACAGAATTGTAGTCGCACCCGGCGCCGATGACCTTATTGAAGAAAATGATATCCTTATTGTCGTTGGGGGCGACGAGGCGATTGCGAAAATACCGGAGTGAAGAACACCTTGAGTTATATTATTGCTATAGAATAATGACAAAAATAATGTTGGAGGGTATAGAATGCTGGAACTGAAAAATGTTTCTTTTGAAATCGGAGATTCCGCAATACCTATTATAAAAGATGTGAGCCTCACTTTAGAGAACCAGAAGCTTTATGTCATTACCGGACCTAATGGAAGCGGGAAGTCTTCACTCGCAAAAATAATCATGGGTATATACCGGCCAACCTCCGGAAAAATATACTTTGATGGCCAGGATATTACGGATATGGGCGTAACTGAGAGGGCGCGACTCGGTATTGGCTTTGCCTTTCAGAATCCTCCGCGTTTCAAAGGGATATCCGTAGGCAGCCTGCTGCGCATAGCCAGCAGTTCGGAGAAAGCCGCTGTCGGGTGTAACTATCTGTTTGACGTAGGGCTTTGTCCTAAGGATTACGTAAACAGGGAGGTAAACAATAGCCTGTCCGGTGGTGAGTTAAAGCGGATTGAGATTGCGACATTACTCAACAGGACACTGAAGATGGCAATATTTGACGAGCCGGAGGCCGGCATCGATCTGTGGAGTTTCAGTAAACTAACTGAAACGTTTAACAAGATGCATGAGAAAAAAGATTCTACAATCGTTATCATCTCGCATCAGGAGAGAATCCTGAATCTGGCTGATGAGATAATCCTGATTGCAGATGGTTATATCCAGAGAAAGGGAGCTAAGGAAGAAATGCTCCCGGATATTTTAAATGCCTGTGATTGCAACAAAAATTGTATTGAGAGAATGGAGATTGGCGATGAGTGCAATTGAGAAGAAAATACTTGAACAGATTATAGACTTGCACGAGACACCACAAGGCGCCTATAATCTCCGGAAAAACGGGGAAGGTGTTGAGAGACACTCTTCGGCTAATATCGAGATCAGACCCAAGAAGGACAAGCCGGGAATAGATATTTTCGTGAAGCCGGGAACGAAGGGAGAAAGTGTTCATATACCCGTTATTATTACAGAAACAGGGATTAAGGACTTGGTCTATAACACCTTTGATATTGGCGAAGGCGCTGATGTTCTCGTCGTTGCGGGCTGTGGTATCCATAATCCGGGGCAGAAAACGTCTCAGCATGACGGAGTGCATAATTTTATCGTTCGCAAGGGCGCGCGCATGCGTTATGTCGAAAAGCATTACGGTCAGGGAGAAGGGACCGGCAAGAGAATATTGAACCCACAGACAATAATTGAAATCGAAGAAGGCGGGACCGCTGAGCTAGAGCTTGTACAGATCCGCGGCGTCGATTCAACTAAACGAACTACTACGGCTAAGGTTCACAAAAATGCACATCTTGTCGTTACTGAACGGATGCTTACTCATGGTGAACAGCTCGCCGAGTCGGAAATGATTATTGAATTAGTCGGGGAAAACGCAGCTGCGCAGGTTATCTCGCGTTCTGTAGCGCAGGATCAGTCAAAACAGGTATTTTACCCTCGCATGGTTGGCCTTGCAAAGTGCCGCGGGCATGTCCAGTGCGACGCCATAATCATGAACAATGCGGTTGTAAGGGCAATCCCGGAGATCGCCGCTCACCATGAGGACGCTAACCTTGTCCATGAAGCGGCTATTGGCAGGATTGCGGGGGAGCAAATCATTAAGCTTATGACACTCGGACTTTCGGAGAAGGAAGCTGAAGAAACGATTTTAGCAGGATTTCTATCTTAAAAAAATAAAAAAACCCGGGGGTGTGTGCCTGAACACAAACAAGTTCAGCCAGCCCCCGGGTTTTTTTATTTTTCAGACGTATAAAGTTTGCATTAAATAAATAATTCTTTATTATTTAGCTGTGCTGGCAAAATATGTGCCGGCCAGTGCCATAATCCCGCCGCAAACCGTATAGATATCGGGTATCTCCTGGAGAAACACTGCCGCTATGAGCGCGGCCAGGAAAGGAATCAGATAGATATAAGCGCCTGCCGCTACAGTGGTGACCTTTGTCAAAGCCCTGTTCCAGAGAAGATAGGCTACAGCTGAGGCCAACAGGCCAAGGTAGAAGATATTAACCCAGCTCCAGAGGCTAACTTCGCCGATAGCGAAAGGCAGCTCCGGGAAAATCAGCGGCAATAGAAAAAGTGTGCCCAAGACGGTAGAATATGTCAGAACAGTTTCGGGGGGATAACGGTCGAGGAGCTTTTTTAAGCTGATGTTATAACAAGCCCAGACCAGTCCGGTTAAGAGGATGAGTATATCCCCCCATACTTTGGCCGAATCGAGATTAAGACCGCTGAGAGAACCTTTAGTCGCGACAAGTATCGAGCCTGCAAAGGCTATGATGATACCGAGTATTTGCTTTCTCGTGATATTTTCTTTAAGGACGAGCCACGCTAATATTGCCATGAAAACCGGAGCCATCGAGGCAATAATGGCTGCATCGACTGCGCCTGCTGATTTCAGACCTTGATTTTGAAAAAAGTTATATAGAGTCACGCCGGTTAATCCTGAGACAGCCGCCCAAGGCAAGTCTTTTCTAGCAATTAAAGGTTTGCCGGTAAGCCAGGCATAAAGGACGAGAACGATGCTGGCGATAAAAAAGCGCAGGAAAGCCAGGGTATTTGGCGGAACCTGAAGCAGGACGATTTTTATATTAATAAACGTGCTTGCCCAGATAATCACTGCGATGAGCAGACCTATATGCGAGCGAAGCGGTACAACAGTTTTTTCCGTACGAGGGGATAAATTCAACGGTTTGTTCCTCCTTTTAGAACGAAAGAATAATTCCGCCTTCACCAGCATAGGTGGCCATGGTCGGACCCATCTCGTTAATTAAAATACCGCGGGGATGAAATTTTTCGTTTATCAAGCTCTTTAAAAACTCAACGTCTTTGGAATTATTGACATGTGTGATGCCAAAATATGTATCTGAGAAGTCTTTTTTTCGTTCGGCGATAATTTCAATCGTTCTGTTTAAAAACCTCTTCTTGCCATGCACTTTTTCCAGTATATCGACAGCCCCTTCGATGTTATGCAGCAAAACCTTGATATTTAATATTTTGGCAAGAGAGCCCTGGAATTTGTTCAAACGGCCGCCTTTAACAATGTTTTCGAGGGTATCGAGCAGGATAAGGATAGTCATATCCTTTTTATAGGCAGTAAGTCTTTCAACTATCTCATTTACGGAAAACCCTTTTTGAGCCATATCGATTGCTTTTAATACCTGCAAGCCATGCCCGAGCGAACCGGCGAGCGTGTCAAAAACGGTAACCGGCACATCGGCCAGTGTTTTGGCGAGGCATGCCGACTGATAAGTGCCGCTGAGCTTTGAGGATATGGTCAAACAAAGGACGTGACCTAGGGGAGATAGCTTCTTAAAACTATCGGCGAATGCTGCCGGGGTTGGCTGTGATGTTTTCGGCAGCTCTTGTGCTTCTGCCATGTAATGGTAAAACTCTTGCGGTGTAATATCAAGACCTTCGGTGTAGACGTTTTGACCGATGTTTACATGCAAAGGTACCACATGGATGTCATGTTTGTCAATCAATTCACGTGGCAGGTCAAAAGAACTATCGGATACAATAGATAGCATGTGTTGTCACCTTCATTACATTTGATTAAGAAAATTGTTACACTTTTTATTCCACAGGGATTATAAATATCCTCTTAATAAACAAAAAAAAATAAGCGAAGATATTTTACCAGGTAAAAGTGGTTAATTGAAAAAGTAAATTCCAGTTTGAAAAAGTAAATTCCACTGGGTTGTTTAGTAAAAAAGCAGCCGTGTTTGCATGATTTTAAGCGGATTAATTTTTAAAAAAATTAAGGTAACTATGCTATTAAAAGGATAAAATGCAACTAAAGGTAGCGATGCTGAGCCCATTTTAGGGTATAATGAACCAAGCGTGAAAAATTAGCTAACTTTTTGCAAGAGTAAATTCCACC
>DIVP01000036.1 GCA_002422465.1 Peptococcaceae bacterium UBA6129 | reverse complement strand
GCAGTACATCCGCATCACGAAAAGCCTCACCAAATTCATAGGCCAAAAGATGTGTCCTCGTGTAGCGGTGAGGTTGAAATACGGCAACAATGCGTTTCGGATTTAGAGTCCTGGCAGCAGCCAAGGTTGCCTTTAATTCAGTTGGGTGATGCGCATAATCGTCAATAATATGAATCCCCCTAAGCTCGCCAATACTCTGGAAGCGCCGCTGAACACCACGAAACGGCTGCAAACTATCCACTATCGCAGAAAAATCCAAGCCGCAGTTCATACCTACAGCTATAGTAGCTAAAGCATTCGAGATGTTATGTTTGCCGGGAATGCTAAGGCAAAGCTCACCAAGAAGCTTATCGTGGTTATATACGGCAGCCTTGGTGAGGAGGCCGTTTAACCTAACATCCTGTACATAAAAATCAGCATCGGTGGTAAATCCGTATGTAATTACGCTTTTTTTCGCTCGCAGCTGCGGAAGCAATCCCCTAATGACAGGATCATCGAGACAAAGCACAGTAAACCCTTCAGGATCAGTTTCGAAGATAAACTCGCAAAAAGCAGCAATTATATTCTCTTTAGTTCCGTAGAAGTCCAAATGATCATCTTCTATATTAGTCACAACCGTAATATACGGATGAAGCTTTAAAAAGGAGCCGTCAGACTCATCGGCCTCTGCGACAAGGTATTCACCGAGACCGAGCTTGGCGTTGCCGCCGATATCATTTAATTCCCCGCCCACTACAACGGTCGGGTCAAATTCATTCTTTTCAAATACCAGCGATATCATTGATGATGTAGTCGTCTTGCCATGCGCTCCTGCAACAGCGATGCCTTTTTGTCTTTTCATAAGCTGTGCCAGCATCTCTGCCCTTTGAATTACCGGAATATCCAGTACTCGTGCTTTCACCACCTCATTATTGTGTTTCGGAATTGCCGACGAGACTACCACTGTGCCCACCTGATGATCCAGATTCTCATCATGGTGACCCAAGAATATCCTTGCGCCCATCTTTTCAAGTCGTTTCGTCGTCTCTGATAATTGCAAATCAGATCCGGAAACAGGGTACCCCAGTTCCAGCATAACTTTAGCTATCGCGCTCATTCCAGTGCCGCCGATACCGATAAAATGTATTTTTTGTTTTTCTGACATTATAACTATTATCCCCTTCCCTGCCTACCTCACTATGTCAACAGAAATCCCTCAATGAAGCAAAAAGGCTCCGGTACTCCGTAATTTACTATATATGCAGCTATTTTCTAAGGTGTTACTAGAGGTTGGATCGTTTAATAACGCTGATTATTTCATTTATCGCTTCCGGTTTTCCCGCCTTCAAACTGTTTTGGGCCATCTGATGTCTGCGTTTCTCATTATAGAGGATGTCTTGGATACTCTCAAGCAGCTTTTTTCTATTTAAATCTCTATCCAGTATCATCACCGCTGCCCCTGTGTCGACAAGGGTTCTGGCATTATATTCCTGGTGATTCTCAGCAGCTAAAGGATAGGGTATCAGTATCCCCGGCACACCTTTGGCTGTCATCTCCGACAGAAAAGCAGCCCCAGCACGCGCTACACACAAATCAGCACAGGACAGAGCATATTCCATCTCCTGCAAATATGGCATGATGTTAATATTTCCACAATTACCCATATCTATACCTGCGCTTTTTAACTCCCGCTTATAAGCATCATAGCCGGCTGCCCCGACAAGATGTATAATCTGGAGCTGTGAGAACAGGTTATTATCCTTGTATACATCGAGCATCGCAGAGTTAATACTCGCAGCTCCGCGTGAACCGCCCACGACCAAAAGCACAGGCTTAGCCGGATTAAAACCAAAATGTCTCAAGCCCTCCTCACGGGTAATGCTCATGATAGCCGGGCGGATAGGCAGACCGGTAAGATGCAGTTTTTTTTGCACATCCGGCGCAAAATGCTTCGATGCCTCTACATAGGTCAGTAAAACACCACTGACGCGTCGTGATAGGAATCTGTTGGCTAAGCCCGGCCAGGCGTTTTGTTCATGAATAAATGTCACTACTTTCTGCCGGGAAGCTGCCCATACAACAGGCAGACTTACGTAACCGCCTGTGCCGATCACGATGTCCGGTTTGAAATTACGGACTATCGCATTAGCCTCGTACAGCGCTTTGGCAGTCTTGTAACAAACCTTGAGAGTATGAAAAGAAAGCTTACGCTGCCAGCCATGCACATCAAGAGCCATAAATGGTAATCCGGCAGCTTGAACAATTCTCTTTTCTAACCCGGCTGCACTGCCAACGTAGAGGAACTCCACGTGCCCGTAAGCCTTTGGCAGAGCTTGTCCGATAGCCAGAGCCGGATAGATATGCCCACCGGTTCCACCACCCGTTAAAATAACACGCATCTTTTCACCCCAAAAACTCTTTCTTTTACTTTCGACCATCATAATATCTCAAATGCCAATATTTGGCAACACAAAAACAAAAACCAGGGCTTGATTTTACCCTGGTTTACGTACTATCGCAATACCGTGATATATTCAAGAGTATACCTACTCCTATCATCGAAAACAGAAGCGATGAACCGCCGTAACTGATGAACGGCAAACTAATCCCGGTAACAGGAAGTAATCCGGTAACCACTCCGATATTAATAAAAGCCTGAAACACTATCGTTGTTGTAATCCCTGCTGCGAGAAAGCTGCCAAACAAATCAGGACACCGCAAAGCAGTTCTGTATCCTCGCCATGCGAGCAAAAAGAAGAGCAAAATGACAAGCAACGCTCCGACAAAACCGAGCTCCTCACCCAGTATCGCAAAGATAAAGTCGGTATGCTGTTCCGGGAGAAAATCCAGTTTTTGCCTGCTGTTCCCGAGCCCCATACCGAACAATCCGCCGGAACCAAGAGCATATAACGAATTAATCGTTTGATACCCTTCTTTGGAGGCATGAGCCCAGGGGTCAAGATAACCGACAATCCTGTTTAAGCGATAGGGTTCCTGAACAATTAGTCCCGCAACAGTTGCAATCCCGGCGATACCTAAAAAAATGATATGACTCCATTTAATGCCCGCCGCAAATAAAAGAACAATTGCCGTGACAGCTATCGCCATCGTAGTTCCGAGATCCGGTTCCAGCATAACCAAAGCGCCTATGGCTGCGAGGATTACAAGATATGGGCCCACATCAGTAAAAAAACGATCCAGCCGTTTCCCTGTCTTGCTAAGACTCTTGGCCATAAAGAGCACGAGACAAAGCTTCATGATCTCCGACGGCTGTACATTTGTAAAGCCTAGATTAATCCAACGCTGCGATCCCTTGACTTCAAAACCGACACCAGGAATGATAACAGCTATGAGCAGAAGAAAGGTAATGATAAACGCAGCGTTGATATATGGTTTAAACCTGAAATAATCAATCTTCACCATGATAAACATAGCCACTAAACCGATGAAGCCCCAGGTTAATTGCTTGCGCAGATAATAATATGGGTCTTTCGCAAGGGTATCATAGTAACTGGCGCTGAACACCATAATAATTCCGATTGCCAGCAATAATAAGGCCGCAAAAAATATCAACATATCCGGCGCCTCTTTTTTCAGACCCATATACATCCCCCATAACCTAATTATTTCTAATCCACAGCAAATTTTCTGACCAGCTCTTTGAATACCTCGCCGCGGTGCTCGTAATTATTAAACATATCAAAGCTTGCACATGCCGGAGACAAAAGAACGATATCGCCAACTGCCGCGAGTGACGCAGCTTTTTGAACTGCCTCTTCAAAGGTCTTGGCATGATGATACTCAGAATAGCCGGCCTTGACAACAGCCTCTTCTATTTCCTTGGCTCCCTGACCGACAAGAACCAGCGCTTTAGCCTTCTCTTTGATTTTCAGCGCAAACGGATAAAAATCACTGCCCTTGCTCTTGCCTCCGGCGATCAGGACAATCGGATTCTCATAAGCCTCGAGCGCTTTGATCGAGGCGTCAGGATTAGTGCCCTTAGAATCATTTATATACTCTACGCCTTTATAGATAAGCACGCGCTCCAACCTGTGCTCCACACCTTTAAAGGTCTGCAGGCTTTCGTTTAACACCTCGGGGCCAACCCCCATAACCCAGCCCGCAGCGGCTGCCGCAAGGGCGTTCTCGAGATTATGCCCGCCTTTAATATAGACATCCTCAGCTGCAACTATCGGAATTGCCACCCCCTGCATCTTTGCAGTCAGAATCCCCTTATCGACAAAAAAGCCCTCTTCTAAAATATGCCGCCTGCTAAAGAATATGACGCGTGCCTTTGTCCTGTCGGCCAACTTCCTGGTTTCCTCATCATCATAATTGAGAATCAGCCAGTCATTCTCATCCTGATTTGCAAATATTTTCGCCTTAGCCTCGATATAGCCTTCAAGTGAACCATGCCTGTCGATATGATCAGGCGTAATATTAAGAATCAAGGCTGCCTTCGGTTTAAATTCGTACGTTGCCTCAAGTTGAAAGCTCGAAGCTTCGAGAACTGCCACGTCCTGCTTGGATAACTCAGCAGCCTCACTGATAAAAGGCACTCCGATATTACCGCCGACGAACACCTTTCTGCCGGCATCGGCAAAGATCTGACCAATTAAAGCTGTTGTGGTAGTTTTCCCATTAGTGCCGGTAATTACAACCATTGGCGCCTGTGTAAAACGAGCAGCCAGCTCCATCTCACTATATATCGGAATCCCCTTTTCACGTGCAACAATTAAAGGCGCTATCGACAGCGGTACTCCCGGGCTTGTAATAATCAGATCAGGCTTGATTACCGCTATGTCGGCATGTTCACCAAAGACTAACCTGACCTGGCTATGCTCTAACGTATTGATCGTTTCTGCTGCAAAGTCTTCACGTTTTTTGAGGTCATTTAAATAAACTAAAGCCCCTTTTTTAACTAAAAAGTGGGCGGAGGCAATCCCGCTCTTGGCAGCGCCGAATACCAATACAGTTTTACCACTAAGGTTCATAGTCTCTTCTCCTTTAGATTATAATTATAACCGCTAGACTCGCAAATATGGCGGCTAATGTCCAGAATAACACAACAACCCACTGCTCCGACCTGCCCATCAATTCGAAATGATGATGCAGCGGGCTCATCCGAAAGAATCTTTTCCCTCCGGTCAACTTAAAATACGTAACTTGAATAATAACAGATAATGTTTCGAGAACATAAACCCCGCCCAAGACAGGTAATAATAGTTCAGTTTTTGTTAACACAGCCAACGCCCCAACAGCCGCGCCAAGAGCAAGTGAACCTGTATCCCCCATAAACAAGCGGGCAGGATACATATTAAAAAACAAAAAGCCAAGACATGTACCTAACAAAGCTGCGCTAAAAACGGACAAATGCGGGAACCCCAAAGCCTTTGTAATAAAAATATAAGCCAAGGCCGTAAACAAAGTAACCCCCGCAGCCAATCCGTCCAGTCCATCTGTCAGATTGACAGCATTGCCGGCGCTAACCATCAAAAAGGTCACAAAAGGTATGTACACCCAACCCAACTGCCAGCTCCATGATGTTCCCGGTATCGTTACCTCAGTTCCGATACCCCCGTATACGACTACAACATAAGCGAAGACACCCGCAAGTAATATCTGCGCAATTATTTTTTCGCGAGCCGTTAATCCGAGCGGTCTTTTCATGACAACCTTGATAAAATCATCAAAAAAACCAATCAGCCCAAATCCATACGTTACAAGCAAAGCATAGACTACGCTGCTGTCGCGTGGGGCCGCGAGGATAGTCCCTAGACCAATACTTAAAAAAAACATCACTCCGCCCATCGTCGGAGTCCCGCTTTTCCCCAGATGGGTCGCCGGACCGCAGGCTCGGATAAATTGACGAAATTTCAGCCTCCGCAGTAATGGAATCACGACAGGACCACTGCACAGGCAGATTACTGTTGATATTATTAGTGCAATATAATAATCCTGCAAAAGAGTAACCCCCTCATCTTCCTACCAGGTCAACAGCCCCGAGATAATCTCCTCCATTTTAACGCCGCGGGAACCTTTTATCAAGACTAAGTCCCCCGGTTTCAGAATTTCCCTTAAGCAGGAAAGGGCCTCCTGGTTATTCTGACAAGTCCGGATAAACCTGGCATCCATCCCGGCCGAGATTGCGCCTTTGGCAATACCGGAGGCTATCTGCCCCACTGTGATTAATAAGGATACGCCCGCTTGCTGTGCTTTTTCCCCGATGAGCCGATGTCCTTCTTCTTCATAGCTGCCCAGTTCATACATGTTTCCAAGCACGGCAACTGCCCGGGCCGCTTTTTCCCCGGCTTGGCATGAAATAAGAGTATCAAGGGCTGCCGACATGGAATCAGGATTAGCATTGTAAGCATCGTCAATGATCATGATCTCGCGGCCTTTGACTTCCTTTAGTTCGAGTCTCATTGCTGTCAATCTGACCTTCTCGAGTCCGGACTTAATCTCTTTCCAGTTGAATCCCAGTTGCCTTGCAATCCCTGCAGCCAGCAGGGCATTTATCACATTGTGTCTGCCTAAAACCGGCAGTTTTATAGCAACTTCTTTTTTGTCCACCGTACAAACAACAAATTCCAGCGCCGGTTCCGACAGCGATTCACTGTTTTCT
>DIVP01000069.1 GCA_002422465.1 Peptococcaceae bacterium UBA6129 | reverse complement strand
CTATTAGCGCAAATGCCAGCAAAAAATAATAGTAAGTGAAGCGCGTATCAAGTGAAATTCCGAAGAATTTTCCAGGCCCCGGAATACTTTGAAAACCTGATGGTCCGCCGGTCAGGCTTACCCAGTTATGCAGCACCGAAACGATTACAAGTCCAAAAGCCATCGTCACGAGAGCAAAGTATGACCCCTTTAATTTTGTCAGAGGTAAATAACCAACAAAGAAGGCGATTATTGCCGTAACTATCGCAGCTACCGGGAAGGATATCCAAAAGGAGAAGCCTAGATCCCTCATGAAGATTGCCGAGGTATACGCGCCAATGCCATATAAGGCGTTATGCGCAAACGACAGGTATTCAGTATTGCCCACAAGCAGGTTTAAGGCCTGAGATATGGAGATATACATTAAGCAGACGATGAACAGATGCATAAAATATCTATTGGTAACGAAGATAGGAAGCAGCAAAGCGATAATCAGTAAAATAATGAGCTTTAGATTTTTTTTCATGGCACTACTCCTTCCCCATCAACCCGGATGGCTTGAACAGCAGCACCAGGATTAGAATAATAAAAGCGAAGCTATCCTTATACTGACTGGAGATATAGACAGCGCCAAGTGATTCGACAAGACCGAGCAATAGACCGGCATAGATAGCGCCTATAACATTACCGAGTCCACCCACGATAACTACCGTGAAAGCCTTGAGGAAGGCTGTAGCGCCCATCGTCGGAAATACCAGGAAAATCGGAGCGATTAACGTACCTGCAGCTGCAGCTAAACCGCTGCCGATTGCAAAGGTTATCGAGAAAACCTTATCAATATTTATACCCATGAGCGCAGCGGCATCTCTATCCTGAGCCGTAGCGCGCATTGCTTTTCCCATTTTGCTCTTTTTAATGAACTGGTTCAGCGCTATCATCAATATCGTACCGACAACAATGACTATTACCCGCTGTACTGTGACATTTGTACCAAGCAGACTTATTGTCTGATCGGCATAAGGTGTTTTTAACAGTACCGGCTCTGCCCCCCAGATGAGCATGGCCAAGTTTTGCATGAGGATGCCTACCGCTATCGATACCAGCAGCATGTTGACATGAGGTTTGTTTCGCAAAGGTTTAAAAAATATTTTTTCAAGGAATACGCCAAATATCGCTACAATGATGACAGAAACCAGCAACGCCCACCAGAAATTGATTCCTAGACTGGTAACTACTAATAGAGCGACAAAAGCGCCGAGCATGTAGACTTCACCGTGGGCCAGGTTAATAACGTCCAAAATTCCGAAAATCAGAGTCAAGCCGGAGGCGATCAAGACATAACTGGCTCCGATAATCAGCCCTGTTATAATGTTAGAAATCACGTTTTTTGTACCTCCTTCTCCTTGGTCTTAAAGAGCCCTGTATAATTTCGTTTTTGTCAAGCATTCTGCCAGTATGAAAATATACAGGGCTCTAAAGTTTATGCAGTTTTTGAGATGGTAATCATTATTATAGTTTGGGGTTAATTAAGAAAGCGCCATCTTTGAAGAGACCAAAGTTCATTTTCAGGTAGGAATCGCCAGACGCAGCAAAGTTATAGTGACCTTGGTAGCCATCATATGTTGTCTTGGACAGGGCGTCGCGAATGGCTTTGCGGTCTGTTACTGTGCCGGCAGCTTCAAGAGCCTTGGCAACGAGCATCATGACATCATAACCGGATTTGGCATTGGACATCGAATCTACTTTGAATTCTTCTTTGTATCTCTTGTCAAATGCGGCTATTTCAGGAGTCATAGGAGGATCAACAGACCAGAACCAGATACCTTCGAGAACCTTTCCGCCGGCTAGTTCGAGAGTCTTGACAGGGTCAATACCGCCGGAGGTGATCAGAGGAAGTGTCGGAGCAATTTCACGCATTTGTTTGAAGATTAGAGCAGCCGGTTCAGTCGAGGCTGTAACAAAGAGCATATCCGGTTTTGCCTTGAGGATTTTATTCAGAACAGGATAGAAGTCTGTTTGGCCATTGTCAAAATATTCGGTTGCCACTACTTTAGCTCCTGCTTTTTCCCAAAGCGGCGGATATAACGTGGTGTCGCCTCTGCCCCAGTCGTCGTTAATAGCAAGCATAGCAACTTTTTTGTAACCACCGCGGTCAAGCCAGAATTGTGCAGCTTCTCCAATGTTGTTATGGGTTGTTACGCGGCCTCTGAAGAAATACGTGAATCCGGAAGTTGTCAGTTTTTCTGCGGAGGATAATGGGGAAATGATGGGCACGCCTTCTCTGTTGGCGATTTCTGCAGATGCAAAGGTGCTGGAGCTCGTGAAGTCACCAATGATAAGAGGAACATTGTCCTTAGAGATAAGTTTTGTCGCAGCAGCTGCGGAATCTTTCGGAACGCCTTTGCTGTCTTCCAAGATGAGTTCTATTTGATACTTTTTGCCGCCAACGGTAATTCCGCCCTTGGCATTGATGTCTTTTGCCGCAAGAATAGAGCCATTAGCAGCCGCCTGGCCGCCATAGGCAATGGAGCCTGTTAAGGGTTCAATTACGCCAAGTTTGACAACAGCTGGTCCTTCTTCTTTTTTCGCGCCGCAACCAACAACGGATACGACAACAAATACCATGATCAACAAAAGTGCCCAGAATTTTTTAGATCTCATTTACTCTCTCAACCTCCATTTTTTTTAATAAATTTGGCGAATACTAAGACTCAACTTGAAAGACCTCTAACCCCCCTTCATTTTTCAGAAATCTATATCAATAATACGGAATTGCCAGGGTGTTTCGAGCAGCTTTTTTAAATATCCAAAGAATTGGGCGCCTGGCACACCGTCAATACTGCGGTGATCCATAGTCAAACTCAGTGGTAAAATGGGGCACGCTTCCAGTCTGTCTTCTTTAACAATCGCTTTTTTACTAATTGCACCGACCCCTAGGATACAGCTTTCGGGCGGATTCAAGAGCGGGGTAAAATGCCCTGCGCCGTACATCCCCAGATTAGTGACCGAAAAGGTGCGGTCTGCCAAATCTGCGTGATTCAGTTTTCCCTCACGGGCTCTGGTTGTAAGATCACTTAATTCAATGACGATTTGAGCCAGACTCTTCTGATCTGCATCGCGGATCACCGGTACCATAAGACCATCCTTGACACTTGCAGCTATGCCGATGTTTATATTCTTCATTACCTTAATCTCATTATTCTCGACAATTGAGTTCAGCAACGGGTGAGCTTGCAAAGCCTTGGCCACTGTCTTCACGAGTATCGCCGTCATGGAGAGATTTAGACCGGTTTTCTCTTTGATGGCTGGGCGCATGAATTCCTGAATAGCCAGAGTCTCTGTCGCATCAATATCGAGGAATTGTGATCCCTGCGGGCATTCCACGATACTTTGCGTCATGCGCTTGGCTATGGTTCCGCGCATTCCTCCCCCATTAAGAGTGATGCGCTGGAGAACAACCTGCTCGCCTGCCACCGGCACAGTACCCTGTTTAACTGCAATTTTCCCGTCTGCAACAAGCTTATCCGCTGTAGTATGGTTTAAAATATCATTCTTCGTAACCCTGCCTCCGGGACCTGTTCCACTAATGCTTGCGAGATCAATGCCCCTGTCGCGAGCCAATTTTCTAACGAGCGGAACAGCTTTAACGCGTGTGGTTCCAAGAACACCGACAGCCTCCTGAACAGCTACCGTCTGAGGTAACGCGGGCTGCTGTTCGACAGCCGCTATATCCTGCCCAGCAGGCGCAGCAGACTGTTGAGCAGGCTTGCCTCCTTCTGCTTCTTTTTCCTCTCCGACCAGACATATTGGCTCGCCTACAGGGATCACATCGCCTGGTTGTGCGAGAATTTTCGTCAAATATCCCTCATTTGGCGACTCATATTCCAGGGCTAGTTTGTCACTCTCAATTACTACCAATAGATCGCCCTTTTTTACAAAACTACCTTGCTCTATTTTCCATTCGATTATTCTGCCTTCATCCATGGTTACACCAAGTTTGGGCATTACTAATGTTTTTGCCACTCTACTCACCTCACTTTCTTGTTTGCCTAACCTTCGAGGGCTTCACGAATCGCCTTGGTTATTTTCTCCTCATTTGGCAGTACATATTTTTCCATCGGAGGGCTGTATGGTATCGGAATATCAAGGGCCGCAACACGTTTAATCGGACCTTCGAGGTAGTAGATGGCCTCCTCGGCAGCCAATGCCGCTATTTCAGCGCCGACGCCGACAGTCTTATGTCCTTCTTCGACAACAACAAGACGGCCAGTTTTAGCGACTGATTCGAGAATTGCATTCTTATCAAGAGGGCACAGGGTTCTCAGGTCAACAACCTCGACCTCTATGCCTTCCTTGCTCAGCTTCTCGGCCGCTGCAAGGACAGAGAGCATCTGATAGCCATAAGAAACCACAGTAACATCCTTCCCGGTCCTTTTGATATCAGCCTTGCCAAAAGGAATGCTATACTCACCTTCCGGAACATCGCCCCTGGTTTTATAGAGCAGTCTGTGCTCGAAGAAAATAATCGGGTTATCATCATTCAAAGCTGTTTTCAATAAGCCTTTAGCTTCATAAGGCGTTGTCGGATATACTAACGTCAGGCCGGGCATATGCATGAACAACGCTTCCAAAGACTGGGAGTGTTCAGCCGCGCCGCCAAAGCCGCCGCCGCATGCGGTTCTTAAGATCATCGGCATAGTCATGCTGCCGCCGTGCATATAGCGCCACTTGGCCATTTTATTAAAAACCTCGTCACCGGCAATACCGAGGAAGTCTGAGTACATTATCTCGACAACCGGCCGCAATCCGGTAATGGCAGCGCCAACTCCGGCTCCGACGATGATAGCCTCGGAAATCGGTGTATCCCTGACGCGCATCTCACCAAATTCAGCATATAAGCCCTTTGTCACGTTTCTAACGCCGCCTGCAAAACCAACGTCTTCGCCCATAACAATGATATCCGGATTTTTTCTCATTTCTTCACTTAATGCTTCATTGATAGCATCGGTAAACAGTATATTGCGCATCTTACGCTTCCCTCCCTACATAGAGATCTCCCAGTGCATCCTCGGGTTCAGGTCTCGGGCTGTTTACCGCAAAATCGTACGCCTTCTTAATCTGTTCTTCGACACCAGCTTCAACTGCCGCAATCTCTTTTTTGCTGGCTTCCTTCTCAAGGATGACCATGAATTTCTTAAGTGGGTCATTAGCATGCGCCTCTTCGAGGTAAGCATCAGCGCCAAAATATGGGTAACCTTGGGCATGCGGCTCCCAACGGTAGAGCATCAACTCTACGAGAGAAGGGCCGTCACCTCTTCTGGCCCTTTCGATAGCGGCATTGACAGCTTCGTTAACAGCAAGGATGTCATTGCCGTCAACCGTAATGCCGGGCATACCATATCCGGCAGCGCGGTCCGCAATGTGCGGGGTAGCTGTGGATTTTTCATAGGGCACTGAAATGGCCCAACGATTATTTTCGCAAATAAAAACTACCGGCGACTTCCAGACGGAAGCGAGGTTCATTGAAGAGCCAGCCGTTTCCCTGTTAGCGCTGCCGTCACCGAAGAAGCTCAAGACAACCTGCCTCTTGCCGCGTATCTGGGCAGTGAGACCGGCGCCTACGGAGAGCGGAAAATTGGAGCCAAGACTTCCGCCGAGGCCAAGGACGCCCTTGGCAGGATCAGCCTGGTGAAAGCCGCCTTTGCCTTTGCTGTATCCTGTAGCTTTGCCGCAGAATTCTGCAGCAATCTTATCGATGTCCATGCCTCTTGAGATGCTGTATCCACAACCACGGTGGTGCATGAAAATATAGTCATCTTCCCTGGTATCAAAAATTGCTCCTGCCGTAGCAGCTTCCTGCCCAGTACACAGGTGAATGAAGCCGGGGAGGTGCCCTTCTTGAAAAAGCACCTGTAATAGCTGGTCAAATCTCCTGGTTAAATACATTTTTTCGTACATTTTAAGATAACGTTCTTTACTACTCATACCTAATTACCCATCTCCTTCGCGTTTGGTTTAATCAGGACTTTCAACGCCTGCTCCGGATTGTGCAGCATCTTTAGAGCTGATTCAACTTCGTCAAGCCCAATGACATGCGAAACGAGAACGTCCAAATTGACCATATCTTTTACAACAAGCCGAAGAGCCACATTAAAATCGTCCACATAGTATCCCATAGATGCCTGCAGCGTAATCGCTCTTTGCAGCATTTTAAGCTGGTTGAGCTTAACCTGTTCGAGCGTGGCGCCCAGCATTAAGATTTTCCCGCCTTTTTTACATATCTCGAGTCCGGTGTTAATAGTAACTTCCCTGCCGACACACTCGAAGACCATGTCCACGCCGCCCTTTTCCACAGCAAGGATGCTGGCAATCGGGTCCTCGACGACCGGGTTGATTACGCAATCGGCCCCAAGCTCAGCCGCCATGCGGCGTCTCTTTTCGGCTACCTCTACCATATAGATGCGGCTTGCCCCTGTGTGTTTCAACAACTGTAATACCAACAGGCCAATCGGCCCGCCGCCGATAATGACAATTCTGTCCCCAAGCTTTGGTGCGCCGGCCGTAACACCGCGCACACAAACGGATAGAGGCTCAATTTGCGCAGCCTGCTCAAAAGAAATAGTGTCGTCAAGTGGGATAGCTTTATAAGCATCGACAACAACATATTCCGCATAACCACCGGGTATTTTTAAACCTACCGTATTATCAAAATGATTGTCGCACAAGGCAAACTGGCCTCTGTTACAATAATCGCAACCGCATATACCGGGTGGTCTGACTACGACTCTGTCACCCTTTTTCACGCGGGTAACCTCAGGTCCGACCTCTTCAATAATCCCGCTGAATTCATGGCCTAGAATCGTCCCAATTGGAAACATCAGGCTTTCAAAAGAGTGCACATCCGATCCACAAATCGCACAGACCATTACTTTTACCAAAACCTCGCCCTTGCCAGGTTTTGGCCGCGGTATATCTTTGATGACAACCGATCCCTTTCCAGCCAGTATGGCAGCCTTCATCCCTTCATCTCCCCTGTATGTTTTATATAACTTTTAAATAAATCCGTATATTCCTTGATGCCTGCCTTAAGATC
The DNA here is from genome assembly GCA_002422465.1 of Peptococcaceae bacterium UBA6129. GTDB lineage: Bacteria > Bacillota > Peptococcia > DRI-13 > UBA6129 > UBA6129. The sequence goes on along the minus strand of DIVP01000069.1, from coordinate 1,972 downwards.
GTAGCAAGGAGAATATGCCAGCTGTTCGACTGCCTTTGTGATATCATATTCACCGCGTGATTTGTCTATTCGGGCTTCATATTCGGTCATCCCGCCGCCGACATAGATGTCTGCATCTTTGACGATTTCCCTGACCGCATCGGCTAAATCAAAGACATTCTTCAATGGCCCGCCATGCGCTATATTGTAAATGCGCTGACGCAAATTCTTTTCATCGGTTGTAAGAGCCTTAAACACACCCTGCGCCACATCTTTAGCATAGACAAAGTCGCGTTTAGCATCGCCGCCCGACTCGATCCTTGTCGGGACACCGGCAAGACTGTTTTCAAGCATTGGTTTAATGTAAAGCGGATATCTCATGCCAAATCCATACACCCCGGAAAACCTGACAGCGACTATTGAAGTTTTATACTGCTGCCAGTAATGCAGTCCAAACAATTCTGCAGTTAATTTACTGGAAGTATAAGTTGAGAGCGCGGGTCCGGCATCCGGTAGAAGAACAGGATGCCTTTCATCTATAGGTTCATATTGTTTGGGCGCATAGACGGCAATCGAGCTAGTCATTACAACACGACGCAAATCCATTAACCGTGCAGCTTCCATGACATTAATAGATCCAATGCCATTAATCCTCAGTGAGGTCAATGGGGATTTTTCTAGGATTTCGACATCAGTCAGCGCTGCAGCATGAACTACACTACTAATACCGGATTCTTTTACCGCGTTCAATAAAGAAGCAAGGTCACCTATATCCCCTTTAATGAATTCAACCTGTTCAGGTAATCTGCTGTATAACCATGCCACTTCCCCCTGCGTTCTCGCTATATCGTACAGGACTACCCCATAGCCGTTTTGTATTAACTGTTCGGCAATGTAATAACCAATAAATCCGGTCCCCCCAGTTATCAAAACTTTTTCCTTCATTTGCTCACCTCCAAATCCTTATTCTTTGCATAAAAAACACAGGCTGACAAAACAAGAACTAAAACATTTGACAAACACTATAATATGCAAATAACATGCCATCTTAATTGTGTCGGAGCAAATTCGTTTTAATTTTGATGCGGAAAGCCTGTGAAGTACTAGTGTTAACAACCCATATATTTTTATGATTTTCAGTTCAAATAAAATGTTCGACATGCGAACAACCGTTTTTTTAATGAATAAACTGTATCGTTGCACTACGTTTGTAGCGTCATGCTACAGTTTTTGCGCTACGAAACTACTATTTTTCAGTTACCGGCTCATTTAAAGGGGCGGGTAATATTTTTACCCGCCCCGGAATTCTTTACGTAATGTCTGACCAAGTTGACTTTTATTAAATTGGATTAAACCGAAAAACTCTTAGCTATCCCATACTTTTGAAGCTTGCGGTATAAAGTTGTCCTGGCTATCCCCATCTCATTGGCAACTCGTGTGACGTTTCCGTTATATGTCTGCATCATATTAAAGACAAGGTCTTTTTCAATTTCCTCCAATTTCAAGGCGCTGACCGGCATCGGCTCAACCAACCTTAACTCCTCAGACAGGTATTTTATATCAAGTTTCCCATCCCTGGCTAAATTAACACACCTTTCGAGAGCATTCTGCAGTTCGCGGATATTCCCAGACCAGTGAAGAGTCGACAACACATTGATGAATTCATCCGGGATCGGATAGGCCTGTTTGCCAAGCTTGGATGCAAAATCCCGGTAAAAATTCTCTACCAACAAAGGCAGATCATCCAGCCTCTCGCGGAGCGGAACCATTTTTATTGTAATTACATTCAGACGGTAAAAAAGGTCCTGCCGAAAATTTCCTTTATTTACCTGTTCCGTAAGATTTTTATTCGTTGCGGCTACTATTCTGATATCGGCGGAAACTACCTCCTGCCCGCCTATTCTTACATATTTTTTCTGTTCAAGGACCCGCAGCAAGGTTGCCTGTAATTCGAGCGGCATCTCGCCGATTTCATCGAGAAAAATCGTACCGC
>DIVP01000013.1 GCA_002422465.1 Peptococcaceae bacterium UBA6129 | reverse complement strand
ACCAGGGTGCCACCCGACATTCCCAGACTGCCGGTATAGGTTTGTGGGGTTACGGTCCACTCACTGTTGGTCAGCCAGAATCCACTGCTCGCTCTGGATTTATTCACAACCTGGATAATTTGGCCCACCTCTCCCAAGGGCGGCAGGTCAAAATCTGCAATAGGTTGGCCCGGCGAAGGCGGTAGTGATGGAGGCTGCGGTGGTTGCNNGTGTGGTGCGGCCAACACTGTCCGTCACTTCTAAGCGTAAAACGTAGGCACCGGCAGTCGGAAAGGTATATGTTACATAGAAACCGGCATAGTTGGAAGGTACGGTATTAGGGTAGATTGCCTGGCTTCCGTTGATGCTGAATGAATAAGTAAGTCCTTGGCTTTCTGTTGTTGAGGCATTGGCATCCACCCAAAATGTCTTAGTTTGCCCAGCTATCACTCCTGGAAGATCAGGGATTCTCCCCGAAGGCCACGGGGTAGTGATAACCCATACCTTGCGTTGCGAAGGATCCCAATTTACTACATTGGCTCCACAGGCTCTGGTCAAGGAACGAATATGCACGCGGCTTGAGATTCTACCATTTGCACTCAGGGTAATAGGGGATATTCTTCTTACTGCATAGTTTAACGATCCTTTAAAAACACCCACCCATTCCGACACTTTGCTCCAAGAAATGTAGTTATATGCTGCACTGATCTGGGTTGGTTCTGCCACAACCAGATCCTCTCCCGCTGGCTGATTATCAACAATAACCGTCCAATAATCATGAAACGAAACAGTATCTGAGCCACTTGCAGGATCACTCCTAGTTATGGACTGTCCTTTGTAAAGGCTTCCCAAGTCCCTTGGATCGTTGATATTGGCCGCATGCACTGTAATAGACGGCCAAAGGTTCAGTAAAAATGTCAATAACAATATACATGCTATTGAACGACGTAAATGCATGTTGTCAACCTCCTTTCTTTTTATAGAAAACAAAAACTCCGAAGCGACTTGCTTCAGAGCTTGAGATATCATATGTGATTATGGTGAACAATCACTTACTTATTAAAATCTGCTGTTTATCCGGGTCCCAAACCACTTTATAATGAAGATTCTCAGCCACAAAACGCAGAGGAATCAAGGTTCTTTCGTTTTTGATCTCTGCTGGTCTTATAAGAGCTACCTCGGTATCATTAATAACTGCCTTTTTCTCCCCAATCGTTAGTCTAACAAGAATGTCCCCGTCTTGAACACTAACCGTTCTTGCTGGCCCATCATAATTCAATTCGGCTCCAAGAAAATCCAGAACTCCCCGCAAGGGTACCATAGTTATTCCATCCGGTGCTTCAGGTGCCACATCTAAGGTATGAATTTCTGCTTTACCGTCACGGTAGACAAGTACCTCCTTCTTATTAAGTGTTAAGACCACCTGATTAACAATTCCAGCATTTTGAGGAGTAGTTTTTAAAATGATTGCCTGTTTCTCTATCACCTCTATAACCTCTTTAGCCTTTCCGTTATTATTCTGGTTGAGAAATACTCCCCAATATTCGTTATTTGTGACAAGAGGATCAGTAGGATAGAGACTTTCGCGAATATGGGTAATAATATAATCCTTCCATTCTGTTTCTTGCCATGGCTTGCCATTGATTGAAACGATAGGTTCAATAGGGCCACTGCCACCCTGTCCAAAAGGATACTCCCAATATTGTGCAAGAAAATCGTCAATAGCTTCTCTCTTGGCTGCTTTATATGCGTTATTAACAGACTCTTTTAATTGCTCTTCAGAAATATTGGCAGTAGCTTCTGAAGATAGGTTTTCAAAGAATACATCTGTCTCCGGTCCTTTTTGTTCAAACATGTCATAGACCAAATAGGAGCCATTCTTATAGCGCGAAACAATCACTATATCTTCCCACTTGCGATCATTTATAGTAACCATCCGTTCTAATATATCTGGAGAGAATATGTATTTTTCGGGTATTTTGACATATGTTCTTGGTGTTGAACCATCCTTAAAGTCAAAGTCGTAAATCTCAGCTATATCCTTATACGGTGCTTCCTCATAATTTCCTAACTTAGTATCTGCTGCAAATACCCTAGAGGGGATGGCTATTACCACGAGCAAAACAAAAAGTATTACTAATGACCAGTTCAGGTTAACCTTATTTCTAAACATCTGGTTTTTCCCTCCTATGCCATTCTTTACCTATAATTTTACTAAACGAATGTTCTTTTGACAATAAATTTAGGACTACGGTAACCCTTCCGGAATATCAGTAGTGATTGCCACCGGTATTGAAAACGTAGTAAATATTCCGGAAAAAACAGGCTTCAGCGGTACTCGGATTTGAGAATAAACCGCAACCTCGGTAACTCGGTTACCCAGACCATCAGTATTCGGCAAATCCTCTGGGTTAAATACCCGAAAATCTTCTATCTCCACCGGCCCTGCTGCCAAGCTGTCCGCTTGAGGATTGAAGCTACTGTCCAACCGCAAATTTTCAATCAGGAATTCCTGGAAGGTGTCTTGGGCCATTGTTTTATCTATCTCTAAGATACCTTCAGCCAGCCTTTCTTTGTTTAAGTTCCGATATACTGACATATTGCTGTAATCTAGGGCTTGTTTGATTGCATCCCTTTTCGCATAAAGAAAAGCTGTATCAAAGGCTAAGGCAATCAGCATCATGGCAATCATGACAAAAATCATCCCAATAACTGCAGAAGCAGTACCTTTTCTATCACCCCAAAACCACATTTAACTCACCTCACTTTTCAAAGTTAAAGCTAACCGAGGATCCGACAGCCTCCATGGTTCGTAGCGTATTAACCGGATAAAGGAGAAAATCGCTAAAGGCATAGCTTTCATAGGTGTAGGTATAGCAGATATTCAGCTGAATCGTTTCTCCATAATCTATAACAGCACTTGTACCATTGACATCGATTTGACCATCTTCAAAGCCCAATTGGGTTAGCTCATCCCGTGCCTTTTGTTCGATGGCAGGGGTTAGGCCACCTGCCACTTCCATTCTCAATAAGGTCTCCCGATGTACGTGAGTAAGATTGGCATACAAGAAAGCTGTCTTGATGGGAGGCAGTAAATTCAGCATTATGAGCATCAATAATATCAACACTACAGCAAAAGCAACAGCCTCGCTTCCTCCCCGCTTATCCCTTATAAAGTTAATCAAAAGAAATACACCCCCTTCCAATAAAGCCATAGGACTCCGAATAATATTGCGACAGCATACGGTACACTTGGTTTTCTCGTCTTCTCTTTTAGCATGTAAATAAGAAAAAGCGGCAGGGCCGCTAAAAGGCTGACATAAAATACTGCCAGACTATAAAACGGCCCCCCTGCTAATAACAAACCCAACAATAGTTTTAAATCTCCGCCACCGAATACTTTGAAATAATAAAAAAGCTCACAAAAGATACTCCCCAAGAAGAGAATACCCGCCGTAAGCCAGAAACCCCGGTTAGCCAAGGAAAAAATAGTCCCGGATAAGATCAGTGTTAGTGTGATCCAGTCCGGGATTTCTCGTGTCTTTACATCATACCAAGCCGCCAAGGCAGCTGCCACTATTCCTGCCATTTCCATATGGGTTAAGGCTTAACCTGGTTGTTCAAGTTGGTACTGAGCGAGGTAAAAACGTTGCCGATAGCCTCCCCAATATCCTTTAGATAGGGAAACAGAGCCAGGGCAATAAAAGCGATAATAGCTACCGTTTCAATGGAGGGAGTACCTTTTCTGTCCTTAAGGAAACGGGTTAATCGCATAGGTACCAAGGAAACATTGCAAACAACTTTATTGACCGTAGAAAACATTCAAACAACCTCCTTAATATTCATGGATTAGAATTGACCAAAGCTACTGGTAAACTGAATCAGTAAGGGGATAGCGATCAGGATCATGATGTTGGCTACCACCATGACGCTAATAAGGGGCAGGAAATTTGCCCGGTTTTTCATTCCTTTTTCAATCTCCGCCTGTCTACGCACTTTAAGAACTTCTGCTTGATGGGCTAGCAAGGTTTTAACCCTTCCGGTAACCTCACTCTGCTTAAGAGATAGGACAAAATGATCCACCTCCTCCAAACCAATTCTGGCGGCAAAGGCATCCAGGGAGTGGGTTAAATCAAGGGTGAGTGCGTAATGGGCTGCAAGCTGTATCACCTCCTTTCGCAATGGGCCGGAGACCCTATGTGGCAAGGCAGAAAGAGTTTCCCTCATTCCGGTTCCCCCAGACAAAGCCCGCCGCAGAAAGTCCAGCATTTCCGGCAAAGTCTGTAATATCTCCTCCTTTCTTCTTCTGGCTGCCAAGTAGATAAGTACATCCGGAATCATAAACCCTACCATGCCGAGTAATAAAAGAGGTAACCCCCTACCCCCTATGCGTAGGCCGACTACAATAGCCAGAAGCAGCTTAGCCGTATAGAAGTGGGCCGAGTTTTCACCAAAAAACCGGGGATTTCCGGCCTGAGCTAGGCGGGTAGAGAGAGTCCGTCTCCCATACCACCCCAGTAGTTGCCCTGCTAATATAAGCATAGGGTTCTGTTTTTTCCCCTGCTTGGCATTAATAGTATCCACCAAGCGACGAATTCTTTGTTTCTCCCGGAGTATCTCCCATGAGGTATCAATGATGATAAACAACAGCACCACTAAAGGGACTAACAGTAACTTGCTTATTTCCATTAATCATTCCCCCTCTGGATGGCCATCAGCTTAACAAAGTAGCCAGCAATGACAAAGATGACTGCCATCAAGGTTACTGCTACCTTTCCTCTAGGGTCAGCAATCAAAAAGCCCATCAACTCCGGTTGACTGCGGGTTAGCGTCACTAAAACTGTGAGGTATACCCCTACCAGAACAAAAAAGACCGTCAGGGTGCTGCCAATCTCCGTACCACCCTGGGTAGCGTTAATCTCCCGCTGGTAAACATGGTGTACATGTTCCAGAATACACTCCTGAAAATCTCCCCCTCTTTCCGTAAAGAACAACACATCATCCCAGAATTGCCGCAGAATCGAATCAGGCAAACGGCTTTTCACTGTTTCCACGCAGGAATTCAGTGGCATACCGGCTTTATAGGCAGTAACAAACCAACGCACCTGGCGATTCAAGGGATCTTTGACCCTGGGGATAGCTTCTTCTAAGGCAACTATTGGATCACCATAGACACCGTAAAGGTTTCCTACCGTAAGCAAGAAAGAAGCTGCCTGGTGCCACAGCTTTCCGATTTGGCGGTTATATTCTACCTCTAATGCCTGGTAGGGCGAGACCATCCCCACTCCACCCAGCAAAAGTGCAACCACAGGATTGCGTAAATAAACAGCGGCCATTGCTGCTGAAGCTAACCCCAAACATAACGAGACTACCAGGAAAAAGGCTACACTCACCGGTTCACCACTAGGTTGAAAAGATATGACCGCCAGCATCTTGCGCAGTTTTTGCCCCCAGGCACGGGAGTGGTCATTTTGGTCGATAGCCAATATAACCTTACGGTCTAGAATATTTTTGAGATGGGCTATTTTGATGGAATGACGTTGGGGCAAAGATAGCAAATTTGCGATGAATATATACCATGCTATCGCGGTTAGGGCTAGCCAAGCAAACAACTTGGTCATTACACACTTACCCCCCTTCTCCAAAACAACCTCCGGGCATCATCACTTAATGGATGCCAGACATATACCAAGTTGCCAGAAGCATCCCGTTCAGTTTCCAGAATGGGTTCTAAAAGGACCGTCTGCTGCTGATGGTCATATCCGTTCACGAAGGCGATATCTGTGATCCGGTAGTTTTCTATATAGATGATCAGGTTTAGGGCTTGGGCAATAAGCATTTTTAGGTGCTCATACTTGAGAGGGGCATTGGTATAGAGCATCATGACAGCTATTTGGTCTATGGCGTTATTAATATCGTTGGCATGCACCGTCACCAGGCCCCCATCGTGTCCGGTACCAAAGGCCCGGATAAGGGCGAAGGCCTCTTTCCCCCGAAATTCACCCAGCAGTATGCGCCGCATAGCCATCCGCAAACCGTTCCGTACCAGGTCATCCAGGGTAACTTCCTGATCATTTTCCCCCGCCTTCTTCTTTGCCTCCAGGTCTACCTGGTTACTGTGAGAAATTTTCAGTTCCTCCTCTTCCTCCATGATTACTATGCGCTCATCATCCGGAATGAAGTTGGACGCTATAAAGCGCATCAGGGTAGTTTTACCGCTTCCGGTGGGACCGGCAATGAGGGTATTTAACCTGGCCCGCATGGCTAGAGCAATAAAGTCCTGGATTTCTGGGGTGAATGTTCCTTCCCGGATAAAATCCTCAGCGGCAAAGTCTGCAACAGTATGCTTACGAATGCAAAGATAGGGTGTTTTCGCCGTTGGAGGTATTCCGGCATTAATACGGATATGGTTCTTTACATCACGGGTATCTACCAGGCATTCGGCCTGGGTGATGCGCTGCCCTACCTTAGCCAAGACGGTACGGATATATTGCTCCAAGTGCCGGTTATCCCGGAAGCTGATCTCGGGGCAAAAGACATCCACATTATTGACCCGTTTATATACGTTTTGCGGGCCGTTTATGAAAATGTCGGTTATATCCGGAGCATCAATGAGATCCTGGAGGACTCCATAACGCATGATATTATCCAGGACAGCTTTGATCGTTCCTTCTCTGCCACCCTCAAGCTGGTATCCCCGGTCAGTGATAATCTGGGCTACCAGGCCTTCCAAAACGGCAGATGCCTTAGTTCCCGTACTTACACCATAAACCACATCAGAATAATCCCCGAGAATTTCCTCTGTCACTAGAAAAACTATATCTAATTCCTCTTTGGGATAGTGCGGTTCAGATGCTTGCTTTCTTAAGCCCAGGTTGTTCTTACGGCGGTAACTTTCCTCCGCCAAATTTACGGCTCCCATTTGGCTAACACCTCCCCTCGGGCAAATTAGACGTATTTACCATACTGTGCAAAAGATATTCCCTGCCCTCTATCGGTGGTAAATTTCTTCCATTCCAGTTCTCCCATTCATGACAATGCGGGATTTCTACTGCTATCTCCCTGCCTAAGACACGCTCAATATCGCCGGTTGATAATGCTCCTGCTTTCACCATCCAATGATTCACCACCAGCCGTACCTTCTTCATATCTAAGCATAGATCGTTTCCCATTACCCCCAGATAGCAGCCTATATGCTGTACTACATTTTCCTTTGGTGTGACCGGTACTATGATGAGATCGGCTACATCCAGAGCAACCAGAGTAGCTTCCTGGGCCAGAGTTTGGTTGGAATCTATGATTACGGTATCATAGTGTTCTGCCAAGGCATTTACAAGACTAAGGAGTTCGTTTCCTCCTAGGTTTTCGGCTCGTACCGGATCCGTCAGTCCGGAAAGAAGATGGACTCTGGCTGGTTTTAGACAGGGAAGTTTTAAGGCTGTCACATTGGGGTCAAAATCTCCACGTAATACTTCCTCTACTACCTGGTCCAGACCATACCCCCTGCCGGGTAAGTCAGGAGTAAGCAGATCATAATCAACGCAGGCTACCCTTCGTCCTTCACCAGCCAATGCTGTGGCCAGGGCAGCCGCAAGAATGGTTTTGCCTGTGGCTTTAGGGGACCAGAAAGTGATAACACGGGGCGCAGCCAAAGACTTTTCCGTTGCTACGGAATTCTTGGACCGTCTTCTAAATATGGGTATCATGAATCCCATCATTGAATACTACCCCCTGTCACCAAGACTGTGGATACATCCTGCACCGGCTGACTTGCCGGTAGGTAGCGCGCCACAGATAATGTTCCCGTGTTGGCAGCTGCGTTCAATAGATTAGCCTCATCTGCCGTCACTAGAACTTCGGCAACGGCTGGTACAGATGCTGTACCTAAAGCTTTGTTGTCTTTGTCGGTTATAGCCTGGCCGTTTTGGTTTAGAATTTGGACTATAGTAATGTCGGATAACAGCAGCTTGCTTTCCCCGCTCCCCTGGTTGTTTTTGTCCGCCGTGAAAAGTAAAATATCCACCCGGTCGCCCGGCTGGATGCCTCCTGTAGTCTTTATGCTTATGGGGATAGAAAAGATTCGATTCTCGGGCTCTGGTAGAGCAACCGGATCATCTTTGGCCATGGGGGTTAGTAAATACTCCCCTTTCCAAATTTTTTGCCCCGCTAGTTTTTTGTTAGGTATTTCCAACAGGGCATTTTCAGGCACTGCAGTAGCCGGTACGTTCCGTACTTCCAGGATTTTTGGGGTAAGAACTGTATTTGCCTCGATGTCTTGAGAGGCCACAACTACGGATTTATAAACCACCTGCCTTTCTGATGTTGTCATTACCAAAAAACCGGTAATGACTAGAGCTGCTACCAAGGAAATTCCCAGACGAACCACACGCTTGTTTAACACATCCATACACCTCCGTTTTTTATTGGGGAAATAAAAAACCTCCACTGCAATTAGCGAAGGAAAAACTAAAAACTATGACGTTAAGGTATTACAGCATTGCAACCTTTTCCTTATACCCTTTCTGGGATATACCTTTTCTGCTTTTCTTCCGTCATTGCGCTTAATGAAATCGTTTCATAATTTGCTGTACTTTTGCACTGGTGGGGAATAATTCCTCTTTCTGCCATTGAAGAAAAGCCTGTCCCGCACACAATAATGTGGTCCAGAATTTTAATATCAAGAGGATGAAAAATATCCACAATTCTTTGTGTCAATGCTCTATCTTCCGGTGAAAAATTGTTAGAGCCTCCAGGATGGTTATGGGCTAAAATCATTGATTTACAATCACAGGCTAAAGCATATTTTAATATCTCTCTTGGATAAACGGCTGCTTGTCCGATACTCCCTTCCGACATGGTTTTTGTTTCGATTATGTTATTGCCGTTATCTAAAAATGCAACCATAAACCTCTCTTTGTCCTTCATCCCGCCTAAGAGGGCTAAAAAATATTGACCTGCTACGGTTGAGGAATTGAACGTAATTTTCTCATTGCTTTCATAGATTTTCAAAACGTTATAAGAGGCAATGAACTCATTGAGCAGACCTATCTTTTCAAGCTGTCTTTCATTTGGCTCCAAAATGCGGGGATGTTCTAAGATGTTGAAGGGGTTATTTCCTTGTACATACTGCTGAAGCTTTTTATAGGGCAGCCCTGTTAAAGCAGTCAGACCTTTTAGAAATTTTTCGGTATGCCGTATGTCTCGCTTCACCTTAGGCCTGCCCCCCTTCTTCATCAAATATCTCAATAATGGCTTTTAGACTTTTCAGCTTCTCGGAAGTCTCTGGGGACAAGTCCGCCGATTCAAGATGTAGAAAAAAGTTTTTAACTCCCATGCACCGTAAGCATTTATGAATCTTCTCTGTTGTATCCGCATCCAAGTCAATCAACTCAGCCAGCAAATTCACACACTTTATATATTCCGTTTCCCTTAACTTTTCTAAATTCATCCATTCTTCCACCTTTCGTATGATTTAGTCTTTAACTAATTTTGTCTCTTTTCAGATGTTTTCCGAACATAGCCCGAGATTGCCGATTTCTTACGGTGATAGAGCAATATCCGTCTGACCGCCGGTAAGTCGTAGAAATAGCTGTTGATATTCTTCTTGCATCAGCTCGTTCAGCATTTTTACCTGCTGCGCATTTAAGCCATACTCGTCAATCATATTCGCATAGGATTTGGAGGTCACCTTGATATGCAGGATAGTTGTTACAGATTCCTCATGCTCAACAGTTTCCAGCCAATAGTCGATTTTGTTCATATCCCAAAAGACGTCCCGCAGGATTCCCACCTTTGCTTCATCCAGGGTGGCAACCTCCCTGCCGTTTTCCGGATCGGCAGCCACCTTTACCGCATAGACCGCCAGGATATCCCGCCAGTTGCCGACAATGACGCTGCTACCGTTGCTGGCTAGTTCTAGCGAATCATGAGGATTTTCGTCCTGTATCCGCTGTATTTCTGCTGCAAATTCTTCATTAACCTGGCTGATAATCTCCGTCATAATTGGTGTACCCGGGCTGTAGCTTTCATTAGAAAAGAAAATCCCGAAAGCAGAACCCGACAAAAGCCCCGCAAGGCATATGACCAGGATTATGACAAGTGCCATCCATCCACCAGCAGCTATCAAGGCAACCAGTCCGTTAACTGCCGCGATGATCGCTTTAATTGTTACTGCCACTGCCTTTGTAGCCGTCTTTGCCGAAACAGCCCCGGCTCTTGCCGTCACCCGCGCAGCCTGTGCCGCTCTTTGCGCGGCCTGTGCGGTTTTGGCAGCCGCCTGGGAAGTCTTGATACCGGCCTTGGCAGTATGCCCGGCGGTCTTAACCGATCTTTGCGCCAGTTTAATCGCACCTTTCGCAGCTTCCTTTACGATTTTTCCGTCAAAGCGGACAGGCTGCTTGACGGTACGGCCTGCACTGCTTACGTTGGGCGGAGTGATGCGCCATGTCGCTTTTTCGACCGATTTGAAAAAAGGACTTTTGACGGCATGTATAGTTTTTGTTTCTACCGCCTGCATTTCTCTGTTACGAAAAAACCGCGCTTTCGCCCTGCTTTGAGTGAACCGCTGTTTCGCCAATTCATTTGCCAGGGTATATTTTCGTTTCACCATTTCTCTCGCTTGGGCTGGGGCGGCATTTCGCAGTACCAATTGTTTTACTTGCATATGAACCGTCTTTTTCACCCGCCTCCCCACTGCCTGACCGGTTTCGCGGGCGACGGTTTTCGCGCCTTCCCTGATTTTATCTTCGGCGTACTCCACATAGCTGCCATGATCCATCCGCTGCCTCTCTCCGGCCTGCTCCTTGGTGCGGATAAAGGCGTTTTTCGCCCTGTAGGACATGTCTGCCGCCTTGTCCAGCGCCTTAATATCCTTGAGGACGGACTTGGTTTTGATTTCTTTCAATAGACGCGCCTCCTTTCGGGGTTTTGACGGTCATTACCGTGCTTTGTCGGAGAGCCGAGGCGCGGTACGCTCTAAACTCCGGCAATATAAGGGATAGCGCAGCCGGATGGCTTCA
>DIVP01000112.1 GCA_002422465.1 Peptococcaceae bacterium UBA6129 | reverse complement strand
AGCTACCAGCTGCTCCATCCCGCGATATCTTTATTATCGTCCTACATAGAACCGACAAAGACAATTATATAACACAATTACTGTTACAGTCAAGTTCTTCGTCAGATAAAACACATATAAAATATTGGAAATAACCGCAGGCATACTAGCAGCTATGTTTATTGGTCTCTTTTTTCGAGATATCGTTCCAGTTTCCTTTTTACACGCTGCAGCGCATTATCGATAGATTTAACATGCCTTTTGAGTTCAACCGCTATCTCCTGGTAAGTCTTCCCCTCGAGATAGGACATCAGTACTTGCCACTCCAAAGAACTCAGTATTTCACCCATTTTTTCCTCAATATCGCCGAACTCTTCCCTGCTGATAATAAGCTCCTCGGGATCAGTTATCTTTGAACCCGAGATGACATCTAGCAAGGTCCGATCCGAATCCTCATCATAGATCGGTTTGTTCAAGGATATATAGGAATTTAGCGGGATATGCTTTTGTCTTGTTGCTGTCTTAATAGCAGTAATAATCTGCCGCGTAATACAAAGCTCGGCAAAAGCCCGAAAAGACGAAAGCTTATCGTAGCGAAAATCCCGAATAGCCTTATATAAGCCAATCATCCCTTCCTGGATGATATCCTCGCGGTCAGCTCCGATTAAAAAATAAGAACGGGCTTTTGCCCTAACAAAGTTCTTATATTTATAAATTAAAAATTCAAGGGCTTCATTATCGCCCTCTCTGGCCAAATCGACAACATTTTCATCCTCTAGAATACTAAAGGAATCAACAATTTCACGCTGTGCCCCAATGCTCATCTGTCATCGCCTCCGTCAGGTGTCAAATGCAAATACTCTGGAATAAATCCCGAAGTAAAGCCCGGAAATTCCAGACATCCCGTCTGTCTGTTGTAAAAATAGAACTCAGATGGAGTGTCAATCTGCATCTGATCGTGTTTCACCGATTGCAGCACTATAAAAAATTTTACTATTATTATAAATAATGTTAATTTTTTGTAGTTTGCATGGGCCACTTGTCCACTTTGCCTAAATAATTATACCCGACAATTCGCTTTATAGTCAAGGTCTACTTATCCCGGGGAACTTAATGGAACTTAAAAGGAGACTTAATCCAATGATTACGGCCCTTACGCCCTTTATTTCGCCCCGAGCCGCTGCCTGACGATCTCATACAAGACCACGGATGCTGCGACTGAAACATTCAGCGAATTAACCTTGCCATACATCGGGATTTTTACGAGCAGGTCGCATTTATCCTTATTGAGTTTGCCGAGCCCTCCGCCTTCTCCGCCCATAACTACGGCAAGCGGTCCCTTTAAATCCAACTCAAAATGGGCATGCTCAACCTGCATATCTGTCCCCACTACCCAGAAACCACTTTCTTTTAGCTTATCAATAGTCTGAGCAATATTTGTAACCTGGGCTACCGGAACGTATTCTATTGCTCCGGCTGATGCTCTGGCCACACCCGAGGTCAATGGCACAGCCCGGTGCTTCGGAATAATGACACAATGCACTCCGACTGCATCGGCAGTCCGCAGAATAGCCCCTAAGTTATGCGGGTCCTCAACGCCATCGAGCAATAGAAACAAGGGTACTTCCCCTTGTTGACGTACATTCTCGAGGATTTGTTCCCAATCGGCATATTCCTTTGCGGCGGCTTGGGCTATTACACCCTGGTGAACCTGGCCTTCGGACAAAAAATCCAGACGGCTTTTTTCTACAAACTGCAGCAGGATCTTTTTTTCCCTGGCTAGCGCGACAATATCTCTGACAGGGCCATGATTTGCCCCGTTTAAGATAAAAATTCTGTTGATGGGTCGTCCGGCCTTTAAGGCCTCTAAGACCGTATTTCTCCCGAGGATGTTATCGTCCATACCGCACGACCTTTCGAGCGCTTAGCGCGTCTTAGCTATTACTTTATCAGAGCCGGGCATACTTTTCTCTCATTTCAAGCATGCGACCGCATGTCATCTTGGCTTCGGGGCAAGGTCCGGTCAGGCATTGCGGACCGCCGTTTTTGAAAATATTAGGCGCCGCTTCCTTGACTAATCTCAACATGCTGACAGCCAGTTCCCGAATCTCCCATTGCGCTCTGTTACAACAGCGCAACGAAAAGAAATGCAGTAATTCCCTGGAGTTCATCGTCACGACAATTTTTGTTTCTGCTGCATTGGGCAACACAAACCTGGCGTCTTCGGGCGCTTGCCCGCCATTTTCAGCGAGTGTGACCAGCCATTTGTCATACCACTTTTGTATTGTTTCCATCTGACGGTGAAATTCATCCACATAATCTTTGCCTAGCGCCTCAATACGCGGCGGAATTATGTATCCGAATACCCCATCCTCATTTGCTTGCGAATGCTCCGAAACGTAGCGCTGAGACTGTACACTGAAACTGGCGATACGGTGACGTGTAATTTGTGCGAGCAAACTTCTCGAAACACCCTCAATCGCGAACGTAAAACTGGCGTGCTCAAGCGGAGATAAATGCCCCATGTCCATTAAACCTCTGATAAAGCCGCCCTGATCCTTTTTTTGAATTCCCGCTTCGAGCTCCCCGACATCGACCGGGGAATAGCAAAGCTTTGCTCCGATGGCTACAATCTCTTCAGGGCTTGATGTATGCCTGATTAACCGTACCTGCATATTCTTCCTGCCCATATTTTCCTCCTTTGCTTTTGATTTAGCCGACCTGCTTGTCCCCTCAATCAATACCGGTGTTTGTAAATAAATATTTCAATAGCTCGCTGATTCTTTCGTCGGAACGAGTGAGAAAGAGGTACCCGAAAAGGGCTTCGAATCCCGTACTCAGGCGATAATCAATGACCTCTGTGTTCTTGGGCGTATGCCCTGATTTGGCATTTCGCCCTCTCTTCACGACAGCCTTTTCCTTTTCTGTGAGCAGATGCTCAAGTTCGTGTAAATATTGAGCCTGGCTTGTTGCTCTGACCTGATTGGAGGCTTCATTATGCAGCTTCCGGACTTTACTTAAGCCCTGACTAACCAGGGCTGTTCTGACATAAAGTTCTAGAACGGCGTCTCCGATATAAGCAAGTACAAGCGCCGGCATTTCCGCAGGGTCTGTTTGGGGATACACCCACAAGCAAAATCATCCTTTCTTGACTCAGATAGGCTTCCAGCGCACTCCCTGAGGTGTATCTTCTAATATTATACCTGATTGTCTGAGCTTTTCGCGGATTTCATCCGCAGTCTGGAAATCTTTTTTCGTCCGTGCGTTTTGGCGAATTGTGATGATGAGGTTCATGAGCGCATCAACAAGTACACCATTTTCATTGTCACAGCCTTTTTTATCAAGCTGCAGACCGAGGACACCGGCGAGCTCCGAAAAAATCCTTTTACCTTCGAGCAGCGCTTTCTGGTCTTGCTCCGTTACACCGGCAGCTACAAAAGTATTAATTTCCCGTGCAATATCAAACAGCACGGCAATAGCCAGCGCAGTATTAAGATCATCATTCATCGCCTCAATAAATTTCCCCTGCAGTGCTTGCAACCCCTGACGAAAGCCCTGTGCTCCTAATCTTATGGCCGCAGAGCTGTGTTCCGCCAGGGTGCCGTTCATCGCTTCCTCCATAAGCCGGTAAGCCGTTTGCAGCCGTGCCAGCCCTTTTTGCGCCACCCCGAGCTTTTCATCATCAAAATCAAGCGGGCTGCGGTAATGTGTCGCCAAGAGGTAAAAGCGGATAACGTCCGCGGGGAATTTCTTTAAAATATCTCTGACGAGAAAAAAGTTACCGAGCGATTTAGACATCTTTTCTTCGTTGACGGTAATAAATCCATTATGCATCCAGTATTTGGCCATCGGTACTCCATGCAGGGCTTCGGACTGCGCTATCTCGTTCTCATGATGCGGGAAGACCAGGTCATACCCGCCGGCGTGTATGTCGAAGCTCGGACCAAGATACTCATGCGACATGACAGAACATTCGATATGCCAGCCCGGCCGCCCCAGTCCCCACGGGCTTGGCCACTGCGGTTCATGGGGTTTAGCTTTTTTCCAGAGCACAAAATCAGCCGGGTGCTCTTTTTTCTCATCGACTTCGACCCTTGCTCCCGCCTGTAAATCATCAATAGAACGTTTCGAGAGCTTGCCATATTCGGGAAAACGTGTCACCCCAAACAAGACATCGCCTTCCATCTCATAGGCATAGCCTTTCTCCAATAAACCTTTGATGAATTTGATGATGCCTTCCATGTGTTCACTGACCCTCGGATGTACAGTCGCTCTTTTCACCTGCAGGGCATCGGCATCGCGAAAATACTCGTCGATATAACGGGAAGCCAGCTCTGCGGGCTTAATCCCTTCTTCGTTTGCTTTATTAATAATCTTATCATCAACATCCGTAAAGTTTTGGATGTAGGTCACCTCGTACCCTAGGTATTCCAGGTAACGTCTGACCGTATCAAAGACCACGAGCGGCCTGGCATTCCCAAGATGAATATAGTTGTATGTTGTCGGACCACATACATACATGCCAACCTGATCATTTTCCAGCGGTATAAATACTTCCTTTTTTCCCGAGGCTGTGTTAAATATCTTTACTTCCGTTTTTATCAACAGGCTTCGCCTCCAATCGCTCTATTTTGTGTTCAAGTTCTTTGATTTGGTCTTGCAAGCTCTGCAGCAATTCCGCTACCGGGTTGGGCAAGTCATTATGCTTTAAGTCTACCCCTTCTTGGCGCCCACCTTTTTTATTCACTGCCTCCATATCATCCTGCACATCCTCGCGTTTGACGATATAGCCCGGTACGCCAACAACCGTACAGTTTGGTGGAACTTCTTTCAAAACAACGGAGCCTGCCCCGATTTTCACATTATCACCTACGACAAAGGAACCCAAGACTTTTGCCCCCGCGCTGATAACCACATTGTTTCCTATGGTCGGATGGCGCTTACCCTTTTCTTTGCCTGTCCCGCCCAACGTGACCCCCTGATAGAGTGTGACATTATCACCGATTTCCGCGGTCTCGCCTATGACAACACCGGCTCCATGATCTATAAACAATCCCTCGCCGATTTTGGCGCCAGGGTGAATCTCGATTTGTGTAAAGGCTCTGCCGATTTGAGACACCAGCCGCGCTAAAACAAACAGTCTTATGTCGTAAAGCTTGTGGGCCATTCTGTGGATTAAAATCGCATGGAACCCCGGATAACACAGGATCACCTCGAGCGTGCTTTTGGCTGCCGGATCCCGTTCAAAAACCACCTTAATATCTTTTTTTAGGCGTGATAGCATTGCCTTTTCCTCCCTACATTATAATACATGAAAGTACAAAAGTCCCTTCACCTCTATACAGAGGCGAAGGGACTCGCGGTTCCACTCTGTTTGGCACGAGAACAACTGGTGTCTTCGCCCAACTCCAACTGCCGTAACGCGGCATCACGGTGAAATCTACAATTGTTCGAGTTCACGGCTCCGGGGCGCATTTCATACGAACTGCCTGAGACGGGCTTTCAGCCGGTGGCCCATCCTCTCTATCAGGTCGCGTCGGGATTACTTCTCCCCTTCACAGCCAAAAATATATTCAATTTGGAACTATTATATGCAACAGGGCCTAAATTTGTCAAGCATACTTTGTCGAATGATTGTGACATTCCTAAAACTGCACTCCGGCCTCTTGCGTTGTCTTCGTAATCCTTTTGGCAATCAGCTCTTTACCGAGTACAGGGATCACATAAAAAAGCTCCGGCCCATGCATTTTGCCGGTCAACGCAATACGCACCGGCATATAGACCTGTTTTCCACCGAGCTTGAGCTCTTTAGTAAGACTTTTCAAGAGCGGTTTGATGCTCTCTGGGGTCAATTCCGGCAGTTGGGCAATTTTCTCCTGAAAAGCTCTGATAACAAGCGGGAAGGTCTCTTCGTGCAGTATGGCTTTGGCCTCATCGCTTTCTATCGTAACGTCTTCGCCGGCGAGAATCCCCATATGTTCAACAATATCGCCGACTGTCGCAAGGTGTTCCTGTAAAGCTGCCGCTACAAGTTCTACCCATTTCTGCTCATCCTCAGTAGGACTACCCGAGACATACCCGGCCTGCTGCAAAAAGGGCAAGGCCATGTGCGCTATCTCGGAAACAGGGCTTTTACGTATATACATGCCGTTTATCCAGCTAAGTTTGTCCATATCAAAAACTGCCGGATTCTTCGCGACACGGTCTAACGAGAAATTTGCAATTAGCTCCTCCATGCTGAAGAGCTCTTCTTCACCGGCAGGCGACCAGCCTAACAGGGCGAGAAAATTAACAACCGCCTGTGGTAAATAGCCCAGTTCCTTGTATTGCACAACCGATGTAGCTCCATGTCGTTTGCTCATCTTCGAGCGGTCTTTGCCAAGAATCAGCGATATATGCGCAAACAGCGGGAGCTCCAAGCCCAAGGCTTCATATAAAACAATCTGTCTGGGTGTATTCGAGAGGTGTTCTTCAGCTCTAATGACATGGCTGATTTTCATGAGCGCATCATCAAGGACAACAGCATAATTATATGTAGGAAGTCCATCAGATTTAATGATGACAAAATCTCCTATGCCATTGCTTTCAAAAATGACATCGCCCCTGACAAGGTCATGAATTACAATATCCTGATTCAAGGGTACGCGAAAACGAATGACAGGTATGCGGCCTTCCGCTTCGAGCCTGGCTTTTTCCATTTCTGTCAGCTCGGCACATTTGCCGTTATAACGCGGCAGCTCGCCTTTGGCCATAAAATCCTGCCTTTGGGCTTCGAGTTCTTCAGGCGAGCAATAACAATAGTAGGCTTTATTTTCAGCAAGCAGCCGTTTCGTAAACTCGCCGTAAGCCGACAATCTTTCAGTCTGGCGATATGGAGCATAAGGACCGGCGATATCCGGACCCTCATCCCATGTAATCCCGAGCCATTTTAGGGATTCCAAAATGTTTTCTTCTGATTGACGGCTCGATCTCTCGATGTCGGTATCTTCAATGCGAATAATCAACTTGCCTCCGCTTGCTTTGGCATACAGATAATTAAACAAAGCAGAACGAGCCCCGCCAATATGTAAAGGCCCGGTAGGGCTTGGAGCGAACCTCACCCGTATTTCTTTCATAAAAATCCCCCCTGTTATGTTTAATAGCTGCGGTCATCTACAGTTTTTACTTCTTGAGTATCGTACAGACTGCATAAGCAGCTATGCCTTCTTCCCTCCCGGCGAAACCCAGACCCTCTGTCGTTGTCGCTTTGATATTGACCTGAGCCAATTCCAGTTCGAGAGCCTCGGCAATATTTGCGCTCATCTGTTCACGATACGGTGATAGCCTGGGCATCTGTGCCACAATGGTGCAATCCAGGTTGTTGCATTTATATCCGTGAGCGCTTAGAAGCTCAAACACTTTCCTTAATAATATCATGCTCGAAATATCCTTGAATTCCGCGCCGGTATCAGGGAAATGCTTACCGATATCGCCGAGAGCCGCTGCCCCCAACAAGGCATCCATGACGGCATGGACCAGCACATCTGCATCTGAATGCCCCAAAAGCCCCTTTTCATAAGGGATGTCCATCCCCCCAAGAATCAGCTTTCGACCTGGAACGAGGCGGTGCACATCATAACCAAAACCAACACGCATTTATTCATCCACCCTTATCATCTCTTTAACATACAAGAGGTCCTCAGGCGTCGTCACTTTGATATTACTATACTCTCCCCTGACCATCCAGACTTGTCTGCCATATTTTTCCACGAGGGAAGCGTCATCCGTACCCCGCCATCCCGAGAGATAAGCCTTTTTATAAGCCTCCAGCAAGATATCTTTACGAAATACCTGCGGTGTTTGCACCTGCCAGAGGCTGGTACGATCGGGTGTTTCTTTCACTGTTAAATCAGCGTGCACAATTTTAATAGTATCCTTTACCGGCACGCCAACAACCGCTGTCTGATGCACAAACGCGGTATTGAGGGCTCGTGAAATAGTCTCTGCGGTAACAAGCGGCCTGACGCCATCATGAACGATTATCCATTCGGTTTCAGCGTCAACAGCAGCTAAACCGGAGCGGACAGAATCCTGCCTTTCGAGTCCGCCGACTACAACGCTGCTGACTTTCGTAAAACTATACTTATGTACTATTTCCTGCTTACAGTACTCAACCTCGTCACTCTTGGCGATTAGAATTATCTCGTCTACTAAAGAATGACTCTGGAATTTATCCAGAGTATAAGCTAACAGAGGCCGGTCATACACCTCCAGATAAGGCTTATTGACAGTGCCTCCCATTCTGTTTCCCTGACCGGCACAAGGTATTAGCGCCGTTACTTTAGCCAATTGCATCCACCTCATACATATTCCTGCTGTCAGCGAACTTTGGCTTTGCAAAAATCATACGGCCTGCTGCAGTTTGCAGGACACTCGTTACGACTACCTGGATAGTCTGATTGATATACTTCTTGCCGGATTCTACCACGATCATTGTCCCGTCGTCGAGATACCCTATCCCCTGCTTTGATTCTTTTCCATCTTTAATAATCTGGACAATCATTTCTTCACCCGGCAAAAAGACCGGTTTTAACGCATTCGCCAGTTCATTGATGTTCAAGACCTTGATCCCTTGCAGCTCCGCGACTTTGTTGAGGTTATAATCATTAGTCAGGACATCTCCTCCGATAACCTGTGCTAGTCTCACTAGCTTGCTATCGACCTCCGGGACATCGGGAAAATCCTGTTCATGGATTTTTACGAATACGTCTAAATCCTTGCGGATTTTATTGAGAATATCCAGCCCGCGTCTGCCGCGGTTTCTTTTTAAAACATCCGAGGAATCAGCTATATGCCTCAGCTCCTCAAGAACGAACGACGGTATGACGAGAGTACCTTCAATAAAGCCACTTTTACAGATATCGGCAATTCTTCCATCAATTATTACACTGGTGTCAAGAATTTTATTATCCGGTCTAAACTCAATTTTTGGAATAGCGCCTTTTTCTTTATCCTTCCCGAGTCTAGGGAAGATCGAGAAGACACTTAACAGTTCCTCTTTTTTCTTTAGTCCAATGCTCATTCCAAGATAACCGATCAAGACACTGCCCACAACCGGCACATAGTTTCCGACAAAAGGAATCCTGGCAAAAGACGACCCCAATAAACTAGCTATTATAAGTCCAATTATCAGGCCAATAGCAGCTCCTATTAAATCACTCAGAGGCATTTTTTGCAATGCGCTTTCCACCCAATTAGTCATTCGGATAATCCATGCAATGAGATAAGGGGCAATACTATAGCCAATCAACCCGGCTACTATACCGGGGAAAATAGTCAGAGCCAGCCTAATTTCCAGGTTAATAACATTCAGCCATCCATTATGTGTCAGGGCATAGCCTAGAGATGCACCCGCCGCCAGAAAAGTCAGCGCGATGACAACTCTCATAATCTTTCTTATCACTTTCTCACCTCCTTTCAATACAGTGTTTTTCTATTCTCATATATTATAAGTGAGCTATCCCATTTAGGCAAGGCAAAAACGTCCAACATATAACATGTCTGTTCTGCTTATCCTCTATACTTTACAATAGTATAAAAGATGCCAGCGCTGCCGGCATCTAATTCCTGGCTTAATGAACTATGCAAGGTATTCTTCTAATAAATTCTTTATTTTATCCTCTTTGCTATTCTTCGCCAGCACAAGCTCACTGATTAATATCTGGCGCGCATTATCCAGCATCTTCTTCTCGCCTGTCGATAGCCCTTTTTCTTTATCTCTGAGGGAAAGGTTACGCACAACCTCGGCCAGCTCATAGATATTCCCGCTTTTAATCTTTTCTAGGTTGCTGCGGTATCTCCTGTTCCAGTTCGTAGACATGGGAGAGTCTTTTTCCTGTAAAATATCGAGTACCCTAACGACTCCATCCTCATCGATAACCTTGCGCAAACCTACATCTATGACGTTGGAAATCGGTATCATTACTCTCATTTCACCAATAGGCATATGCAAGACATAGTAGCGGCGTTTATCCCCCAATATCTCCCTTTCCTCAATGGATTCAATCACTCCTGCGCCATGCATAGGATAGACAATTTTATCCCCGATGCTAAACAATGAATCACCCCCCTCAGCGAAAGACACTATATCTATTTTAACAAATAACAACAGCGATGTCAAAATTAAATGATTATATCACAGCCAAAATAACTAGTCAACATATTTTGGCCTTTTTTTGTCCTTGTGTCCTGCTGTGACGCTTTTTTATAGCCTTTTATTCTGCTGCTTTGTTTTCGGTCCTTCCGACATTGACAGGACAAACGCTTTATCAGTATAATAACTATAGCAAACGGGCGAGAAATAAGAGGTGTAGCAAATGCCTGAATTACAATGTCATGATTTTCAAGAAACTGTCTCGAACTTTCTGCTGCGTCATCAGAGTATTTTAGATCTCCTCTCCAAATCACAAGAGGCCAGTTCCCGTGTAAACCGAGCTATAACCAAGAGTGTGACCTCTTGCGGCTGTCTTAGAATTAATGCACAGAGAAAACCTCTGCCGCAGGAAGCTAATTTGAGTGATATGAGGAGCCTTTTCCCAAATCACCTCGAGGGACAACTATGTGATACCTGCAAAGAAATAATTGTAAACGAAATGGGGAAGAATCTCTTCTATTTTGCAGCGCTATGCAATACTCTGGGCATCAATCTCCAGGATGTCCTCGAACAGGAAAATGATAAGGTTACAACGTTAGGCCGTTTCAACATGACTTAATAACCAACCTCCCTAAATAAATTAAAGAGGCCAGGTTTTACTGAGGTAAACCCCGGCCTCTTTTTGCTTATGCCAAACACCAGTATCTGCTCGCGTCCTGCTCGTCATAACAAGGCGGCCTCAATGGCTTCACTGACTGTTTTAACCTCAATCAATTCGATGTCTTTTATCTTTTCCTTTTTACCACTGCCAAATGGGACAATGCAATGTCTAAAGCCTAGCTTCCCGGCTTCCTGAAGTCTTTTGTCAAGATAAGGAACCCCTCTAACCTCCCCGGTCAATCCTATTTCCCCTACTACAGTAAGGTCGGCGAAACAGGGTTTGTTGCGGAGACTTGAAGCTATCGCTACGGCAACGGCAAGATCAAGCGCCGGCTCCTGGATTTTTATGCCGCCGACAATATTTACATAAGCATCCTGATAAGCCAGGCTAAGCCCAACGCGTTTTTCTAAAACAGCCATGATCAAATTAACGCGGTTTACGTCTGTACCGGTAGTCATGCGGCGCGGCTGTCCAAACGCACTCTGGCTGACGAGAGCTTGTATTTCAACAAGAATAGGACGAGAACCCTCCATGCAGGCAGCTACGACAGACCCTGGCGCTCCTGTTGGTCTCTCGGCCAAAAAGGCTTGTGAAGGATTGATTATTTCGATCATTCCTTCATTTTTCATTTCAAAAACACCTATTTCAAAAGTAGAACCAAACCGATTTTTTACAGCGCGCAGAATCCTGTATTGGTAATGACGTTCACCCTCAAAATACAAGACTGTATCAACCATATGCTCGAGGACTCGAGGCCCGGCAATACTTCCTTCCTTTGTAACATGTCCGACAATGATAATCGGGATATGAAACTCCTTGGCTAAAGTAAGCAGCCGTGCAGTACTCTCTCTGATTTGACCTACACTTCCTGACGCCGAGCTAAGTTCAGTACTAGAAACGGTCTGAATAGAGTCAACAATGACCAGCAGTGGCTGGGAATCTCTAATTTCCTGTTCAATAATTTCGAGGTCGGTTTCAGCCCACACTTTTGCTCTGATATTTCCAAGCCCCATCCTTGTAGCCCTGAGCTTGATCTGTTGAACTGATTCTTCACCGGAAATATACAGAACCTTTTCTGACCCTCCGGATGCATGGGCCGCGGCTTGTAAGAGCAAGGTTGACTTGCCTATGCCAGGGTCCCCCGCTAAAAGCACCATCGTCCCCGGTACAAGACCACCGCCCAAAACTCGGTTTAATTCAGCAAAGCCCATATCCAGCCGCTCAATATCAAGGGGTTTAACCTGAGCCATCGGCTCAGGTCTCAGCCCTGTTTTGCCAGTTATAGACTTTGGCTTATCCACCTTCTCAAACTCCTCGGAAAAACTGTTCCAAGCTCCGCATTCGGGGCAGCGCCCAAGCCAGCGCAAGGACTCAAAACCACACTGCTGGCAGCAGAACTTGCTCTTTTGTTTAGCCATATGTTTAATCACTACTTTCGTTGCCTGGGTTGGCAGTAACTTCAGCCCTGCCTGCGCTTTTTACTACAATTTTACCGTCTGCCGCATCAACGATGACCGTTTCACCTTTTTTAAATGTGTTTTTCAGCAGTTCTTCCGACAACCGGTCTTCCAACAGGTGCTGAATCGCGCGCCTCAATGGTCTCGCTCCGTAGACCGGGTTATAACCCTCTTTAATAATAACCTCTTTCGCTTCTGCAGTAACCTCTACCGTAACCTCCTGTTCGGCCAAACGCTTGATCATGCTTTTGACAAGCAAGGAAACAATCTCGGTCAACTGCTCCTTGTTTAAAGGATGAAATACTATCGTCTCATCTATGCGGTTTAAGAATTCAGGGCGGAAGGCCTTTTTTATTTCCTCGAACAGCCTGCTTTTCATGCGTTCGTAAACGTCCGTCTCCGATGTCGAAGAGACGAAACCCACCGTAGGCTCGTTTTTAAGCGCGCTTGCCCCTACGTTTGAGGTCATGATTATGACCGTATTGCGGAAATTGACGGTTCTCCCTTTTGCATCGGTTAGACGTCCATCCTCCATAACCTGCAACAGGGTATTAAAAACATCGCTGTGCGCTTTTTCAATTTCATCGAGAAGTATTACGGCATATGGCTTGCGCCGTACCGCTTCGGTCAGCTGCCCACCTTCATCATGGCCGATATATCCGGGCGGTGCGCCTATCAGTCTTGCGACGGTATGTTTCTCCATGTATTCGGACATATCCAGGCGGATAATAGCATCCTCGTTACCGAAAAGGACTTCGGCAAGGGCCTTTGCTAACTCGGTCTTGCCAACCCCGGTAGGTCCTGAGAAGATAAATGAACCTATCGGACGCTTCGGATCCTTCAGACCGGCTCTTGCCCTTCTGATCGCTTTCGAGACGGCTTGGATAGCTTCGTCCTGCCCAACTACCCTTTGATGGAGAATTTCCTCCATCCTTAACAGCCTCTGGGATTCCCCCTCGGCGAGGCGTTGCACCGGTACGCCGGTCCAACTCGAAACAATCTGCGCAATATCGTCCTCCCTGACTATCTGCGTATCCTTAATTTTGTCCTGTTCCCACTGTGTTTTGATAACCTCTAACTTTTCACGCGCTTTTTGTTCCGAATCACGCAGCTCGGCAGCTTTTTCATACTCCTGGGACATAATCGCCGCTTCTTTTTCTTTGTTCAGATTTTCAATATCTATCTCCAGCCTGCGCATATCAGGAGGACAGGTGTGGGCTTTTAGTCTTACTTTCGAGGCGGCCTCGTCAATCAAATCTATTGCTTTATCAGGCATAAACCGGTCTGAGATATAGCGGTCGGATAATTCCACAGCTGCTTTCAGCGCCTCATCGCTGATTTTCACACGATGATGTGCTTCATAAAGGTCTCTTAGCCCTTTGAGCATTGCCAGGGTCTCCTCTTTCGTCGGCTCCTCTACCGTAATCGGCTGAAAACGCCTCTCGAGAGCAGGGTCTTTTTCTACATGTTTCCGGTATTCATCAAGGGTGGTTGCTCCGACAGCCTGCACCTCACCGCGGGATAACGCAGGCTTGAGGATATTGGAGGCATCAATAGCTCCCTCCGCAGCGCCTGCTCCAATGAGGGTATGCATCTCATCGATAAACAGAATAATATTCCCATTTGACTTGATCTCTTCCATTACTTTTTTTAACCGTTCTTCGAAATCTCCACGATATTTTGAACCGGCTATCAAGGCCGCCATATCCAGGGCAATGACCCGCTTCCCTTTGATGGTTTCCGGTACTTCTCCGTTGATAATACGTTGAGCCAGCCCTTCAACAATCGCAGTTTTGCCGACCCCCGGCTCACCAATCAAAACAGGGTTATTTTTCGGTCTTCGGCTGAGTACCTGAATGACCCTCTCAATTTCTTTGGACCTGCCTACTACCGGGTCAATTTTCCCTTCTTCCGCGAAAACCGTCAAATCTCTTCCATATTCATTTAAGCTGGGTGTCGGACTGTTTTTTGCAGTTCCTTTCTGCCCCGAAACACTGTTCTTTAGCATCCCCGGTCCTCCGCCAAGCAGCTCTAGGACCTGACGGCGCACTGAATCCGCAGATACCCCAAGCTCAAGCAAAACCTGGGCTGCGACACCCTCGCCCTCTCTGATCAGCCCTAACAAAAGATGTTCGGTGCCAACGTAATTAACACCCCATTTTTGAGCTTCATCATGAGCAAGTTCCAGCACTTTTTTGACCCTCGGCGTTATCCCGATATCGGCTATGTTTTCGCGGCCAGGTGTTGTCAGATCCTTTACCTTCTTACGCAGGACATTAAGGTCTAGCCCACTGTTAATGAGCGCTTTGGCTCCGATCCCTTCGTTTTCCCGTAATAACCCTAAAAGCAGATGCTCCGTGCCAACGGCAGGTTGTCCCATGGATTTCGCTTCTTCCTTGCCTAAATAGATAACACGCTGAGCACGCTGCGTTAATCTTTCGTACATCATTATTACCCCCTTTTTTCTAGCATTTCCTGAAAATACCTCGCCCTGGCAGCATCTCGTTCCAATGCCTCCATCGGTGCACCCGCAAACTTTTGCAGAAAACCAGGCTGCGAGGCCACCATAAGCTCATTAAGCTCAATGCAGCCGAGTCCTATTTGAATAATGTCCTGATCTATCCCGAGTCTCAAGTCAGACAACAGATTTAGGGCTTCCTGCGAGCTTAATACTGCGGCATTCTTTAAAATTCCATAAGCTCTGCCGACACGGTCTTTTATCTGTAAGGGCATTTCTTTGATAATGATTTTCCTGGTCTCTTCTTCCTTCTCGATAATCTGCCTTGTTACCGTAGATATATTTTGGATAATCTCTATCTCTTTTTGACCAAGCGTAATCTGATTAGAAATCTGATAGATATGGCCGGTAGCCTCGGTCCCTTCGCCATATAGCCCCCTGACGGCCAGTCCAAGCTGCCCGAGCGCACTGAATATCTTGGGCGCCTGGTTCGTCAGCGCGAGCCCCGGTAAGTGCAACATAACGCTGGCACGCAGCCCCGTACCTACATTGGTCGGACAGGCGGTCAGATAGCCTTTGTCCTCATGAAATGCGTATTCAAGCTGTGCTTCGAGAAGGTCGTCAATCCTATCAGCAAGTTCCCAAGCCCTCTCAAGCTGTAATCCGGGGACAAGCGCCTGTATTCTCAGATGATCCTCTTCATTTATCATAATGCTGACAGAGCCTGCAGTATTTATTAATAACCCACGTCCGGCTTTGCCATCCGCATGCTCTTTACTGATAAGATGTTTTTCTATAAGTATTAGTCTATCCAGCGGTGATAAATCACTTAAACGAAAAAAAGAAAGCTTTGCTTCTTCTTCCACTGCTATTTGCTCCGCTGCAGTCCGGATCTTTTCTAGTACAGCGCCGCCCATGTCCTCATTTTGAAACGGCGGCATTGGTAACCCGGCTAGATTCCTGGCCAGCCTTATCCGTGAGCTGATGGCGATATGATGATATGGCCCTTCGCCACTTGACCAGCTGCTCTTTGCACTGGCAACTATTTTTTCAATCATCATTCTCACCTCGCACTATTTTTTCCTCTAGCGCTTTAATGCTGTCGCGTATAGTGGCCGCTTCTTCATACTTTTCGTACTCAATGGCCTTTTTTAAATCTTTTTTAAGCTCTTCAACTTCCTTCTTTAAGAGAAACGCAGTACCCATACGTTTGGGTATTTTCCCGCTGTGCCGGCTGGTGCCATGTATTTTTCTTAAAACAGGTTCAAGTTGAGTTGAAAAATGGTCATAGCATGCGCTGCAACCAATATAACCTGATTCTGTGATTTTTTGATAATCACAAGCACAATTCGGGCATTTATCTTCCGGCAAATGCTTATCAACTCCGCCTGACTGCATTAAAAAGCCTAATAAATTGGTCAGGTTATGGATCGGGAACTGCGAATACGGGTAATATATCTTCCCAGCCTGTGCACACTGTTCGCAGAGATGAACCTCCTGCTTTTCGCCGTTAACAAATTGGGTTATATGAACATTTGCCTGTCTTTGATGACATTTTTGACAATCCATTTTCTAATTCTCCTCTTCTAAGTCATTCCTCGATAGCGTTGCTAAAATGCTATGAATAATTCTGGCCCTGATCAAATCCCGCTCGGGCAGGTCAATCTGCAGCGTATCACGGTTTATAATCGCCTTGAGCAACAAATGCTCACGTGCTGTAATTAATTCTTCATCCTTAAGTCGGCATAGTATTACTTCAGCCTTCCATTGGTCTATTTCAATTCCTAAATTATGATAAATCTCCTCGATTTGTGTGCTTTCCGACTTGCCCCAGGACAATTTGACTATTCGCAAAAAGCCCCCGCCCCCGCGACGGCTTTCAACCAAATATCCATGCGTTGGCGTGAAGCGCGTACTCAATACATAGTTTATCTGTGACGGTACGCATTTGAAGCTGCCTGCAAGCTCGCTGCGCTGGACTTCAATGGAACTGCTGCTTTCGAGCAGTTTTTTAATATATTCTTCTATTCGTCTGGATAAACTCATCTAGCTTCACCTGACCTTTTTTGACCTTCCGATTATATTATAACAATACCTACCTGTAAATATTCAACCCCAACCTCAGTAGCTTATCCCCGATATTGGCTGTTTTCCCGGGTATTACGTTCATTCCCTTCTTATTACACACAATTGCACTATTTCCGAAAATAAAAAAGTGCCAGGTTTTTATCCTAAGCACTTTTTGAGGAGTTTCTATATGCGTTAAGTACCTTTCGCCGGATTCTCTGAATCGCATTATCGACGGCTTTTGCCCTTATTTCCAAGATGTCTGTGATCTCACGGTAGCTGCATCCTTCAATTCGCAAGACTAGAACCTTTTGCTCAAGTGAGGTTAATTCCTTATTTAAAAACGTCCTTAATTCTTGCAGCTCTTCTCTGGCAATTATTGCATCTTCCGGTGTATCATCATCACATTTCATGAAGTTCTCGCCGGAATAATACTCTGAGCCATAACGGTTATTTTCTTCTTCTACGTATGCATATATCGGTATGGCATTGTTCAGAATCTGTCTTTTTTTACGGTTTGAGCGGCTGATAACGGAATCCAATTCTCTTTTTATACAAATAAATGCAAAATTACGAAATTTCACTTCGCTCGAATAATTATAGGCTCTTATTGCTTC
Organism: Peptococcaceae bacterium UBA6129; assembly: GCA_002422465.1. Taxonomy (GTDB): domain Bacteria; phylum Bacillota; class Peptococcia; order DRI-13; family UBA6129; genus UBA6129. Next base: position 388 of record DIVP01000112.1, on the reverse strand, counting down.
TAAAAGGCCTATTGAGGCTTCCTGCAATAAGTCCTGTTCATCGCCATCCTTTAGAAAATAGCGTTGGCAGACGTAACGAATAAAACCCCGATAGCTTTGCAATATTTTCTCTAAAGAATCATTGTTTCCTTGTTGGGCTTGCAAGACAAGCTCCTCTTCGCTGTAATTGAGTGTTTTATACATATTGCACCTCCTTAATAGAACTATATAAATAAATTATCACAATTTGGACTATTTGTAATCATCCTAAAGTCCTATTCTTTTAGGTCATTAGTCCTATTTTTTATAATTTGTATTGAATATTTACTTTACTATACACAGCACAAATACCCCCGGTAATCTTTACCGGGGGTTAATAATTGTTTGGCTCCCCGAGTAGGACTCGAAC